>JAKSOY010000169.1 GCA_024405255.1 Kiritimatiellia bacterium
GTGGGAATCGGCGGCGACGATTTCACAGATGATACGCGAAACATTGCACATGATTACAAGGTGAATGCGACGTCGGAGGGCATGATGCCCATTTGGCTCAAGGTTCGCGGCTACTACGACGAGTCCCTGCAGTCGCGTGCGTTGGCCTTCAGTTATTCGCGTGATGGGACGGCCTGGACGGAAATGGGCGTGAAGACCATTCCGCGCGAGCGGCAACTCTATGTGGGCGTACGCGGTAGCAACTGTGGTAATGTCGATAAATTGTTCGGGGCCGATTTTGACCATCTTACACTCGATGTCGCGCCGCCGGAAGGTACGTTTTTCTATCTCCGTTGATGGATCAAAGAGGGATAGATCAATGACATATCAGCAAACACACCTCGCCTAGTTCGGAGGCCATAAACGGATGGCAATACCGCAAAACCGCCCGGCCTCCCAGCAAGTCGGCGGAGGCATTTCGCTTCAGCTTGCGGGCGCTCGAACCTGTCAGGATAAAACGATAGCCGCGTTTTTCGTCCATCAGCGAGTGGACAACATCCAGGAGTTCGGGAACGCGCTGGATTTCATCAATCACGATGTCTTTTACACCCGCACTCCCCTCGACAAGCGAACGCAAAAGCTGAGGATTCGCCTTCATCTGGCGACGCTTCGCGACATTCAAAAGCGAGATTGTGAGAGCATTCGGGAATCGGTCTTTGATCCAGACGGATTTTCCAGTTCCACGGGGTCCAAAGAGAAAAAAAACTTCCCTTTGCTGGGGTGATGGCTCTTTTGATGGCGTTCATGGCACAACTTCGTCGTATTTTCCATTGCTAATGGAAAAACGGCGTCTCTTTTTACGGTGGCGATGGAAAATCGGCGGACATCGGTGTCTGTTGTCAATTTTATCCATCCTTTTCGTTAATGCTCACGCGGAGAGTGTGGAGAGGATGCTATAGGATCAAAAGCGCCAATACGAATCGGTTCCATCCGTCCGATCCGTCCTAGCGAAAAAATCAGACTCTTCAGGCATAAGTGTGGGTTGCCTTTTGCCTTTCAAGGCCTTATGAAGTACGCAGATGCCTTCGGCATACGCAGTATTTGCCGAAAACCGTTGTGGCTACAACGCCCTCGCCCAGTCGCAATTCATAGACAAGGCAGAGAACCACATTTACGGCGAGGGCTACGCCACAAACGGTTTTCGACAAGTTTGTCCTTTGGAGGGCCGATGCTTTTAAGGAGTGGAGCCGGTCGTGTGATTCTTAAGGGGCCGACGGCACGGACATCTTGGCGAAATCCGATTCCGGCGTAGCCCGCGCGCAAACAGACTGTCAAAGACTGCCATTGAATTGCCTATGGCGCGGGCGTCGTAGCCGGATCGGATTTCGCCAAAACCGCGTATGCCGAAGGCATCTGCGTACATAATGGAAAGAGCCCGACACTCGACAGACCCACACTTATGCCTGAAGAACAAAAAATCAAGGCACTCATCATGTAATGCAGGGTGCCTGCTTTTTGTTTTTAGGACAGATGGGACGGATGGGACCGATAGGACGGATCTCTTGTGATAGGTCCTGTCGGTCTTATGGGATTGATAGCTTGATAGGTCAGATGGGTTTTATGGGATTGATTTTGATGATGGACCAAAATCTATCGGAGCGGCACCCTTTGGCACCTCATCAATGAGTGACTCATTTTTAGCTCTACGATTCAATTATGAAAATCAATCCTATGCTAATCCTATGAGACCTATCCGAATCAATCCCATCTCTCCTATCAATCCCAGAAACAAAAAGAATCGGTCCCATCCGTCCGATCCGTCCTATCTGTCCTAGCGAAAAAATCAAGGCATTCATCATGCAATGCAGGGTGCCTGTTTTTTGTTTTTAGGACAGATGGGACCGATAGGACCGATCTCTTGTGATAGGTCCTATGGGTCTTATGGGATTGATAGCTTGATAGATATAATGGGATTGATTTTGATGATGGACCAAAATCTATCGGAGTGGCACCCTTTGGCACCACATCAATGAACGGCTTCGATTTTTGAAAACTCCTCTTGTAATCAAATCCGCATTATGGTAAAATACGAGGTGTTCAAGACATCATGAGGTCTTCGCGAAAGCGGGGACGCCAACCGAGTGTAACACCACGGTGGATCAGCGCAAGCTGGATGTGTCCGAAAGGAAAACATTGTTACGGATGGCCGCACGTCTTGAAATGGGATGTGCGGCTTGTTGTTTTGCGGCAGAGTGCCCTCATGATGGACCGAACATGAAAGGACCAACATGATGGTACAGCAGATAAAACCGGAATATACGAAGATTGTGGCGGCCATTCCACACAGCGTGGGCCGAGCTCGTTATTGGCAGTGGCAGCACAACGAAGCCGCACGGCAATGGCGTGACCGTTATGTCGATTGGTTCACGGACGAACTGTTCGGTCTCGACATGCCCGGTGTCGCCATTGTGAAGGCGAACGTCTGTCGCCTTGAGTGCGATGTCGAACGCCTGGAGGGGGAAAAGGACCGGCTTTGCAACTTTGCGCATATCGGAGGCGACAATAAGGCACGGGACATGATCCTTGGCAGTACCATCGTGCGGAACGGATGTCTTTCGGAGTGGTATCGATACCGCGCCGAAATTCTCGAGGCGGCGCAAGATGGCGTAGCAATCATCATTGATTGCCATTCCTTCCCGTCCGACATCGCCCCCGACGTCGACGTGTGCATCGGATTCAACGACGATGAGTCGAAACCGTCGCTGCAGACGATTGGACAAGTCGAGAGGAGGTTCCGAGATGTTGGGTATGCGGTTGCTTTCAATCGGCCTTTCGCCAACGCCTTGGCACCAATGGGGTACATCGGGCATTCGCTGATGATTGAGGTGAACAAGCGTGTCTATATGGATGAGAAGACGCTTCAAAAGAATGACGGGTTCGAGAAGATGAAGGCGACGATTGGATCGCTCTACCATGAACTGCAGAAAATGGGAGATCACGAAAATGAAAACTGAAATTGAGCTAACCAGAAGTATATGCGACTGAAACGGGAGCATGAGTATCACAAGGGGCAGGGGGAATGCGGTTTTCCACTTGGGCTGTACAGGCCCTGAACCCCCTGCCCCTTTGATGCATTGGTTCCCCAAAGCACGAAACATTCTAAACCATTTGCTTTATTGTGCCTAGAGTGAAGTGTTATACCTGGCAAAGGGGGGTGTGCTATTTTCCACTTGTATTCCAATTGGAAAAATGCGACAATGATTGCGTATGTTTTTTTTCAGGTACATAGTGCTTAGGTGATGAACCAGAGAGCGATAGATCAATGACAAATCAGCAAACACGTCAAGATTTTCTCAAGTCACTCGTTGCCGCGGCGGCCGCTCTTGCGGCGGCGCGCGGTTGGAGCGCGGCGACGCCTGTCGACAAGTACAAGGAACTTCAGACCGCCATTGACCAGGTAACGCCGGATGATTATCGGCTTTACCAGAAGAAGGGCGCCAAGGGCCTCTCGACGCCGGCGCAGAAGTTTGTGTTCGGCCGGCTTGATGCCGCCTTCGACAAGGTGTTGAAAGAGGTGCGCGAGACGGTGGTCACAGGTCCGAAGCCAGCCGTGTGGCTCGTCTACAACATGGGCGTCGTCGTGAAAACGAAAGAGGCGTGTTTTACGATTGACCTGCGCCACCAGAAGGCCCCGCAGATCGCGCCGTTCGTCGACTTCGCGCTCATCACCCACCGTCACGGCGACCACTATACGAATCCGTACGTGAAGGCCATCGACGGCGCGGGGAAGGTGGTCATTTCGAATTTCCTGCCCAATGCCGGCGTGAAGGATCCAGAGGCACGCGGACTCGTGCGCGCGCCCAAGGTGTTCAACTTGAAGGACGTCGAGATTCGTGCCTCGTTCACTGACCACAACGCGAAACTGATTGATTTCACATCTCCGTATGAAATCCGCATTGGCGATTTCGTGATCTACCATACCGGTGACTGTTGCAATGTGCAGAAACTCAATCCCACGCGCCGGCCCGACCTCTGGATCGTCCATCCCTATTGTGGAATGAAGGTGGCCGACGGCGTGAAGCGCTTCAAGCCGGTACGTACGGTGGTTGCGCATATCAACGAACTTGGACATGCGAAGGGGCATGCTCGGTGGACGTGGAATAATGCGTTCAAGGCGAAAGCGGATGTCGAAGCGGCCGGAGGCGAAGCCGTCGTTCCGATCTGGGGCGATCGAATCCAGTGAACTCGCTCTGATGGCCTCTCGTGGGCAGCGCGAGACTGTTAAAGAGTTGAACCGTGAAAAAGTCAAGTGTGTCCGATTGGATACGGTAAAGGAACAGAATGAATAAGCTAGCAGCATTGTTTTTCATGGTGGCCCTCGTTTGGGGCGTTCGGGCCGAGCAGCCGACTTTGGCGCTGCATCTTGATTTCAACAGTCTTCAGCTGAAACGCGAAGCGGTGGTGAAGGTTCTTCGCTCGGCGGCGGCGCGCGGATATAATGCGATCCTCTGGGAAATCGAAGACAAGGTCAAGTGGGAGACTTGTCCCGAGTGCGTCCATCCCGAGGCCTTTACCAAGGCGGAATTCAAGGCGATCCTGGCCGAGGCGAAGCGTCTAGGACTTGCGCCGATTCCGCTTTTCCAGACGTTTGGACACGCCGAGTACGTGCTCATGCGCGGGCGTCATCCGGAGTGGATGGAGAAGCGGGCGGAGCTTTCCTCGTGCTACTGTGTGTCGAAGCCGGAGGTTCGTGCCTTCCAGAAGCGAATGATCCACGAATATCTGGACCTGTTCGGCCCCGATGTGAAGGAATTCCACCTCGGCGGCGACGAGGCCTATACTTTCGGAACGTGTCCTGTGTGCAGCAAGCGCGGCCGCATGGACCTCTATGCCGAGCATCTCAAGGACGTTTCGTCCGAAATCGTCGCCAAGGGCATTCATCCCGGCGTGTGGTGCGACATGATCCTGGGCGAAAAGAACAAGACCGAAACGGCGAAGATTCCACGCACGTTTACGATCTGGTTCTGGGACTACAGTTACAACGGCAAGAACAAGCTCCGTTGGACGGGCTTTGAGTCCCTCAAGGAACTCGGGTTCCGCATCTTCCTCTGTCCATCGTCGAACAGCGCAGGGGATGGTCCGTTCCTGCCGCGCTTTCGGTTCCACGCGGACAACATCGCGGCCTCGGCCGAGCTCGCGCGGAAGGAGAGCTTCGCCGGCTATTGCCTCACCTCGTGGTCCGTTCGTCAGGCCCCGAAATACCTCCAGGCGCCGCTCTTCGATTTTGCGGCGAAGCGATTTTTGAAGCCGGATCCCGACCCGGAGAAGGACTATGCCGAAGCCGTGGCGCGTACGTTTGGCGCGATCTCGCCTGCGCTCGTCGATCAGATGACGGAGTGGGACGGTCTTCTCTCGCGTTTTGACGGGCGGTCGTGGTCCGGCGGACTCAAAACTGCGCTTCCGGCGCCGCCGAGTTATCTCCCGCAGCTTCTCGGTCAGCAGGTGAGGACGGCGAAGGCCCGTGCGAAGTTCACGCGTCTCGTGGCCGCGCGCCAGCAGGCGCTTGCGGCGGCGTTGGACGAGGTTGGAAAGGTACAGGAGAAGGGCCTGCATGGCGCGCGTCTCGTCGAAGGCGCGGAACTCACGCGCGCGTTCCTCAACCGCCTCGAAGAAGTGTTTGCGGAAAAGAAGGTGGGCGATCTGCCGCTTCTCAAGAGCGAGCGCTACTTCGCCGAAGAGCGTCCCCCTCGCGCGGCGGCGGAAGCCGCGGCGATCGAATGGTCCGTACTTGCGCCGACGCGGGACGATCCCTCGGCGCGCGGTGTGATCCATACGCCTGCTGCGGCCGTCTACGATTTGCGCCGCAAGCAGTGGGAAGCGCACCGAGCCGATGTGCGGGCGTGGTTCGAGGAAAACTTCTATGGCCGTGCGCCGGTGGGGCGTCCTGCGGATTTGAAATTCGACGAAACGGGCTTCTCCTGTGCGGACGGACGCATTCGCGTGAACCTCACGGTCAAACTGCCGGAGGGGGCGTCGCCCGATCATCCGGTTCCCGTGTTTGTGCATATTACGGGTCGCTGGAAATATGTGGTGCCGTACGAGGAAATGGCGAAGCGCGGCTATGCGGTGGTGAAGTGCGACATCGACGACATCGCGCCCAACGAGTCCGTCTCCTCGGGCAAGCACATCGGCGGCGTTCTCAAGGAGTATGGCGGCTGGGACAAACCCGATGGCTGGGGACGCGTGGGCGCCTGGGCGTGGGGGATTTCGCGGATCATCGACTGGGTGGAGACGCGTCCGGAACTCGACCGTCAGCGGATCGCGGTGGTGGGACATTCCCGCTGCGGGAAGACGACGCTCTGGGCCTCGGCCATCGACGAGCGCATCGCGCTCGCGATCGCGAACGGTTCTGGCACGGGCGGTGCCCACTTGAATGAATTCTGCACGCCCGGTTCGGAACAGGTGGATATCTTCGTGAAAGCGACGAGCTACAATTTCTTCTGTCCGAATTTCCTGAAACTTTCGGGACGTGAAACGATGCTCGAGCACGATGCGGACGATTTGATCCGGCTCACTGCGCCGCGGCTTGTGTACGTGGCGAGCGGCACGAAAGACTTCGGGGCGGGTCCGCTCGGCGAATTCGAGGCCGCGCGGCGCGCAGGAGAATTGTGGCGGGCCTACGGCCTTACGGGCCTCTCCCTCACGGCCTATCCGCAGAAGGGCGCGGCCGATCATACGGGATATGTGGGTTACCACATCCACGATGGCGGCCATTTCATCAATCCGCCCGACTGGATGCTCTATGCCGATTTCGCGGATGCGCACGGCTGGAATCGCTAAAGGGAAAGAGTTTGCGAGGTACGCGCGAGATGGACGAGGATGAACACATTGACAGTCAACCGGAGAGCGGTGGAAGTTCTCGATGGAAACCGCAGGACGAACGAGTTGGCTGCATGGGTTGTCTCTTGCCGATCAAGACCTCCGACAGGTACAACCGCACAACCTATTGGGTGTATTTGTTTGCGGCTCTGATGCTGGCCGCTATCTGTCTGAGCTGCCCTTTGTTCATCGTCTTGACCATGGGGGTGTTGCCGCTCTTGTTGTTGGGGGCTGTTCTCTTTATTCTGTTCATGACCATACCTCGCCGCTTCCATGACATCAACCTTTCTGGCTTTTGTCTCTTATGGTATTCGTTGTTTCAGTTTTGGGTGTCCATGTGGATCGATGGATTGTTCGGACACGAATGGATGGCATCTATCACCGAAGGAATGGTTTCATTCTTTTTCATCGTTCTTGGCCTAATCCCTGGAACCAAAGGCGAAAACGACTATGGCCCACCCGATCTATGAAGAGGGTAGAGGTCCATACGCCCATGGACGATCCGTTTAAGCCTTTCGGCCTGTTTCCGCCAATTGCATGTCTTGAATTCAGATATTCCAAAACATTTGAATCCTTCTATGTAAATTGACGCCGTTCTGGCCGGTTTTCAAGGGCCGCGCGCTGCCATGCGTGCGGCCCTTGAAACTTTTCCTTCTTTTTCCGCGAAAATCTCCTTGACTTTTCCCAAAAAGGTAAGTATAATTACATTCCATATGAAAATTAAAAAAACGGACAGGAGGGCCTGCGCCTCGAAGGCGAGCGCCCTGAAGCGGATGATCGGCCGGGGCATGCTGCTGGAGGGCTCGCTCAACGTCAGCATGCGGGGCGGGTCGGAACACTGGCAGCTCACGGACAAGGCGGACGGGAAGACCCGCACGATGTACGTGCCGGCGCGGCACGTGGCCGAGGTCACGGAGGCGATCGCGCTCTGGAAGGAGGTGCGCTCGGCGCTGAAGGAGCTCTCTTCGGCGGCGAGGGAGGCGTTCGCGAACGCCTTCGCCGGGGAGCGCGCCGGCGCGCCGAGAGGGAGGCCGCGGAGCGGGAGCGCGAGCACATGCGCCTACTCCGCGAGGCGCGGGAATGCGTCGCGGGCGTCGAAGTCGGAGGCCACCCGGAAGGACGCCCCGGCGCCCGTCCGGCGCGGGACCCGGACGTCGAAGAGGCGGTAGCGGAGTTCGCGGAGCATCTCCGCAGGGTGTGGAGGATCCTCCGCCCCGAGTTCAGGGACGTCTACGGGGGCCACGACGAGTCGAAGTGCCTCTACATGGACGACACCGTCGTCGTCACGCTGCTGGCGACGACGGCGCTCAAGTGCCGTTCGAGGAACGCCGCGGACGGATGCCGCAACAGCGAGGCGCTGGCGGCGTCGATGCTGTACCTGTCGGGGCAGGACTGGTGGCCGGAGCGGGAGAAGTTCACCACCGCCTGCACGGGCACGCTCGTCTACCGCACGAGGGAGTGGGACTTCGAGAAGGTGCGGATCGTGAACGCGAAGCTGGTCAAGCGCCTCCTGAACGCGAAGTTCTTCGAGGGGGACCGGCTTTTCGGCAGATTCTACTGCCTTGCCGTGGACGCGGTGCACCGCGACGAGAGGCGCTGCAGCAGGGGCGAGGCGCTGACGAAGCTGGAGAAGAAGACCGTGGCGCTCGAGGCCAAGCTCATCACGAAGACCGGCATGGCGATCACGGTATGCACCGAGGACGTCGAGCCCTACGACGACAAGAAGGAGAAGCAGGACTGCGAGATCAACGCGTTCAAGCGCATGGCGCCCGTCCTGAAGTCGCTCATGAAGAAGTACCCGCTCTGCCTCGTCGGCGACGCGCTCTACGGGTGCGATCCGGTCTGGCGGATCTGCGAGAAGCACGGATGGAAGTACATCACGACGTTCAAGAGGGGGCGCACGCCGGACGTCTACGACGACGTCGTGCGGCACCTCTCGGGCGGGATGTGCCGGGGCGGCGGGCTTCTCAAGGCCGACGGGAGGCCGAGGTGCGGGGAGATGAAGTGGGTCGACGGCGTCGAGACGAACGTGGCCGACAGGTATGCGGTCAACGTCGTCTGGGGCGAAATCTCGTTTCTGGGCGACCTGACGAAGACGGGAAGGAAGCGGAAGCCGTACGTCGGGATGTTCGCGACCAACCTCCGGATCGCCAACATCGACGCGGCTGACGAGGTGTTCTGCTGGGGGCGTCGCCGATGGAACATCGAGAACGTGTTCAAGGAGCAGAAGCGCGTCGAGGTCGGGCTGAAGCATCGCTTCGTGAACAGGACGGACGCGAACCGGGTCTGGTACTGCCTGATGATGATGGCGTGGACGATCTGGCAGATGTTCCAGCGCGGTTTTCTGCTGCGTCTGGAAGTCGGCTGCCGCAAGATGACGCAGCTTCTCTGGTGCGAGATGATCAGGACGTACGTCCGCTATTTCGGATGCGTCATGCTCGAGCCCCGCCATGCGCTGATGAGCCGGAAGAACCTTTAGCCTGCGATCGGAAGCGGCGGCACCGAGAAGACATCGCCGAGAGGCCTGGCCCCCGCGGACGGCGCGGGGGTAAGGGGGCCTGTGCGTCCGAATGGCGGAGACATCGGTGCCGAGCTGGAGGAATATGCCGAAAATGCCGCTCGACGGCGGCGACAGCCGCAGTCGTGCGATATTTTTGGAATATCTGACAAGGAAGTTGAAAAGTGGACGATGGGCGGCGGATGTGGTATAATATACCTCTC
>JAKSOY010000017.1 GCA_024405255.1 Kiritimatiellia bacterium
TTAGTCTCACGGCATCGGAGGAAGCGCGTAGTAGAACCAGACGGCGAAGAGACCGACCGCCGCGAGTTTCAGGCCGAGGCAGAGGACGTACCCGATCAACGCCCCGACGCCGCCCTTCAACGACGCGAAAATGTTCTTGCCCGCAAGGAGTTCGCCCGCGACCGTCCCCAGGAACGGACCCAGGATGAGTCCGATCGGCATGAAGAAGAGACCGACGAGGCTCCCCACCACGCACCCGACAACACCCCAACGCGAACACTTGAACTTTTTCGCGCACACGCTTGGCAAGACGTAGTCGATGATCGTCACGAACGCCACCACGGCCCCGCCGACGAGCAGCTCCTTGATCGTCGGCGGATAGCCGAACAACACCAGCAACCACAACGAACTGTAGGCAAGAATCGGCCCGGGGATGATCGGCACCACGCAACCGACCAACCCCAGCAGCGACAGCAGTCCGCCGAGGACCGCAAGTGTCATCCACAGTGTCATCTAATCTGTTTCTCCTCTCGCCACCATTATAGCATTTTTATGGTATAATACCCGTATGAAAAATATCATCTTTCTTCTCCTTGGCTGTGGCGTCGCGTTGAGTGCCGCGTCCGCGTCGTTTATCACCTATGAAGAGTTCGGCGCCGTCGGCGACGGCAAAACGGACGACATGCCCGCCATTGTCGCCGCACACGCGGCGGCGAACAAGCGGAATCTTCCCGTACGCGCAACCGCCGGCAAGACCTACTTCATCGGCAAGGCCGCGAAAACGGCCATCATCCAGACGGATGTCGATTTCGGCACGGCGAACTTCATCATCGACGACGTCGACTGCGAAAAGTACACGACCTCCATCTTCACAATCGCCCCGAGCCGCAAGCCCGTTCCCGTCACCGGCATCGGTGCGCTCGACACGAACGTGAAACGTATTACGGCCAAGCTGCCGTGCGCCTGCCTGCTGAGTCTTGAAAACAATACGGTGCGCCACTTCATCCGCTATGGCGCGAACCAGAACAACGGCACGGCGCAACGCGAGATGCTGCTCGTCGGCGCCGACGGAAGCATCGACCCTCAAACGCCGCTCACGCAGGCGTTCAAGGCCGTGACGAAAGCCCTCGCCTTTCCGCTGGAAGCGAAACCGCTCACGATCACGGGCGGACACTTCACCACCATCGCCAATCAATGCGCGTCGCAATACCACTACCATGCGCGCAACATCAACGTGAACCGGTCGAGCGTACGCCTCATCGGCCTCCGCCACGACGTGACGGGCGAACTGGACCACGGCGCGCCCTACGGCGGCTTCATCTCCGTGAGCGCCTGCGCCAATGTCGTCGTCTCCAACTGCGTCTTGACCGCCCACCGCACCTATCGGACAATCGGCTCCGCCGGCCGGCCCGTGAGCATGGGTTCCTACGACCTCAACTGCGGCAACGCCATCAACGTCTCGTTCATCAACTGCCGTCAGACGACGGACATCAACGACACGCGCTACTGGGGGCTCTTCGGCTCGAACTTCTGCCGCAACCTGCTCTTCGACCACTGTTCGTTCTCCCGCTTCGACGCGCACATGGGTGTGGCGAATGCGACCGTGCGCCATTGCGAACTCGGCCACATGGGCATCAACGCCATCGGCTACGGTACCTTCCTCGTAGAAGACACGACCGTTCACGGCCACGGTGCGTTCTTCAACCTGCGCGAAGACTACGGCAGCAACTGGCGGGGCGACTTCATCATCAAGAACTGCGTGTTCAAGCCCCGCACCAAGTGGGGCGCGCAGATCGTCGGCGGCCACCACAACGGCCAGCACGACTTCGGCTATCCGTGCTTCATGCCGCGCCGTCTCATTGTGGACGGTCTCACCATCGACGACTCGCGTCTACCCGAAGGAGCCGGCGGACCCTATATCTTCGGCAATATCAAGCCGAGCGACAAACCCGGTGCCGCACCCGAACCCTTCCCCTACACGGTCACGGAAGAAGTGGTCCTGCGTAACGTGAAGGTGCTGAGCGGCAAGCCGATCAAGGTCAGCCCCAATCCCCACACGTTCCGCAATACGAAGGTCACGCGTCAATGACGGTTGCAGACTACGGCTATGACGGCACGCCCGTACCGGGTGCCGGAACCTGTCCCGCACGCGTGCTCGGCACCTGGGGCGACTACTACCGCATTCTCTGCGATGCAGGCGAAGGCATCGCGCGCAAGAAGGCCTCAGCCTTTCACGGCAAGCCCGACGCCGTCATCCCCACCACGGGCGACTTCGTGGTGCTCAAGTGGAATCCCCACGGTGAAAGCCGCATCCTTGCGACGCTTCCGCGCCATTCAAAATTCGAACGTGCCGCCGCAGGATCCGAAGGACGTCGCGCCCAGACAATCGCCGTCAACTTCGATACGCTGTTCTTCCTCACATCGGCCAACCAGAACTTCAACGTGCGTCGGCTCGAACGCTTCCTTTCACTGGGACGCGCCTCGGGTGCGCCCGTCGTGGTGCTGCTGACGAAATGCGATCTTGTGGATGCCGCCGAACGGGACCGTCTGCTCGCCGAAGCGCGTGCGCATGCGGGAGACGTCGAGGTATTGCCGATTTCCTCCCTCACCGGCGATGGACTCGACGCCCTTGCGCCGTATGTCCAGCCGCGCCGCACGCTTGCCTTCATCGGTTCATCCGGCGTCGGCAAGTCGTCTCTCATCAACGCCCTCGCCGGTGACGAGCTCATGCCCACGCTTGAGATCCGTGAATGGGACGCCAAAGGTCGCCACACCACGACCGAACGTGAACTCGTACGCCTTCCCTGCGGCGCGTTGGTCATCGATACGCCCGGCATGCGCGAAATCGGCATGTGGGAAGCCGACGAGGGCATTGCCGACGCCTTTACGGACGTCGAGTCGCTTTTCGCCCATTGCCGATTCTCCGACTGCCGCCACGACACGGAACCCGGCTGCGCCGTCAAGGCGGCCCTCGCAGACGGTTCGCTCGCCGAAGACCGCTGGCTTGCCTATCTGCGCCTGAAAGCGGAAGCCGCGCAAGCCGAAACCAAACACGGCCGCAACGAGTCAACCCACCGCTACCGCAAGTGAGGTTCGCTTACAGCTCGATGTGCGCTTCGCCGGCAAAGATCGGCGTGCCGGCAACGAGCAAGGTTCCATCTGGCATCACGCCGTCGCATCGGCCGGTCACAGGCGCCGCATCATCGTCTGTCTGGCGAACCGAAATCGTCCGCCCTGCCAGCGCATCGGCCGCCACATAGTCGGCGTGCAAATAGACGAATCCCTTCGCCCGCCAGTCGGAGAACCGTTTGTCCAGCGCCTCCAGAACGGCATCTCGCACCATGTCGACGGAGACGAGTCCACCGACGCCCCGTACATTCGCCAAAGAGGTCGCACGATCCGCGATCTCCGCGTCAAACGAGGTCTGGTTCACATTCACACCGATGCCGGCAATAACTGAATCGCCCTTCCGTTCGCACAGGATGCCGGCGATTTTGCGTCCGTCCACCCACACGTCGTTCGGCCACTTGAGCTGCACATTCGGGACCGTCCCCGCACACTGAACGCGTCGTTCGGCGCGGGACGGAAGGAAGCGCAACAATGCGTCGCGAACAGCCAACCCCACCATCAACGGGAACGTCGAAACATGTTCGGGGAACAGCCCTTCCACATCGAGGACGACACTCATCATCAGGTTGGCCCCGGGCGGGGACAACCAGCGATGATTGAGTCGACCGCGACCACACGTCTGCTCGGCGGCGGTGTAGACGTCGCCGGGCGAACCGGCGCGCGCATCGAGATTCGTCGAGGTCGTCACGGCTTTATGATGGATCCGATATTTCATGACGCCTCCGACATCTCTTTGAGCTGGCCGTTTTCAGCCGTGATGCGTACTGTTGAACCCGGCGGGTAATGCCCCGCGATGATCGACCGCGCCACCGGCGTCTCCAAGTCGCGCTGCAAGGCCCGCTTGACCGGACGCGCCCCGTAGGCGGGATCATAGCCATGCTCCGCCAACACGGCAAGTGCCGCATCGTCGATCTCAAAACCCAGTTCCTGCTCGGCCAGACGCTTGGCGAAGTCCTTTAGCTGCAGCTTGACAATGGCCTTGATCTGGTCGGCGTCCAGACTCTGGAAGACCAGCTGTTCGTCCAATCGATTGAGAAATTCAGGACGGAAGATCTGTCCCAACGACTCCTGCGGAGCATTGGACGTCATGATCACCACGGCATTGCGGAACGACACCGTACGCCCATGCGAGTCCGTCAAGCGGCCGTCGTCAAGCACCTGCAAAAGCAGGTTATAGACATCGGGATGCGCCTTCTCGATTTCGTCAAGCAACACGACGGAATAGGGTTTGCGCCGAACGGCCTCGGTGAGTTGTCCCCCTTCCTCATAGCCGACATAGCCGGGAGGCGCGCCCACAAGACGCGAAACCGTGTGCTTCTCCATGTACTCGCTCATGTCGATGCGGACGATGGCGTTTTCATCGTCGAACAGCTGTTCTGCCAGCGCCTTCGCGAGTTCGGTCTTTCCGACGCCTGTCGGCCCCAAGAAGAGGAATGCTCCAACGGGACGCTGCCGGTTCTTGATGCCCGCACGCGAGCGCAAGACCGCATCGGCCACGGCCTCGACGGCCGCGTCTTGTCCGATCACGCGCGCATGAAGTGTCTCGGCGAGCTTCAGCAGTTTTGTCCGTTCGCCCGCCAGCAGCTTCGTCACCGGAATGCCCGCCCAGCGCGAAACGACTTCGGCGATTTCATTCGCCGTCACTTCCTCGCAGAGCATCTGCTCGCCACCCTGCTTCTGAATCGCCTCTTCGTGCGCCTTGAGCGTCTGCTCCAGCTGCATGATATCGCCATACTTGAGCTGACTGGCCTTCGCCATATCGCCATCGTTCATCGCGATGTCGTAGGCGTGGCGTTTTTCGTCCAGCTGGGCACGCACGCGCTTGACCTCCTCCAGCACGTCCTTCTCGTTCTTCCAGCGTGCCGTCATCGCCTCGCTCTTCGCCCTCAGTTCGGCGAGTTCCTTCTGCAATTCCTCGAGACGCTTCTTCGAAGCCTCGTCGGTTTCCTTCTTGAGGGCGATTTCCTCGATCTCCAGACGACGCACATGACGCGACACCTCGTCGAGTTCCGCCGGACACGAGTCCATCTCCGTACGAATCGACGCACAGGCTTCATCCAGCAGGTCGATCGCCTTATCCGGCAGGAAACGATCCTGGATGTAGCGCGCCGACAATGTGACGGCACTCACAATCGCTTCATCGCGAATGTGCACGTTATGGTATTTTTCGAAACGGTCCTTCAGCCCTCGCAAAATCGAAACCGCATCTTCCTCCGACGGCGGATCCACCTGCACCGGCTGGAACCGACGTTCGAGCGCCGCATCCTTTTCCATATACTTGCGGTACTCGTCGAGCGTCGTAGCCCCCACGCAATGAAGTTCACCGCGTGCCAGCATCGGCTTGAGCATATTGCCGGCATCTTGCGAACCTTCCGTCTTACCCGCACCGACGATCGTGTGGATTTCGTCGATGAAGAGAATGATGCGTCCATTCGCCGCGCGGATCTCGTTCAGGACGGCTTTCAGGCGTTCTTCGAACTGTCCACGGTACTGCGCACCCGCCATCAACGCCGTCATATCGAGCGAGAAGACGGTTCGGTCCTTCAAGCCTTCCGGCACATCGCCCTTCACAATCCGCTGCGCAAGGCCTTCGACAATGGCCGTCTTGCCCACACCGGGTTCTCCGATCAGGACGGGATTGTTCTTCGTCTTACGGGACAGGATGCGAATGACATCGCGAATTTCAGTATCGCGGCCGATGACGGGATCCAACTTGCCCGAGCGCGCGAGTTCGACGAGGTCCGTTCCATATTTTTTCAACGCCTCGTACTGTCCCTCGGGATCGTCCGTTGTCACCCGCTGGTTCCCGCGAACCGCCCGCAAGGCCGCAAGGAACGGCTGGACCTCGACGCCGGCGTCCTTCAAAAGTTGCGCACAGGCGTTTTTACCCTCGCGCAGCATGCCGATCACAAGATGTTCGACCGACATATATTCGTCCGTCATCTCCTTGGCCGTATCTTCGGCCTTCATCAGGACGTTGGCCAGATCGTTCGAGATGTAGATCTTGTCCATCTCGATGTTGCCGGTGATCCGCGGCTTGTCGTTGATCGCCTGCTCGAGCCGAGCCGTCAGCGGACCAATCCCCGCACCCATCTTCGTGAAGAGATTGGGGATGAGCCCCTGCGAATCCTTCACAAGCGCGTAGAGCACATGCTCCGCGTCGATCTGCTGCTGACCATGGTGCCGCGCCACATTCTGCGCAGTTTCAAGTGCTTCTCTTACCTTTGTCGTATATTTATCTGCGTTCATACCTAATCCTCCGCCCAGTTTTAGCAAATCCCGTGCCAGTCGACAAATCAAGCCTGCCACACAGGGTGACAGGCCCAAAATGTCACAGGTGTGACGAAAACCGTGCCGTCATCGACACGAAAAGGACCACCGTCAGTTCTCTCCGATGAGTTCGTCGATCTGCTTGCGCGTACCGAACACGATGAGCTTGTCATCGGAATGGATCTGATCGTTCGGACCGGGAATCATCACCGTACGCGGCTTTTTCGGATTCTCATCGAGGCGGCGGATGCAAAGCACCGTCACGCCGGTCTTGTTGCGCAAGTCGGCCTGTGCAAGCGTCTTCTCGCGACAAGACTCCGGCACGTCCACTTCGGCGATCGAAAATCCTTCGGAGATTTCCAGCAGGTCGAACGCACCACGACTTGTAATCGTATGCGCCAAATGGCGCGCACTGTCGCGGTCCGGATAAATGACCTGGTCTGCGCCGATCTTTTCAAGGATCTTGCCGTGCAGTTCGCTCGACGCCTTGGCGATCACCGTCTCGACACCGAGCTCCTTGCAGTTCGCCGTCGCCATGATGGAGGCTTCAATGTTCGACCCCACCGCCACGACCGCGACTTCGCACTCACCGACGCCCGCCTCTTCCAAAATGCGCGACACGGTTGCATCGCCCTGTACGGCGCCGCTCACGAGGGTGGAGGCACTCTGCACAAGCGCCCCATTGCGTTCGACAAGCAACACCTCCGCGCCGCTTTCCGCCAATGCCTGCGCCAAGGCCAAACCAAAACGCCCCGCCCCAATAACGCCAACCCGTCTCATTACTTGATCTCCTTCTTTTCGCCGTCCTTCAAAGCCTTCGCGTCCTCCCCATTCTTCGCGTCCTTTTCCTTCACCTCGTCTTCCGACGGCTCCGGGCGCCTGGCGTAAATGGATTTCTTGCGTCCCAGCGTCGGACGCTTGAACTCGCGTACGACGTTGAAAAGGCGCTCCGCGAGTTCGGGATCTTTCTCGAACACGTTGTAGGTCTCGGAGAACGTCTTGTTGTCCAGCGCCGCACGCACAGCGATGAAACGACCGGGGGAGGGATACTTCGTCGAGGAAAACATCTTGTCGCGATCGAAGAGGCCGGCGTTCACGAGGCTCTGCATCACCTCGCGGATGTGCTGCGGGTCCACATAGAACTGCTGCGTATGAAGGTCGTCCCAGGTGGGATCGGCCATCGACTTCGCGAAACTGTCCGCCACGCGCCGTGACGTACCGCTGCGGACTTCGACGAGCCCCGTACCCGAAAGGCGGATCGAATCGCGCCGCACGGGTTCGTGCCGCGCGTTATAATAGTGAATCTCGCACCAGTTGAGCGCGGCATCTGTCACCTGGATGTAGGGATCGTCCCAGAAAAGGCCGCAACCTCCGCAAAGGGCGAGAAGGATGAAAGCTATTTTCTTCATGTTACTTTTCCGATGTGGTGAGCGAGGCCAACAGTCCGGCCCCGTGCAAAGTGAGTGTTGGATCAATGACAAAAGGCAGGTCGATATCGCGCAACACCCATTTCGCGAACCCGCCCGTGGCGATATATTTGAACTCCGTCTTGAAATTGCGGCTCAGCGTCGTCACGATCTCGCGCACCATGCCACGATAGCCCACCAAGGCACCGAAACGCATGGCCTCCTCGGTGGAGCGGCCGATCTTCGGACACCTCCCGCCGAGTTTCATCCGCGGCAGTTTCGCCGTACGCTCGTAGAGATAGTCGCGCATCAGCGGGAAACCCGGGGCGATCACGCCACCCCGCCAGACACCGTCGCGCGTGATCGCCGCCGCCGTAAAGGCCGTACCGAAGTCGCACACGACCGTCGGCGCGCCATACCGATCCACCGCCGCCGCCGCATCCGCCAGGCGGTCGGCCCCGATCGTCTCGGGTTCGGGATAGTCGAGCGTCAGCAAATCGAATGTCTTCTGCATGAACAGCCGCGATGTGATCGGACGAAACGCAAGCCCCAACGCCTTCGCCTCGCGGGCCCATATGTCGTCCAAAGCCGGCACCACCGACAGATATGCAAGCCCGTCCACCGGACGAACCGCCAATTCCGCCACCCGCCGGCGCGCTTCCGAGAATCCGCCGTCGCAATGCGACACGCGCGTCACGCGTCCGTTGGACCAGAGTCCCACGGCCGTAGACGTATTGCCGACATCGACGACGACGAATTTCATTTTATCCCCAGTCTTTACTTGTCGAGCGAACGACGCCCGAGCTTCTCGAGGTACTTCATGCAGTCGACCGGACGATCCGTCTGGATCATCGTCGCGCCGTGCTTGAGGCACCAGCCCCACGAGCCTTCCGCATCGCCGCCATGGCCGCGTTCATCCGTGTGACCGGCGCAGAGGGAATCCCAGAGCGTGTTGATCCAGAGACGCGGACACGGCGCCTTCATCGCACCCAGCTTCTCGATCACCGCCAGATTCTTCTCGTCCTTGAAGCACACTTCATACGCGCCCGGCAGTTTCGGACCCGCCTGCCATTCGTTGAACTGCGGTTCGCACTTGTCCTTCTGCCACGTGTACACGATCGGCATGTAGAACAGTTCGCCCGACTCAAAGCGCGCCCAAAGCGCCTCGCCCAGCTGCTTGCGCAGTTGAGGTTTCGGGATGGTGCTCTTGAAGACGATCTCCTTCTGCACACCGCACTTGATCGTGACTTCCGTGATGCCCTTCGGATCGCGCGGATACTTGTCGAGATTCACCAGGATGTTGCCCTTGGTAAGAGCGAACGCCTCTTCCAGCGTCAGAATCTCGTACTTCGAAACCTTCGTACGGTCGATGTTGCCGTTCTTGTCGACGCTCCACAGGCGGTACTTCTTGATCTCGGCGAGCGTCAGATCCTTCGCCTTGCCCTTGCCGTTCGCCACGCGGTCGAGCTTACCGTCGTGCAACAGCACGTAATGACCGTCCTTCGTGGGGGCCACATCGAGTTCCACGACATCGGCGCCCATCGCAATGGCGCCGAGAATGGCGTCCTTGGAGTTCTCCGGATAGTGGCGCCAATCACCACGGTGCATCGTCACGAACACGTAGTTACGATCATTCGAGTCGAGCTTGGCGCGAATGCGCTCCGCACGGGTCGGTTCAGCGACGGCGGCAAACGCGAGCACCGCGCAAACGAGCGAGAATAGAATCTTCTTCATCTTGTATCCTTTCGTTGTTGTTCAAAGGGGAATCAGCGTGTCAGCTGCTGGACCGTTCCCGCGCCGGCCGCGGGTAGCGCAAAGTCGGGGGACTGTCCCTTGCGCTGCCGCGCAAGGAAGTCGAAACCGGCGGCGTCATTTCCGGCATGTCCGCCCTCGAAAAGCGTGAAACGCACGGCCGCCGACGTACGGCGCAGGTGAATGCGCGTCTTGTCAGTATAGAACGGATCGTTCGGTCCCTGATAGGCGAGTGCCGCCGGCACGCGCTGCGTCTTCTCGATGAAGGCGATATCGGCCTCCGAAATGCGGTCCGCCTCGTTCGCAAGGGCGTTGTACGCCCGAATGGCGTGACCGACGGGGACAGACCCCTTCCAGCCGTCGTGGATGCCGGTCGCAATGTAAAGCGGCACACCCGCCTTTCGCGCCGCCGCGATAAACGTGAGCGGCGAACGGTGCTTGTATTCTTCGGGCTTCTCCGCCGGGGTTCCGCCGCACGCCGAAACGAGCATGCGCGCATAGTTCCTCCCGCGTCCGGGATGCTTCTCCAGCGAATCCGCCCACCAGCGGGCGCAGTCCGTGATCGGACAGAACGCCGCACCGGCCGCGAACACCTCGGGGTGCCGTCCGCACATGAGAAGCGTCATGTGTCCGCCCCCCGAACCACCGATGATGTAGACGCGTGCCGCATCGATTTTCACATGGGCCTTCGCATAGTCGACGGCGTCGACAATGTCCTGCACGGCAAAGTCGGACCCGCAGGCCTGCGGCCGCGAGTTGGGACCGCGGAAGTTGGGGCCCACGAACGCCCATCCGCGTTTCTTGGCCTGTTCGAGGACGGTCCGATAGGAATCCACCTGACGATAGTCAAAGCTCCAGGTATGCAACCCCACCACGAGCGGCACCGCTTCGGACTTCGCCTTTTCCGGCGCCCAGAAATAGCACGGCTGTTCCGACTGGTCAAGCGTCGAACGCACCTTGACGAGCATCTTCTGCCAAACGGCCGCATCCTTGGGCGCGCGCGCACCGAAGGCACCCAGAGCCGCACAGGCTGCGGCACCCGTCAACCATTCCCGCCGCGTGAATCCGGCACCGGTCATTCCAACTTCCATCGTTCGTTCCCTTCCTTACGCCTTAGGCCGTTTATGCCACACCGAAAGCGCGCAGATGACGGACATCAACGCCATGCCGATCCAGAAAATCGAAATGTAGTCGAGCGTGTAGCCATTGGCAAAGGTGTGCGAAATGAGCGCGGCCTTGCCGGTGGTGGCATCCTTCGTGATGAAATAGCCCGAGACGATGCTCTGCAGGCCGGCGCCGAAGTAGTTTCCGAGGCCCGCAATGCCCAGCGCCGCACCGGCCGCGATACGCGGCACCAGGTCGACTGCCATCAGACCGCCGAGGAATGTCAGCAGAATGCCCACGGCGAGACCGAAGAACACCATGGCGGTCACATCGACCCAGAGATGCTGTCCCGGCACAAGCATCATCAGGGAAAGTCCCGTCACGTTCATCAGACCGGCGATGAGCGCCAGTTCGTTGCGGCTGCCCTTGAAGAAACGGTCCGAAATGATGCCCGAGAGGAAGGACGACACAGCGCCCACGATCGAGTTGAGGGTGATGATCTGGGCCGCCGTCGTATTGGAATAGCCCTTCTTGACTTCAAGGAAGAAGATACCCCAGTCGATGATCGCATAGCGGCTCGCGGCGAAGAGGCCGCCCGAGATGGCGATCATCCACACGGCCCAGTTTGTCAGCGCGAGTTTCTGTCCTTTCTTCACATCGCCCGCCGCCGCCTTTTCGCCGGCATCCACGGGCTCGTGCTTCCACTCGGCGACGGGGGGAAGTCCCTCGCTCTCCGGGGAATCCTTGAAGAACAGCTGGATGAGGCCGATGCCGAGGAACCCGCAGAATGCCGCGCCCCAGAACCCCGAACGCCAACCCCAGTCGGCACCGAAGGTCTTCGCCACATAGACCATCACAACGCTGGTCAGCACGTAGGCGATGGCCTCGCCCAGGTTGTTCGAACAGCTCCAGATGCCATAGAAGGTACCGCGTTCCTTCTTGGCGAACCAGCGCGAGAGCGAGACGACGCAGCACGGGGCGCCCGTCGCCTGGGCGAAACCGTTCACAAACCAGACGACGATCAGCACCAGCGCGGGCATCTGGAAACCGACGAGCATATTCGCAAATGCCGTCACGAAAAGGCCGAAGCCGATGAACCGCTTCACATTCGCGTGGTCCGCGAGGAAGCCGTTCAAGATCTTGCCAATCGCATAGGCCCAGAGCATCGCGGCGCCCACATAGCCGATCTCTTGGGCGGAGTAGACGCCCTGGTCGATCAACGTCTTCTTCGTGGCCGAAAACGCCAGACGGCACACGTAGAAAAGCGCATAGACGACGAGCATCGCCGCCACCTGGCGGTAGCGCAGAAAAGAATAGCGGCGGTCAAGGGCCTCGCCAATCAATGTGACCGGCTTTGAAGGAAGTGCAGAAAAGAATTTCATGCCTATTATTTTACCACAAATCCCCCCGCGCGGTCAAAACATAGGTCAGCCCCGCCGTGACACGGGAAAAGCCCTTGCGCGCGATTCCTTTAGCCTTTCATTCGCCTCACGATCCCGGATGGACGGGATGGCCGCCGGCGGCGCAGAGAGGGCAGGCTGCCGGTTCCCACGTGGTGGGCTGGATCTGCACAAGCGAGAACATCGGGATGTTGCCGAACTTGACGGAACCCTTCGAACGGTCGACGAGCAACACGACCGCCGCGACTTCCGCGCCGGCAGCCTGTACGAGATCGATCGTCTCCTGCACGCGTCCGCCCTTCGTCACCACGTCTTCCGCCACGACATAGCGTTCACCCGGCTTCAGCGTGAAACGGCGCATCGCCAGCTTCGTGATCGGCTTGCCCGTCGCGTCAAGGCCTTCGGCCTGGACCTTCTCGGCGAACACGCACTTCGTGTCGAGTGCGCGCGCGACCTCGTGTCCCACGAGAATCCCGCCCACCGCCGGCGAAATCACACCGTCGATCTTGCCGATGTCGCACGCCGCATTCATCTTCGCCACGACCTCGTCGCAGAGCTTCGCGGCGATGCGCGGGTAGCGCAGCACGTTCGCGCACTGGAAATAGCGGTCCGAGTGGAGCTTTGAACGCAGTTCGAAATGTCCGGACAACAGAGCGCCCGTTTCCTCAAAAATCTTCAGGATTTCTTCTTCAGTCATCATTTTTCATTCCTCACTTTTAAGGTTACCGTTGTTAAAGCTCTCCTCGTCCGGCGTCTGCAGCGAAGCCGGCAAGGCCAGCAGACGTTCGCGCAGCTGGTTCGCCGCATCGACATCGACCGGCGGAGGCAGCTCCACATCCTCGGGCGGATGTGCCAGTGTCGGGGGGCGCAACGAAGCACGGGCCACCGACAATTCCGACGCGCGGGGGACGGCAAAAAAGCTCTTCGGCAGCGCCAGAGGTTCCGGCATGGGCGGCGTCTCGACTCGGTCCAACACACCGAGCGGGATCTCCGTACGCGCGCCTGATCCCTGGGCCCGCATCTGCCACGACATTCGGACCTTCTGCATCAGGGCCTGGTATGTCGCCGCGTCGAACTCGACGAACGAAGCATACGGCACCGTCTGCGGCACCTCCACCGGACGGAAGAAAAGCGCCTTGCGCGGAATCTGCAGCGCCAGCACGCAGGTAAACGCCACCACCGCCACCAAGGGCCAGCATGCATGCAAGAGTTGCCTCATTCCCGCCGCTCCGCAATCTCCACGTGAACAACGCCCGCCTCGCGCGCCAACGCCGCCAGTTTCATCAGATCGCCTGACGGCACACGGACATCGGCCAGCAGGAGCAATGTGCCCTTGGTGTCCGCCGCCGCCCGTTCGCCCAGTCGTTCGCGAAACGCTTCGCGCGACGTCTCGTCCGCAAGCGAATAGCGCGCATCGTCGAAAAAGACAATCGTCTCACGCCCCGCCACGCCCTCGCGGACAACGGGCATCACCACAGCCGCAAGCCCCGGTGCCACCGCCTCGCCCCCGGCGGACTTTGGCAGGTCGAACACCACGCCGGAAGCCGCCGCCAGACGTCCCTCCACGAGGGCGAATGTCGCCACAAGCAAGGCCAACGTAACCCAAGGCGCCGCCGCCGTCAAAGGATGCGCCCACTTGCAGCCGTGCCGCCAGATGCCTTCCGGACGCGACGGCGTCCATCCCCAAGACGTACTCACGCCGGTTCCTCCCGAGGCGAATTCGCCAGCAAGGCCAGGATTTCGCTCGCCGCCGCCTCCAAATCGACCACCAGACGTTCAAGCCGGATATGCAGCATGCCGTACATGACCTGCACGGACACGGCCACGACAAGACCTGCCGCCGCGGCGACAAGCGTCTGCATCGTTCCCCCCAGCAGGTCGACGCGCGTCACCAGCGCTTCCGTGTTAAGCGCCAGCACCACACGCATCATCCCCAGGATCGTCCCGAGCAAGCCCAGCAACGGAGCCGCCTGGGCGATGATCGCCAAGAGCGCAAGCCGTCGTTCCAGGCGGCTGACCTCCGCGCGTCCCGTCGTGTCGACGGTCTCGCGCAAAACGTGGACAGATCCCTCGCGATGCCGGATCGCCGCCGCCACGATACGCGCCACGGGCGCGGGCGTATCATCGCAGATCGCCAGCGCCTCGTCGGGATTTCCCTGGGTGAGCACATTCGCCACGCCCCGGATGAAATCCTGATAGTCGATTTGCGCCCGGCGCAGATTCAGCAAACGGCTGAAGAAGATGAAAACGCTTGCGGCCCCCAAAAGCGCCAACAGCCAGAAGACGGGTCCGCCCACCATCGTCCACACACTCATTTCAATCCACCTTTCTCCTTCAACCGCGTAATCCGGCGCTTGGCCTCCTCCTTCGCCGGCAAACCCGCACGAACGAGATACGCGAGCATGCTCACCGCCTGCTCCAACTCGCCGCGCGATTCATAGTGGTCTGCCAGAATATACACCGCCCGCGAGAAATACTGACGCGCCGACGCATCGTACCAGACACGTCGCGCCCCTTCGGCACCGGACGCATTCGCCTCGTCACCGTGCACGCCATTCCAATAGGCCTGAACCACCTGCGTGTAGTAGACATCCGCCGCCTCGTCGAGGCGACGCAGTTTTTCAAGGGCACGGGCCATATTGTACGCGGCCGCGATGCGCTGAGACGGCGAGAATGCGTCGTCCTGCTGAATGGCGCGATAGGCATCGATGGCACTGCGATAGCGATTGGCGTCGCTTGCCCCCATCACGAAATAGCAGTTGGCGCGTGCCAGCACGGCCCGCCGCTGCAAGGCGTCCCCGCCTGCGGCGCGCGACGCACGTTCAAGGACGAGTTCGGCGTCTTCGAAGCGGCCCAATTCGCAGAGGGCCTCACCCTGCAGCACCAACGCCTCAGCCGCGTAGGCCGCTGTCTCGGGCATCTTATTCGTGGCACTGACCACGAGTGCCGCATTGGTCACGGCCCCCACGGCAAGTTCAAGCACCTTCTGGAAGTCCGGCAATTCAACGGCGCACCGCGCACCGCGCACAAACGCCTCAACCCGACGCGCCACAGGAACCTGGGCATTCCGCGCACACGACTCGAACCCGGCGATGGCCATCGGCCATTCACGCCGACCGGCATCGTAAGTCGCAAGCCACATCTGCAGATCCACCCGCAACGGCGACTCGCTCAAACGGGCGAGCAGCGTCCGAGCCGCCACCGCCGCCTCGCGTTCACGGCCGTCGCCGTAGAGGCAAAGCGCCGACAGGAAATCCATCTCGTCCTTACGGTCGTTCCGCAACTTGCCCACCGCACCGAAATCGCTTTCCGCCTCGCGGAAACGATAGGCACGATACAGCGCGCGACCGCGTCCCGCCAGTGCGCGTGCGCGCTGTTCGGGCGTCAATTTCTCCAACGCCTTTTCATCCAGCAGCGAACTGAAAATGGCGATTGCGTCCTCGTTGTGTCCAAGGGATGCCTCAAGCGCGGCCAACCGCAGTCCCGCTTCAGCCCCCATCCCAGAATCCGACCGCCGCAACCGACGGTAGACCCGTGCAGCGGCGGCGGGCTGGTTGGACCGCAACAAGGCATTCGCCTGGTGGAAGCCCGCCTCGACGCGCAGCGGACCGTTCGTCACCTGGGCGTAGACCGTCGCCGCTTCATCGAAGCGTCCGTCGGCCGCCAGTGCATCGGCCTGTTTGAAAACGCAGCGCGCGCGATCCGTTTCGTTGGATGCCACCTGGGCCGCCCGCGCAAAAAGTCCGACAGCCTCCGTCCGACGGCCGAGGCGCAGAAACGCCCAGCCGCGACCCTCGAGCACATGTGCGTCAAGCGCGTGCCCCGGGAAGGACTGCAGCAGAACCTCATACTCGCGCGCCGCCGCCGCGTCATCGCCCACCGCGAGAAGTCCATCCGCCAAACGCAGTTGCGCGACGGCGCTTTCAGGCGCGTCAGGATCCTTCCGCACGAGTGCCGAAATCTGCGTACACCCTTCGGCACGGCGCACGGGATCGGCAAACAGCATAAAGCCGTAGGTGAGTCCCGCCTGCCGAGCGAGCGACGGAACATGCGCACGGGTCACGGCATTCGACGCCACACGTACGGCGTCATTCGTCGCGCCGGACGCAAGAAGGCTTTCAGCGAGCGCACACGAAGCCAGCACATATGCGCGTTCATCGGTATTGGTACCGCCCGCAACGAGCGCCTGGCGGATCTTCTGCGCGTCATCCGGATTCCCGGTGCGCACGGCGAGTTCAGCCGCCAGCAAGCGCGCCGTATCGCCGATGGGGCCGGGGAGTTCACGCGCACCTTCTTTCTTCAAAACCGCAAGAGCCCCGGTCGGATCGCCCAAGCGCGCCTTGGCCTGTGCCCATTCAATCGCATTCTCGGCTCGTCCTGTCGGATCCTTGGCTAAAGCTTCGGCGGCACGGGCATAGGCGGCATCGGCGGCCGCGGCATTTCCGGCATCCGCCTCAAGCCGCGCAACGAGACGCCGCGACCGAACCACGTAGGATGTCGCCGTGAAAGGATCGGAGAGGAGCGTACGGGCGGCGTCCGACTGGCCTCCGCGCGCATTCGCCCAGGCGCGCCAATAGCGGAACCCCTCATCCTTCGCATCCGGCCATGCCTGCAGACGCGCCAGCATCTCGTCGATCAGACCTGCACCCGCAAGCGCCTCCAACTGGACGAGACGCGCGAGGTCGCGGGCATCGGGTGTTGCCGCCGAAGCTGCGGCGGATGCCGCGTGTTTGGCGGCGAGTTGCCACAAGCCGTCACCCAAGGCACGACGCGCGACGGACAAATCGTCCGTCGCCGCGCCGAGGGCCGTCGCCAAAAGCAACGCAAGAATGGAGACAAGGCACCTCATTGTTCGGCACCGAGATACCCCATCTCCGCAAGGATGCGGTTGTTCTTCATCCAGTTCGGCATGACCTTCACCCAGAGGTCCAGGCGGACCTTCAAGCCGAACATATCGGAAAGTTCCGGCTCGGCGCTCAGACGCACTTCCTTGAGGAGGCGTCCACCGGGACCGATCACAATTCCCTTCTGCGAGGGACGGTTCACATAGATCGTCACGGACACATCCCAGACGTTCGTACGGCGGTCGTCGAGATCCGCCACCACCACGCCCACCTCGTGCGGCACTTCGTCCTCCAGACGCTGCAGCAGTTTCTCGCGGATCACGTCCGCAATCGCGAGCTTGCGCGGGTAGTCCGTCACGATATCCTCGGGGAAGAGGGCGGGGCCTTCCTCCGCCAGCGCGAAAAGCGCATCCTGCAGTTGATCGCAGCCGCCCTTCTTGATGCCGCACGCCGTCACCCAGACGGGTTCGCAGGGGCGCTGCTCCGTCGGGGCCGAATCCTTTTTCGCCTTCTCGGCCTGGAGTTTCCGCACATCCGCCTGAACCTCTTTCCAGAGGTCGCGGAACATCGACTCGTAGAACGGCGAACGGTCGCATTTGTTGAGTGCGAAGATGCACTTTTCGGGTGCCTCCTTGGCGACACGACGCATCCATCCGTCGTCTTCCAACTGCGGCTCGTGCGCTGCGTCGAACACGACGAGCAGGATGTCCACGCCCGCGCTCGACGCGCGGGCCATGCCGTTGAGGAGACGTCCCAGAGGGCCCACGGCCTTGTGGAGGCCGGGCGTATCGAGCAGCACGAGCTGCCCGCGCGGCTCCTCCACGATCCCGCGGATCGTATTACGCGTTGTCTGCTCCACGGGGCTCACGATGGACACCTTCTCGCCCACGAGTCGATTCACGACCGTGGACTTTCCGGCGTTGGTGCGTCCCACGACACCGACCACCGCCGCCTTGCGGGCGGGAGCGGTCGGCTGCTGTACTTCTTCTGTCCGTTCTTCTGCCATAAGTCGAATGGAATGCTTACATGCGGGTTTCTGCCTGACGGAGGAGCTCGAGGTTCTTCACACCGAGTTCGGGCTTCTTCGCGAAGCTCGCCACAAGTGCCTGCTCAAGGTTTTCGTCCTTGAGGCCCGTGCAGCCGAGCTTGATCAGCGCGGCGAGCATCATCGTGTTCGCGGCCTTCGGCACGCCGAACTCCTCGGCCATCTTGATGGCCGGCCACGAGACGAGTTTCACGCCCTCGGGAGGCTGCACCGTCACGGGAACGGTGGCATCCACGATCACGACGCCGCCCTTCTTCACATCGCCCACGAAACGTTCGTACGCGGGTTGGTTCATGCAAACGAGCACATCGGGGTGTTCCACCGTCGGCGAGCCGATCGGCGTACCGGAAACGACGACCGAGCAGTTCGCGCTGCCGCCGCGCTGTTCGGGTCCGTAGCTCGGGAACCACAGCGTGTGACGGCGTTCGAGACGCGCGGCCTCGGCGACCGTGAGACCGAGCGAAAGGATGCCCTGTCCGCCATAGCCCGCGAACTTGAAGCGGCGCTCGGGCACGGACGGCTCGTTCTCCGCCGGCGGAATGACCGTCTTCTCGGCGAAGAGTTCCGCACAGGTCTTCACCTGCGGCACGGGCTTCACCTGCAGGAACGGACTCTCGATCACGTGGCCCGTCTGCGCCGAGGTCTCGGTGTCCTTGAAGACATCGCGGAACGTGCCGAGCGGGAATTCCTTTTCCATCTCGTTCATGCAGAAGCCGGCGGCCTTGAGCGGATCCATGCGGAAATTCGTGGGGCACGGTGCCAGGATTTCAAGCACGCAATAGCCCTTGTGTTCCTTTTGAAGTTCGAAGACGCGGCGAATGGCCTGCTTCGTCTGCAGAATGCGCTTCGTGTCGGCCACGCTCGTACGCGCGATGTAGACCGGCGCCTGCAGCTGGCCGAACACCTCGCACACATGCAGCGGGTGGCCAGTGAGAGAGGGATCGCGGCCAAACGGCGTCGTCGTGGTCTTTTCGCCTTCAAGCGTCGTAGGGGCCATCTGGCCGCCCGTCATGCCGTAAAGCGAGTTGTTGATGAAGATACAGGCGAAGTGCTCGCCGCGGGAAGCCGCCTGGAAGGCGTTGTTGAAGCCGATCGCGCCAAGGTCGCCATCGCCCTGGTAGGCGATCGTCACCGCATCGGGGCGCGCGCGGCAGGCACCGGTCGCCGCCGCGGAAGCGCGACCATGCGCAGCGGAGATGTGCGAGGCGTCCCAGTAGTAGTAGGTGAACACGCCGCAGCCGACGGGGTCGACGAAGATCGTCTGATCCTGCAGCCCCATCTCGGCGCAGCATTCGGCGATGAGCTTGTTGACAATGCCATGGCCGCACCCGGGACAATAATGGGTGACACGCGTATCCTTCCCGCTGCGCGGGAACTTCTGATACATGCCCTTCTGTTCAATGACTTTCATCTTACTTCCCCAGAATCTTCTGAACGACCTTCACGGCCTCGTCGACCGAGACAACCTGTCCACCCATGCGATGGATCATCGTGACGCTGGCGGACTCGGCGCCGAGACCGCTCTTGGCGAGCTGCAGGCGCACATCGTCGGCGAACTGGCCGGCATCGAGCTCGAGCGTCAGGATCTTGCGTCCCCTCGCCGCCGCCGCGAGTTGTTCACGGGGGAACGGATTGAGGGAGATCGGACGGAAACAACCGACCTTAAGGCCCAGCTGACGGCAGGTTTCAGCCGTCGTGCGGGCCACGCGGCTCGCGATGCCGAACGCGCAGATCAGGAGGTCCGCATCCTCCGCGAGGTAGGTTTCCGCTTCGGCGTCAACCTGCATTTGCGCATACTTTTCCTGCAGATGTTCATTGAAGACCTCCTGCGCGGCGGCGTCGAGGAAGATTGACTTCACGAGGTTGGCGCGCGTCTTGGGTTCGCCCTGTGCGGCCCAGGCGCTGAAGTCCGGTCGTTCGCATTCCGTCTCGGGGAGGCGTACGGTCTCCATCATCTGACCTTGTAGGCCATCCGCGAAGACAACCGCCGGCGTGCGCCACTTAGCCGCCATCTGGAAGGCCTTGATCGTGAGGTCGCACATTTCCTGCGCGCTCGCAGGGGCATAGGTGAACGTCTGGTAGTTGCCGTGTCCGCCACCCTTCACGGCGGGGGTATAGTCGCTCTGCTCGGGATAGACGTTGCCGAGACCGGGACCCGCGCGGTTGACATCCACGATCACCGCAGGCAGCTCGGCGCCCGCGAGATAGCTGATGCCCTCCTGCATGAGGGAAAAACCCGGGCCCGAGGTGGCGGTCATGCAAAGCTTGCCTGCGGCCGCCGCACCGAACATCATATTGATCGAAGCCGTTTCACACTCCGCCTGCACGAAGGTACGGCCCAACATCGGGAACCACTTCGCCGCGCCATGGGCGATTTCGGAGGCCGGGGTAATGGGGTAGCCGAAATAGAGATCGCACCCGGCATAGAGGGCACCCATCACCACGGCTTCGTTGCTCTTCACAAACTTGGTCATGCCTTCACCACCTTGATTGCATAGGGTTCCGGACAATTGTAGAAACACATGGCGCAGCCGATACAGCCCTCGCCCTTGTAGCCGACGGGCTTGATACCCATCTTGTTCAACGTCGACTTCATCTCGAGGCAGTGGCGCGGACATGCCGCGGCGCAACGACCGCAGCCCTTGCAGCAGTCCTCGTCGATTTCAGGGTGCGTCAGCACCACTTGTTCATTCTCTTCTGACATAACAACCTTTCCAATGGAAATAGGATGTTATTATACCATTTCTGGTGAGCAAACGCCAACCCATTCAAGTTTAAGGACAAAAAAACGCCAATGGGATGGACAGGCAGACCGGAATTACCGGAGAGCAGGCGTATTATTTAGTTTTGGGGCAAGAGGCGGGGACCTTCTCGGGCGGCAGCCAATTGGTCGTCACGTTGTAGGCACCCAGTTTCACGCACTGGTCATACGTGGCAGACGAATTGGCCGTCCAGAGGGACAGGCGCATGCCGCGCGCAGTCACTGCGGCGGCGGCGGCAGGCGAGAGCTGACGGAAGCATGTGTTGTACGCCCAAGGCTTGAGTGCGGCGAGGCGATCCAGCTTGGCGAGTTCCGCGGGAGTCGGCGTAGCGCTCAGAGTTCCGCCCACGAAAATCGTCGAACCTGGGCAAGCGGCGAGAAAGGCGTCTTTCATCGCCTGGTCTCCGCAGGGGAATATTGTACGCGGCCCCATGCCCTTCTTGGCAACCAACCTCGCCACATTCAGTCGGAACGCACGATCACCACACTTGAAGTCGACGAGAAAACGCTTATTGGAGGCCGCGAGAACCTCCAAAACAGGCTCCAGGGGTTCTCCTTCCGTTTCTTTAGGAGCCGAATTATGAATAATCACGGGAAGCCCGCTTGGCCGCCGAGAGACATCAAGCTCCAGAGCATCGACACCGGTTTTCACGAGCGTTTTCACCGACTCGAGCGTATTCGCGCGTGTCCCCATCGCACCGGCATGTGCTGTCACGAAAGGAGCCGTGCCCGCCGCCGCGGACAACCCAAGCACGAAAACCGTTCCTGCCAACACCAAGCCTTTTGTCCAAAGACTCACCTTGCCGAAAACCTTTGACTGCTTAACCATTTCATTTTCTCCTTGTCTTTTCCTTGTCAACAAAGGTTATTGTATCATAAACTCCGTTTTACGGCACCACCTAAAGCAAAAACACCCGTTCCACGGGGACAGTCCCCACCCGTCCTGGGGACTGTCCCCATTCGTTCCCCACCCGTCCTGGGGACTGTCCCCATTCGTTCCACAACACTCTCACACTAAGGGGGGACTGTCCCCTCCCATTATCTTCAGTGGAATCTGGCTAATAATCATGCAAATCGACTCGGGAGGACAATTTGAAGACAAATGAAACCGTAGCGACATTATGTTTTTACATAATACGCATTTCAAATTCCCCATCTGTCTGATTGGAATTTACGCTCCAACTGCGTTTCCCCATTTGCTCATCAGTTACCAACCTGATGATGGCCTTCAACCCTGTATATCAAAAAATGTCGTTATGCCGGTCTTACCTTACATGGCGGCCAATCAACACATTCTTCAAACCACAAAAGCGATCGATAGGACGGGCACGGGAAATCGCGTCCCAGACGAGCGGCGATTTTCCGACCAAAATCAATACTCCGCCCGACAAAAGCACCACGCATAATTGTCGAAAGCCTCATCTTGACCAACTGGAAAATATCGGTCTTGACTTTCCCCGACAAAGTTCGTTTCTCAAGGTCTTCCGATAGACGGGAACGGAAAATGGTAAGGATGACTTCCCTGACTTCCTTCCAAGGGCGTCCCCAGATTCTCTCATAGGCAGCTTGGCATAATCGAGCATATCGTCCGTGACCACAGGCTTGTCCGAAACTGCTCCACTTGTAGAATTCGCCCTCTCGCACCAAATGTGCCTTGTAGGGATTGTAGTCGACATAAAGAGATACAAACAATTGGACAGACTCTTCCGGTTCAACCAAACTACTGTGAAAACGACCTTCAAAGACATGTCCTACATGATGAGTCACGCGATTGATATTCTCCGCGATTCGTTCTTTGAGAGTCTTCATAAACTGTGTGAGATTATACATTCTTCGACAGTAACCGTCTTTAATGGCATCGACTGACGTGCCATTACCCTCCTTGCGCATAGTTTCCCAGTTACGGCGAAGCGCCGCAATGCGCCGCTCATCTCCATATAGAGCCGACAAACGCGACAACATCTCTTCATCTGTCAATTCAAAATCCGTCGGTGGCCGAGTCCGCGTAATTGGTGGCGACTGGGGATTGTCCCCTGTGGTCCAAAGAGGTTGTCGCGATTCCGGCGGTCGCATCCCAAATGCATACGCTGCCGGTTCTACTGCTGGGTCTTTCCAGTATTTTTTCGGCACAATCGGAATGTGTACATATAAATGCAAATGATTGTCCAACACACTCCAGGAGAGCAGATTCACCCCTGAGAACTCCGCAATGCCATAGATCCAACCGACAATCAAATCCTTCAATGTAGGATTCGAGAACCATAATTCCCGATTCACAATCCGCGTTGTGACATGATAGATACCATCAGGTACTGAGACACGATTTTTTCTTGCCATTTTCACTTTCCTTTCATTCAATTCATTTGAATTCACCACCACTTTTTCGAAACTAGTCCTCGTTGCGGCAAAAACATTCCAACAAATCTAAAAAACACCAGCCAAGCCGCATACCAACAAGCACTTTTACACAGTCCCCACGGGACTACTTCGAACGTCGAGAATGGCAAGGCTGCCACGCAAGAAGAAACAAAGGACATCATCCAAGTGAATACTGCCGCCATATTATTCAAGACAGCCGCCAACGGCATACAGACAAAACTCACGACAAGTGCACTCGCGCCGATCTTAACCATGTACTCCGCACAAAGGATCACAACCGCATTCGCCAGCAACCCTCCCGGTGTAAAACGACCAAATGCCGATGCTGCGACCGGCACCCCCGCGATCCAAGCCGCCAGCGAAACTCCTAGACCTCCCACAAAAGACCTCAACTTTGGAATCCGTTCCAAACCAAACAACGGCGCAAACTGCCGCGTCCATTTACACCAAAGGACAATTCCGAACATCACGATAAACGACAAACTACAACCAAGGTCAAAAAGAAGTTCCGGAGAAAGAACATAGACGATGAATGCAGTAACCGACCAGGCCATCAACGAATCGGGCTGTCGTCCGAATACCGGACCCATGAGCCAAATCGATGCCATCAGGGCCGCCCGCACGGCACTTGGACGCGATCCCGTAAGGACCACATAAGCCACGATGAGAGGCGTGCAAACAAGACCCTGAAGACCAGGCGCAAGTTCCAACCGCTGAAGTAAAGTACGAAGGATCCACGCGACAACCATCACATGCAAACCCGAAATCGCAAATAAATGAATCGTACCGGCATCCACGAAAATCTGTCGACGTTCAGCGGAAAGTTCCGTACGGCGTCCCAACAGAATCGCCCGATTCAACGCGGCAAGTTCAAGCGTCCAATCAAGCCCAGCCCCCGCACGACGAGCAAGTTCATCCCCAATCGCCGGCCACGACAATCCTCGTTTCGCCACCGCAACACGAACACCACCTTTTTGTTTCATTGCCCATAATGTGCGACATTCGAAACGCCGCATCCGATCCTTTTGAAAAGCAATTTGTCCCACGACATCCCATACCTCTCCCCTCTTCGGGACAGGTACATCTTGATTTCCAAGGGGAAGTACGACTTTGAGCGGTAACACCCCCACATGAGAAGGGAATTCGGTGCGCCATCCGCCATTCTTTACCCGAACAGGCACCGATGCCGATTCCTCTACCGGCAAATGCAACACCGGGCGAGGTCCGTACATTCCCGCATTCGCATCAAGAATACCGCGCAGCTGCGCCTCCGTATGAGCCGCCAAAACACCTCCCAGCAGAAACAACGCGACATACGTAAGCCGGAACTTCCCCCATCCCCAAATTGCAAAGAGTACCGTACCACACACACAAGTGAATACAACCCAAATATCCGCCAAGAACGAGACGGCAAAACCCATCACTTCGCCAGCAATCAACGTCATCGTAAATAACGCAAACTGCACGGATGGTTTCTGTGAAAGACATTTGAACATCGCGACTCGCTTATGTCCAATAATTGTGATCCAGTTCTCGCCAAGTACTTGCTTCCATCACATGCGTTTCTGTCACCTCGTCGGAACCAGCGAGATCTGCCACCGTTCGCGCCACTTTCAAGACCCGATCATACGCGCGAGCCGAAAGATCCAATTGCAAGAGCAGATTTCGCATCTTCTCCTGTCCCACCCTCGACAATCGACAGAACTCTCCAATATCACGCGACCGCATGTCGGCATTGCAAAACAAGCCTGGATGTCCCGCGAAGCGTACACGTTGCCGTTCACGAGCCGCCACAACTCGCGCACGAATTTCAGCAGAAGACTCTCCGCACGGTGCGTCAAGCATTTCACGTAACGGGACCGGCGGGAGTGCCAGCTGAATGTCTATTCGATCGAGAAGCGGCCCCGAAATCTTCGACCGATACTGGAGAATCTGTCGCGTGGAACACCGGCACGCCCGCGTCGGATCATCCGCATAACCACAAGGGCATGGATTCATCGCCGCCACAAGCATAAAACGGGACGGGAAATCACAAGCCGCCGCTGCTCGCGCGATCGCAACATGTCCATCTTCAAGCGGTTGACGCATCACTTCTAGCACATTCCGCCGGAACTCCGGGAATTCATCAAGAAACAAAACCCCGCGGTGTGCAAGCGACACTTCCCCGGGTTGCGGATGCGAACCACCCCCCAGGAGACCGCAGTCACTAACCGTATGGTGCGGAGCTCGAAACGGACGACTTGTCACGAGGGAACAACCGCCCTCAAGCTTGCCTGCGACCGAGTGAATCCGCGTCACCTCTAATGCCTCTTCCGGTGTCAACGGAGGCAAAATGGATGGAATTCGTCGGGCCAGCATCGTTTTACCCGCGCCAGGGGAACCTATCATCAACACATTGTGACCACCCGCCACCGCGACTTCCAATGCACGTTTGGCCCCCGGTTGCCCCTTCACATCGGCAAAATCCTCACCTGCATCTCGACCTACGGTAACAAGTGTACGAAGGTCGTTGTACACAGGTTCAAGGCGCAATGTCCCAGCAAAGAAATCTGCAGCCTCGCGCAAGGTACGAACCGGATAAACATCAATCCCCTCGACAACACTTGCCTCGGCAATATTTTCCGCCGGCACAAGAATGCCGCGTTTGCCAATGCGCCGCATCTCCAAAACAATCGGTAAAATGCCCGGGATCCGACGTACCACACCCGAAAGGGCCAACTCGCCGGCCATTGCGTACTCTCCCAGTATGTCGGTCTGCACCTTGCCTGTTGCCGCCAAAAGCGCAACCGCAATCGGCAAATCGTAAATCGGCCCTTCTTTTCGCAGATCAGCGGGTGCTAGATTAACCGTGATATTCGATTCGTGTTTCTTGTAACCCGAATTGACAATCGCCGTCGACACCCTGTCTTTTGCCTCTTTGACAGCCTGGTCCGGTAATCCGACAATCGTAAACTGAGGCATACCGTCCGACGAGCAGACCTCGATTTCGACTGTTCGCGCATCAACTCCGCAGACAGCTCCCGAATGACATTTTGCTAACATGACTTGTTTTCCTTTCCGTTGAGCGCCACTTTGCGCCAACGCGAAGACTATATCCCAAATCAGGTCAAGAAAACAAGCGAACAAATGTCAATTCTTTGTCGAGTAAATGTAAAGAAAATGTCAAGAGAACTCACATTCTCTTGACATTCTCTTGACAATGTCTTAACAATTGGCCGCAAGGGCCTTATTTTATTGGCTAAGATTGAATGGCCTTTTTCAACATTTCCGCGACCGCCTGAGGATTGCAGGCGTCAAGGCGGCGCAAAATGCAACTCCAACGGAAGGCTCCCGACCCAGCTTCGTCATAAGGACGATGCAGGAAGAGGTCGTCAAAAGCCGTCCGACGGCTCCGGTAGGCCGTCTGGATTTCAGTCAGTTTGCGTTCGAACGCCAACACATACGTTTTCGCAAACGACGCGAAATCATCGACAAATTTTTCGCGGCGGAGAACCACACGCGCATAGGCGGGAACAAGTTCTTCGAAATCCTCACGGTATTTCACGAACGACCCCGCATGATCTGTGACGACGAGTTCCTTGGGCAATCCATCAGGGCCACACTTGAGGACCTCATGGAACGAATCGAAAAGGCTTTCTCCCGTTTCAGTCGCAGCACGTCCCACCACTAGGTCGACCGCCGCAGCCTGCCCCATCAAATAAGCGAACGCCTGAGCAAAAGCGGGATTACGGAAACGCTCCGGCGGAACCTTGTCTGACGCGATCCCTGCCTCGTAGTCACGCACATAATAGTATGCACGGACCGTAGTTCCCGTATACTGATTACGTCCTGAATACTTCTCCGTAAACTGTCCAAAACCAAGACGACGCGGCAGATTCATACCAAGCTGGCGACAGGCAAGACGGCGATCGAGAATGTAATCCGAGTACTCGTTCGCTTCAAGAATCGACCGAAGCAGGTCTTTCCCTTCGTCCAGATGTTCGGCGATCCCCCACTTCTGGAAGCGGATGATGTGAACCGTAGGCTCCGCCCCAACCTCCTTGCACTGCACAATGTAGACATTACCACGACGAGAACCCGCCACCGGACGCCGCGCCAACGAACGCGAAATACGGCCGATATTGATGTATTCGATATCGCCGAAGAGACGCAACACATTGAAAAGAATCGACCGGACACGGAAATCACAGAATTCAAGCAACTCTGGATCCTGCGTCCGCTGGGACTCATCCCAAATCGGGTCGAAGAGCAATTCGCCCTTTTCAATTCGTCCGCCTGGCAACCATTCGATCTGACGATAGAACTCCGGCGAAATTCCCTGTATCAAGTCCTGATCACCGACCTCCGTTGCGTTCGGTACATGCGACAATGTCGCACTCATCTCGGCACGCCATTCAAAATTCGCAACATCTTCCTCGCGCAACGACGATGGCAACGCCATCCGCCATTTCTGTTCGACCGAAGCGACAGCGGCCCGCAGCGACGCATCATCCAACTCTTCCGGATTGATTCGGCGAAATGCTTCAACCACATCTGCGGACATCTTCGTCGGGAAAAGCGCGATTTCGGGCTGTCCCAAACGATTCATTTTCGAAAGTCCGCTCACAATTTCCGTGATCTGCTCACGAAAAGCGGTCGCTGACAATGCACAAACGCGTTCATAGCTACCCGCAGTCAACCACCGTGTCCCCGTGTGCGGATTATAGTAATACACCGTCTCATTTGAAATCGCCACACGCGCACTTTCAAGCAACTTCACAATTTCTTCCGGGCTCTGCGGCGCACGCGCCATACGCCAATTTTCACCACGAGCCCGCAATGCATCACGCACAGCGGCTGTATGCGTATTCAAGAAGCGGATCTTCCGCTTTGAAACAAGCGTCTGCAAGACATCATCCGCCTTGAACGCCAGATCGAGACGCTTGGGATCAGGACGGATCAACACACTGTCATCCAAGAAAAGCAGATCTACCGAGTCGGCCCACTCGGCCATCGCCTCGGATTCTGTCAATTCGGGCCGACCTTCCTCAACACGAAGACGGTTAAGCTCACGCGTCCACGCAATGCGCTGCATCGCATGGACACCACGCTCCGTCACCAGTCCCGGCGTACGGAAAAACAAAGTACCGACACGAGACTTCAGCGTCCCATCCGGATTTTTTGCAAAAAGAGGTTCTCCAAGTATTTTCATAGCGGTAATATTGTAACATAATTTAGAGATTTTTGTATAGACTTTCATCATCTTTAAGGGGTCTGTCCCCATGACATTCCCAAGGGGACTGTCCCCGTAGCGTTGGGGTCTGTCCCCATTAGTGACGGAGTTCGCCGGCGGCACCCTGGGCCGTTCTTTTAACGACGGACGCGAGGTCGGAACTGATACCTGCGACAGAAGCGATCTCGGTTTCGGCGGCTTTCGCAATACCGTAGACGGAGTGAAAGCGTTTGAGCAGGGCCATCTTCTTCGCCGGACCGATCCCGGGGATTTCATCGAGGACGGATTCACGAATGGTTCGCTCACGCAGATTGCGATGAAAGGTGATGGCAAAACGATGTGCTTCGTCACGAAGGCGCGTCGCCACGAACAATCCCTGCGAATCACGCGGCAAGACGATCTCGCCCCTTTCATCGTCCGTCACGATGATCTCCATCCGTTCGGCCAAACCGACAACCGGAATATCCGTCACGCCGATTTCCGCAAAAGCCGCACGCGCCGCACGCAATTGGGTGATACCACCATCACAAATGAAGAGATCCGCACGCGGACTCGTCGCCAAAAGCGTCGAGTCCGGACCATACCTGCGCCTGACGACTTCGGCCATCGAACGCGGGTCGTCCGCCCCCTCCACCGTCTCGATCTTGAAATGACGGTAGTAGCGTCCATTCGGCAACCCATCGACCGCCACAACGAGCGACGCCACCGAATGCGTTCCGAAAAGATTGGAAATATCGGCGCACTCGATCACATGCGGCGGTTTCGCAAGCCCCAACGCCGCCGCCAGCTCTTCAAGCCCCTGTAACGCATCGGCCCGCGTCTCTTCAGGGCGCTTCCGCACAAAGTGGTTTTTGGTCATCTCCTTGAGCGCACCAACCGTATCGCGAATACGCGCCGCCTTCGCGAAATCAAGTTTCGCCGCCGCAGCCTTCATCTCCTCGACGAGTTCGGCAATGACCTGAGGACGTTCCCCACGTAAAAACGCACAGGCTTCATCAAAGCGCGCATGGTAGTCCTCCTTCGAAATCTTCCCTTCACACGGCGCCGTACAGAAACGCACCACATCCGCATGGCAATGGCAATGCGTCTCGGCATCAGGCATCAGCACATTGCACCCACGCAGGCCCCACCGTTTTTCGACAAAGTCCTTGGCCGCACGAACCACCGGCGCCGAAGGGAATGGCCCGAAATAACACGCACCATCATCACGGATGATTCGGCACGTCCGAAACGCCGGAAAGGATTCCGCCGGATCCGCGCGCAAGGCCAAATACCGCTTGTCATCCCGCATGAGGATATTGAAATGCGGCTTGTACTTCTTGATGAGGTTCGCCTCCGTCAACAGCGCTTCGGCCTCGTTCTTCACCGTCATGAACTCAAGGTCGGCAACCGTATTCACCATCGACCGGACCTTGGGTGCATGGTCAGCCCCAGGACGAAAATACGACAACACGCGCCGACGCAGGTTCTTCGCCTTGCCGACATAGATAATGACACCCCGGCGGTCCCTCATCAGGTAACAGCCGGGGCGATTGGGAACGGTTTTGAGCCGCTCTCGAAGGACGTCATTCACGACACGTCCTCACACGAAGAATGATCGGGCTTATTCAGCCTTCTTCTCCTCGACCTTCTTCGACTCCTTCTCTTCCTTGAGGAGCGCTTCACCCTCCTCCGCGCCTTTCTTGAACTCGCCTTTCGCCTTACCGAGCGAACGGGCGATTTCTGGCAGCTTCTTCGCTCCGAACAACAGAATGATCACAACGAGAAGCAAAACAATCTGCCAAGGTCCTGACATCATTTTCTTTAATCTCCTTTGGTGAAAATAATTTCCTAATACTTTACCGAATTTTCGCCCGCGAATCAAGTGCGAAGTTCGTTCATTTTGCATTTGCTTCCTTCGTCTGATCCACCTTCACAGGGGACGGCGGCCGCGCGAGCTGTCGATCAATCCACGCGAGCAGCATGCCAACCACTTTGCGCTGCTGCTCGTCTGTGAGCGGACGATGCGGCGCCACCTTCCACCATTTCGCCATGCAGCCCCGACAGCACATCGCCGTGGCATGCATCGCCTTGAAAACCGGATGCCCCCGCATCGGCGTCTGCCGCCCGTCGTTCACCGGTTCCGCCGCACTCAGTTTCGTCCGCACAAAATCCGCCGCATGCCGCGCCACCGTCTCTCGCCCGACACGCGCTATATACGCCCGATCAGACGCATCCAACCGAAACCGACTGCGGAACGGCGAACGCGCCAGCCGCGCAAATGCCTCTTCCTTCGTCATCGCCTACTTGCAGAAAACCACCGTACACAGCCCCGCCAGCACGCAGTAGGGTCCGAACAGCCAAAACCACTTGCCTTTCAACGCCTTCAACAGAAGCACCAACGAGAAATAACCCACGACAGCCGACAACAGCGTTCCCCACACAAGCACCCCCCAGGACATTCCTCCCATTCCCGCCTCGCCTTTGACAAGCTCAAGAAAGACACCGCCCATGATCAGCGGCGCACTCATCAGGAACGAGAATTCAGCCGCCGCCTCCGGTGCCACTCGCCCCGCCCGCGCAGACGCCAACGTCATGCCACTACGCGAAACACCCGGCAACAACGCAAGCGCCTGACCAAGTCCCATCAAAAACGCCCGCAGGAAATTGACCTCGCGCTCCCCTCTCGGCAAATAGCGCGTGCCGATCAACACAGCCCCCGTGAACATCAAAAGCGCCCCCACCATGCGCGCATTCGTCACAAGCGCGTCAATGTCATGACGGAACGAAAAATAGACGACAATCGCCGGCAACGCAGAAACCAGCAGCCGCAACGCATACGACCAAGCCGCCCGACCTTCCTCGCCGCCCTTCACCAGCCCGCACGCCAATGACGCCACGCGCCGTCCGTAGAAAACGAAAATCGACAGGAGCGTGCCCGCATGAAGAAAAATCTCCAGCCGCATGCGCAACTCTTCCGGCACGTCGAGAATGTGCTGGAGAATCACCAAATGTCCCGATGACGAAATCGGCAGAAATTCGGCCACCCCCTGCAAGACGGCCAGAATGGTAACATCTAAAAATTCTTTCATGGGAATAGTATAGCAAACTCTCGCCCACTCCGCAGGGCTTCTCGCACAAAAAAAATAAAACCGCCTTGCGGCGGTTCTATCTGAATGGCGGGCTCAGGGAGAATCGAACTCCCCTCTTCGGATCGACAGTCCGAGGTCCTAACCGATGAACGATGAGCCCGTGGGTTGAAAACGGGACATAGTATATCATATCCCCAGACGGTATGCAAGCCCCTTTTTAAAAAAAGTTTAATTAATATTTGAGCAGCAAGTCAAGCATCTGACGATCAAGCTTGTGCCCCTTGTAATCCTCGTACTTGACGTCTTCGCGATTCGAATCGAGAATGCCGAATTCACCGCGTAGATTCCACAGCGCCCAGCCCATGTTGCGCTCTTTCCAAAGCGCCAGATAGTCTTCGAGGAAATCCAGCACGATCGCATGCGGCGTCTTCTTCCAGACGCCGAACTCGCCCGCCATCACGAACTCGCCTTGCGCGCGGACTTCATCCCACGCCGCCAGCTGGTGCGTGGCAAGATAGTCGCGTCCCGCATCGGACGAAAGACGCTTGCGCATCGGCGCCTCGCAGGAGGCGAGCGGATTGTCCGAACGGAACCCCGTAAACTGCCGAACAAAATGCGCCGGCTTCCGCCACGCGTCTCCGATCACGAGCGTTACATGCGCCGTACCGTCCCATGCCACCACGTCAAACGCCTTGGGCGCCGCCCAGTCGCCTTTCGCAAGCTGCACCTCCAGCCGCCGCGCCCCTTGCGGCAACGCGACTTCGGTCACGCCGTTATAGGTCCCCTGCGTGATTTTCCATTGAGGATAGTACTTCACATTCGTCCACGCCGGATCGTTCTCCGCCGGATGCAGCTCGGCGCACGCGACTTGCCGTCCATCCGCCGTGAACGCCACCGCCACATCGCCCGACACACGCCGATACGTCAGGCGCACACGACACGGCGGCAGATTCCTGATGATGAACGGCGCGCGCAACTCGGGCTTCCCCGTGCCCGCGAAAATGCCCTTCGGCGCGTCCTGCACCGGCGGCCACACGGGCGGATCGGACGGCGTACCCGCCCATGGTGCCAGATAGTGGCTCACACTCCCCGGCGCATACCCGCGCGTACACTGGCCGACATTCTTGAGCCCCACGAGCGACTTCATCGGCACATTTCCCCAGGACAATCCATCCGCAAGGATGAACCGCCCCGGATCTTCCGCGCGAATCGCCGCGATCAGCGTCTTCGCCACTTTGTCGTATGCCGCCACCGCGACATTCGCCGGCTCGTTGAACAGATTGAAACTCAACGCCTCATTCGGGATGCCGCGATAACGCCGCGCAAACATCGCCCAGTGCTTCGCCGCCACACGCAAAGGTTCGGCGTCGGTGAAGAGGTTCGTCTTCTCTGCCGGACGCGCGACCGTGTAGCCCGGTGCCCGATGCATGCAGATGCACACGTGCACGCCGTACTTCCGGCCCAGCGCAATCGCCCGGTCGATCACCGCCAACGCGGACTCGTCGAACTTGTCCCAGTCGCCGTCTTTGATCCAGAAGCGATAGTCCATCGGCAGACGCGCGAAATTGAATCCCCATTCGCGCATCATCTGGAAGTCCGCTTCCTGGAACTCCTTCGGCCCGGCCTCGCCGTACTTGATGAACATCTCCAGCAGATTAAATCCCCGCCAGCGCGTGGCGGGGACGAACTCCCCCGCCGCCGACGCAGCAAGGGAACCTAACAACAAAACGGCGACGAGAAGTTTTTTCATGGCATTTTACCAATTGCAGGACGCAAGGTCCTCGAGACGATCATAGTAGTTGCGGTAGAACGATTCGGCCTTCGCAAGCATTTCGACTGCATGTTCAGGATTGCTCTTGAGGAGCTGCTTGAAACGGTTCTCCTCGCTCGCCGTCGCGGCGAAGCTCTTGGACGGCGCCTTCGAGTCGAGTTCGAGCGCGCTGAATCCCTTCGCCCGACGGGACGGATCGTAGCGGAAAAGCGGGAAGTGTCCCGTTTCGACCGCCGTCTTCTGCCGTTCGAAGCCCTGCGCCATATCGATGCCGTGCGCCACGCAGTGCGAGTACGCGATCACAAGCGCCGGCCCATCATACGCATCCGCTTCCGCCAGCGCCTTCGCCGCCGCCTGCGGATTCGCACCCAGCGAGATCTGCGCCACATACACGTCGCGATAGGTGAGGATGATGCCACCCAGGTTCTTCTTCATCGTCGGGCGTCCGCCCGCCGCGAATTTCGCCACCGCACCCATCGGCGTCGCCTTCGAGGCCTGCCCGCCTGTGTTGGAATACACTTCCGAGTCCAGCACGAGCGCCTTGATGTTGCGTCCGGACGCCAACGCGTGGTCGAGTCCGCCAAAGCCGATGTCATACGCCCAGCCATCGCCGCCGATGAGCCACACGCTCTTGCGGATGAGCCAGTCGGCGTTCGCGCGCATCGAAACCGCCCGGGCATCGGTACGTCCGTCCAACGCCTTCTTGAGCGCCGCCACGGCCGCACGCATATCCTCGACGCCACGCGGCGTCGCCTGGCTAATGCCGCTGACCCGCGCCGCCGCTTCACGCACAGCCGCCGGCTCGTCACGGTCGAGCATGAGCTTCGCCGCTTCGGACCGCGCGCGCGCCTCGAGATTGTCGCATGTCACACGCATGCCGAGACCGTATTCGGCATTGTCCTCGAACAACGAGTTACCCCAGGCCACGCCCTTGCCATCGGCCCGCGTACAATACGGCGCCGTGGGCAAGTTGCCCGCATACACGCTGGAGCAGCCCGTCGCGTTCGCAACGATCAGGCGCTCGCCGCAGATCTGCGTCAAAAGGCGGATATACGGCGCTTCACCGCAACCCGCACACGCCCCGCAGAATTCGAACAGCGGCTTCTTGAGCTGCACGTCGTTGAAGTTCGACATGTCGAGCTTCGTATAGT
>JAKSOY010000170.1 GCA_024405255.1 Kiritimatiellia bacterium
GCCTTCGCCCACGCCCTTCACGCCGGCAAGTCCGTAGATGATCGCGTGTTCGCCCGCGACCGGCGAAAACCGCGAGTAGGCCTGGTTGACGTCCGGCGGCTTCACTTCGAGCCCCATCGCATCCGCCTCGGCCACGAAGCCCGGCAGCTTGTCGAAGTTGCCGATTTCCGAAGAGATCTGGGCGCACATGAATTCGGCCGGATAGTGGGCCTTCATGTAACCGGTCTGGTAGGCGACCCAGGCATAGCACACGGCATGCGACTTGTTGAACGCGTAGGAGGCAAATGCCTTCCAGTCGTCCCAGATCTTGTCGATGAGCTTGCGCGCTTCCTTCTCGTCCTTCCACTTGTCAATGCGGAATTCGGGATTCGCAAGACAGCCGTCGACGAACTTGACCTTCAGCTCCTCCATCACGGCGAGCTGCTTCTTGCCCATCGCCTTGCGGAGCTTGTCGGACATGCCGCGCGTGAAGCCGCCCAACAGACGCGAGAGCAACATCACCTGTTCCTGGTACACGGTGACGCCATACGTGTCCTTCAGGTACTTCTCCATCAGCGGATGGTCGTACGTGATGGGTTCGGTATCGTGGTTCCCGCGTTTCTCCGGCGGTTCAAGCGACCACTTGCGGCGAATGAAGTTCGGGATGTAGGCCAGCGGCCCCGGACGGTAGAGCGCGTTCATGGCGACGAGATCCGAAAGGCAGACGGGTTGAAGTTCCATCAGGTACTTCTTCATGCCGTCGGATTCGAACTGGAAAAGTCCCGTCGTTTCACCGCGCCCGAAGAGCTGATAGGTCTCCTGGTCGTCGTCGGGAATGTCGTCCGGATTGAGGTCGATGCCGCGGAACTTCTTGATCAGCGCGACGCATTCCTTCTCCACCGAAAGCGTCTTGAGACCGAGGAAGTCCATCTTGAGCAGGCCCACCGGCTCGACGAAGTGTCCGTCGTACTGCGTGCAGAGCAGCGACTCGCCTTCCGTCGGCATCACCGGCAGCGTATCCATCAGCGGATCGCGGGAGATCAGAATGCCGCACGCATGGATGCCGGGTTGACGCAAGCATCCTTCAAGACGCGCCGCATAGTCCATCAGCTCCTTGACGGTATGCACATGGTTCGCCGAGTCGAGAAACGTCGTTTCGTCCTTGAAGGCCGCGACGAGGTCGGGCGAATAGTCCTTGTTCGGTTCGCCGTGCTTGTCGGTCGGACTCATCGCGCTCTTGAATGTCGTCTTCGGCGTGTCGGGCACATAGGATGCCAGCTTGTTCGTATCCGCCAGCGGATACTCCATCGCACGGCCGACATCCTTGATGGAACTCTTCGCCGCCATCTGGCCGAACGTCACGATGTGCGCCACATGGTCCTGGCCGTACTTCTGCGTGACATACTCGAGCACGCGGCCGCGTCCCGAGTCGTCGAAGTCGACATCGATATCCGGCATGGAGATACGGTCCGGATTGAGGAAGCGTTCAAACAGCAAATCGTACTTGATCGGGTCGACGTTCGTGATGCCGATCGCGTAGGCGAGCGCCGAACCGGCGGCCGAACCACGGCCCGGTCCCACCCAGACGCCGATATTCCGGGCGGCGGCAATGTAGTCGTGTACGATCAAGAAGTAGCCCGGGAATCCCATCGTGCGCACGGTGTCGAGTTCGAACTGGACGCGTTCGGTCACTTCTTTCGGACACGGATCCCCCCAGCGTTTCTTCACGCCGGCCCAGACAAGAGAGGCCAGGTAGTCGGCTTCGAACTTGATGCGCAACACTTTCTCGTAACCGCCCAGACGGTCGAAGTTGGTCGGCTTGTCGGCGGTGTTGAACTGCTCCTTGAGCGCCGCCTCGTCGTACTTCTTCGCGTAGTCCTCTTCCGTGCCGAACGAAGCCGGAATCGGGAACTTCGGCATGATCGGCGGCGAATCGAGTTCGTACTCCTCCACTTTTTCGGCGAGGGCGACGGTGTTCGAGATGAACTCGGGGTGGTCGGGGAACAGGGCGGCCATGGTGTCGCCGTCCTTGAACCATTCCTGTCCCGTGTAGATCATGCGCGAGTCGTCGGAAATCTTCTTCTGCGTCGAAAGGCAGAGCAGAAGGTCGTGCGCCGGATCGTCCGTCTCGTCGAGGAAGTGCACGTCGTTCGTCGCGATCACCGGGATGTCGAGCTTCTTGCCGATCTCGACCATGCCCTCGACGACTTTCACCTGACGCGCATAGAGCCGGCGATGGTCGTCGATCGCCGAACCGGGGATGTTCGTCTTGGTGGAATTGTGGAGCATGGCCTCGAGGTAGTAGTCCTCCCCGAAGAGGTCCTTATACCATTTCGCGACTTTCTCCGCCTCGTCCATGCGCCCGATGTCAATGGCATTCGCCACCTCGCCCGCGATGCAGGCCGCCGAGCAGATGAGGCCCTCGTGGTATTTTTCGAGCAGATTGTGGTCGATACGGGCCGTATGGTAGAACCCGTTGATCCACGCCTCGGACAGCAGACGCACCAGATTATGATACCCGACTTTGTTTTTCGCGAGCAGAATCAGATGCCGACGCTTTTCGTCCTTATTGCGGCTCGTGTAGTCGCCGCTCGTCGTCACATACGCTTCGCATCCGAGAATCGGCTTGATCGGGGGCAGATCGTCATAACCCTTTTTGGACCGGCACTCGTCGTAGAAGGCCTTCAATGCGAAAAGGTTGCCGTGGTCCGTCACGGCAAGCGCTTTCATCCCCCATTTGCGCGCGCGCTTGACGAGCGGCTTGAGGGCGCACTGGCCATCCAGCAGCGAGTAGGTCGTGTGGACGTGAAGATGGACAAAATCCTGCATGACACCCATCCAACCAACTTACTGTTCGGCCGGAGCGTCATTCGGATTGTAGCCGCTGTAGCCCGTTTCAGGCATCGCGTTGAGCGCGGCAAGTTCCTCGGCCGTCAGCGAGAAGTCGAAGACATCCGCGTTCGCCGCAAGGCGTTCGGCATGCACGGACTTCGGCAGCGGTACCACGCCGAGTTCAATCGCATAGCGTACGCAGACCTGCGCCGCGCTCTTGCCATGCGCCGCACCGATTTCGTTGAGAAGCGGGTTCGCCAGCATGCGGCCGCTGCCGAGGGGGCTCCACGCCTCCATTCGGATGTTGTTCTGATTGCAGTAGTCGAGCACGTCCTTCTGGATGTAGCCCGGGTGGAATTCCACCTGGTCGACCATCGGCGGGATTTCACACTGCTGCTTGAGCGCGGCGAGATGCTCGGGCAGGAAGTTGGAAACGCCGATCGCGCGCACTTTCCCGTCCTTGTAGAGCTTCTCGAACCCCTTCCAGGTGGCCGCATTGAGTTCCTGCCACTGGGCCGAATACTTCTGGACGGCCGGCCAGTGCACCAGATAGAGGTCGATGTAGTCCGTACCGAGCGCCTTGAGGGCCTTTTCACCGGCCTCGACCGTCTTCTCGTAGCCGCGCACGTCGGTCCACTGCTTCGTCGTCAGGAAAATCTCCTCGCGCTTCACGCCCGAGAGGCGCAGCCCCTCGCCCACGCTCGCCTCGTTCCCGTACGCCGTCGCCGTGTCGATATGGCGGTAGCCGCACTGCAACGCCGCCACCACCGAATCACGCGCCACATCGCCCGCCGGCGTCTGCCACGTACCATATCCGACGCAAGGGATCTTCACGCCGTTCGAAAGCAAATAGCCATCTGCCAAAGTCTTCATCATATCCTTCCTTCCTCTCCTGCTCGTTTCACAAGCATCAACCGCTTCTCTAAGGCGAATATTATACCATTTCCCGCCTTCCCTTGACAAGCCTCGCACCGCGCCCCCTAGAACAGGCAGGACGCGCAGGACGGTTCATGCGTCCTTCGCGTCCTTCGCGTCCTGCGCGTCGTTCGCGTCCTTCGGCCTCACTTGGCCGGCGGGGTCACTTTGCGGATTTCGAACAGCTCGCCGTCGTACACCTTGTTCAGCGTAACCGCAAAACCGGTCATGGCGAGTTCCTTGCCGGTCATCGTCGTCACGAGCTTGCCCGTCGGCGCCTGCAGAACCGCGTAGCGGGCCTCGGGATCGAGATTGCGCGCCGTCACCTGGCGGGTCTTCTCCGCCGCGCCATGGCGGAAGACACCGATCAGGCCGCCGCTCTTCGTCTCCGTGTTGAGACGGCAGAAACCGTCCCAGAAGCCTTCCATCGGTTCGCCGAAACCGGGCAGATCCTGGCGGAAGGACATAATGCCATGGCGCTGTTCCAGTCCTTTGACCCATCCCGACCACAGACGGTATTCGGCGCGTTCCGCCTTCGTCAGCTGGCGCGGATCGCCCAGCATGATCGGCAGCGCACCCGTGAGGGACTTGTAGGCCAGCAGATGGTCCGGACCCGACATCTTCAGATTGCCGATCACCAGCGAAGTCGCCGGCAGCGCCGGACAACGCGCCCACGCGTAATTGCGCATGCGCAGGCATCCGTCAGGACCCGGTTCGCCGATGTTCGACAGCCAGTTCCCTTCCGCGTGCTTCGCAATGCCGTAATCCATCAGCTGGTCCTTGCCCGCCGTCTCGTACGTGCAGTCGATGAAGAGGTCGGGGGCCTCGCGATGGAGCTCGTCGAACAGGTCCATGCAGCGCGCATAGATGACGTCGAACGACTCGGCGTGGTCGCGATGATGCGGATGGTTCTTCGCATAGCAGCCCGCACGCTCGTATTCGTACACGTAGGCGCTCGTCACGATGGCGAGATCGAGTTTCACGTAGGCGAGTCCATACTCGCGCACGCCGCGGAGAATCGCTTCGCGAATGTGCGTGTACCAGTCCGTACCCATGCACATCGTGTAGGTTCCGCGCGAATACGTATGGAGGTTCGCGACCTTGCCGTCGGCACCGTGAACCACCCACTCCGGATGCTTGATGTACGGTTCGCTCGTGGTGTCGGAGAATGCGAGCGAGAACCAGAGCCCCGGCTTCATCCCCTTCGCCTTGATGTGGTCGAAAACGGGCTTGAGCCCCTTCGGAAATTTCTTCGTATCGACGAGCCAGTCGCCGCGCGTCGGCTGGGAACGTCCTGCCTTCAGATCGGCCAGATTGCTCTGCCAACCGTCGTCGATGACGAACTCCTCCACGCCGCAGTCCGCGGCCGCATCGGCGAGTTCGTGGATGAGCTTTTCGTTGACGTTCTTGTGGAACGGAATCCACGTGTTGTAGACGAACATCGGCTTGCGGGAGATCTGCTCGACGCGCGTTCCCATGTACTTGCGCGTGTAGGTCTGCACCGCCGAGGCGACAATCGCCTGCGGATCGCGCTCGTTCTCGTAGGGCGCCGTGAACACCGCCGCACTCGTCCAGCGCTGCCCCGGCTTGAGCCAGCGACGGAACGGATAGGGTTGTCCCGGCGTCGTCACGCCCACGCGCAGGGACCGTCCATCCTCGTGCACGGCCGTACGCTTGATTACGCCCACGGACTCATTGCCCACCGCCAAGCCGCGGAAACGCGTCACCTCGTGCAAGACCACGAGCGGATCGTTCCAGTCGCCGATATAGGTGCCGTGCACGCGATAGCGTCCATACTGGCGGAAGGTCTGCATGTGCGGACCGACAAATGTCAACCACACATCCTCGACATTCACCGATTCAACCTTGATGTCGGCCGAACCGCCGTTCACCACGGCGAGCGTTTTCCGGACAAGCGGCAGATCGGGATACACCGTATAATTCAATTCGACGGAAAAGGCACCGCCCGGTTCCGTGCAGGTGACGGTCGCCTCTTCACCGCCTTCAGGACGCGTCCGCGCCGTCCACTTGACATCCTTCCACGTGTCGGCGCCCGTGTAACGCTTGCCGTTGACGGTGAGCGAGAACTCCGGCGACTGCGCCGCCACGCAATTAAATCCGTTGACCAGCCGGTATCCGCCGCTCCGCACATGGCCACCGCCGCAATCGACAATGCGTTTCACCCGGCTATTGCCGATTGCCATTTCAAACGGCGAAGCAAAGGCCCGCGCCGAGAGGCGTCCGGCCGCGTCGACGTTGTCCGAACCGGCGAAACCGCCCCGTGCGGAGACGTTGCCATAGAACTGGCCTTCCACTTTGTCCCACAGGCCCGCTTCGCCGGCGGCGTTACGGCACGGCACAAAATCGCGCACGCGCACGCCGCCCTGCGTCAGCGTACACGCCATCAGGCGGTACGAAGACGGACACGTCACATAGCGCATGGACGGTTCCGACCGGGCGAACAGGACAAACGGCGCCGTCGCATCCTTCCACTGGGGCTTGTCCGTCAAAATGGCCTTGCCGTCCAGCGAAAGAACGCCAGTACTGAAATCGCCTTTCACCGTATGCGGCGCCGCGTCGACGCGCACGGACGATTCCGCGAAACCGATCGTCCAGCACCCGTTCTCGTGAATGCCGAAATCATACCGCACACGGCCATCGGAGATTGGCAACGAACCAAAGAGCTGATAGAGTTTGGGCGAGAGCACCGTGAAGGCACCCCGCACTTCCGCGACAAACGGCGTCGCCGCCTTCGGATTGTAGCGTGTATTGATGTACTGTTTACCAGAAGACTGAATCCAGTCCAGCGGCTTGAACGTCGACGGCAACGCCACCTCCGCTCCCGCGCATCCGGTCCAGACGGCAACCAGCACACACCCCAGCTTCATCAGCTCATGTTTCATTGTTTTCAACCTCACTTACGCGGGGTCAGCTTGAGATCGCTCACGCCATAGCCGATTTCGGCCTCCGATTGCGCGAGAGGCCCCTTCTGCCCATTGTACGAACCATCGGGATTGACGAAACGCACCGAGCCCACACCGCCCGGCGGCACCGGCTGGTAGCGACCTTCGACCGCCACCGCCCAAACACCGCCCCAGCCCTCGGTGAACTCCACGATGACGCACTTCAGCAGCTTCGCGTCGATCACCTGGAATTCGGCACGCAGCTTCGTCGGACGATTCCCCTCCGACGCCACCACCGTCACGTGATAGGCCTTGATGTCGCCCGGCAGCAGATAGGATCCCATCGTCTTGCCGACGAGTTCACCCGCCTGCACATCCGTCAGCGTGCGTCCTTCCAGAACCAGCGTCGGTTCGCCGATGCGGATGAACTCACCCGCCTGTGCCGTCCAGGCGAGACACCCCGCCGCCAAAATGAACGCCAATCCGCGGCCGATCCGGTTCACAAAAGATTTCTTCTGCATTTGAAACTCCTTCATTTCCTTAAACGTTCAACTGAGCGTTGTCCTTCTTCACATTGCCGACCGAAAGGCCCATGCGCGCCAGGTCGACATCCACAAGACCGAGCGGCTTCGTCGTCTTCCAGCCGCCGCGCGTGAAGTCCGGCACATCCACCGAATTCGAACGGTTCTTCACCGACTTCTCGGAGAGTTCCACGAGCGAACACCACGACGCGAGGTCGTAGACGTTCATGTCGAGCGGCAGACCGTTCTGCAGGCAGTACGCCCAGCGGAGGTCCATCAGGAAGTCCATGCCGCCATGACCGCCGACCTTCTTCGCAATCTCGCCCGCGCGCTTCCACAGCGGATGTTTGTACTTTTCACGATACTCGGCCGCGACCGCGTCGTTGAAGCCGTGTGCGCCCTGGCCCGGACGATTCTCGATCGCCAGACGATACGGATAGTCGCAGAGCATCCCGCGCGTACCGCTGATGAGGTTGATGCGGCTGTACGGACGCGGACTCGACACGTCGTGCTGAACCATGATCGAACGCCCCTTCGCCGTCTTGATGAGCGTCGTGTTCATATCGCCCGTCTGGACGTTCGTCTTGCGCTGCCACGCATCTTCCGGCAGCGCGAACTTCGCGAGCGTCGTCAACCCCGCCTGCTGGCTCTCGAGCGACACGAGATAGTCGAAACGGTCGCCGCGGTTGATGTCCATGTCGAGGCAGATCGGCCCGAGGCCGTGCGTCGGATAGAGGTTGCCCTTGTGCGCCGCATTCCATTTGTAGCGCCAATGGTCCCAGTAGCCGTACAGATTGCTGCCCCGCAGATCGTGGATGTACGCGCCTTCGCCATGCTTGAGTTCGCCGAGAATGCCGCGATGGCAGAGATTGAACGCGAGCATTTCGATTTCGCCATAGCAGCAGTTCTCGAGCATCATGCAATGACGCTGCATCTTCTCGCTCGTCTCCACGAGCTCCCAGCATTCGTCGAGCGTCATCGCCGCCGGCACTTCCGTGAACGCGTGCTTGCTACCGCGCAGAGCGCCCAATGCCACCGGCGCATGCAGCTGCCACGGCGTCGTGTTGTAGATCACGTCCACGCCGTCCCACTGGCAGAGGTCCTTCCACGCCTGCTCGCCGACAAAGGCGCGCGGCGTCGGCCTCTTCTTCGCCGCCAGCCAGTCCTGCTGACGCTTCACCGCGTCCGGACGGATGTCGCAGAGCGCCGTAATCTCAACACCCGGGATCATCGCCAGACGATGTACCGCGCCCGAACCGCGCGAACCCAATCCCACGCAGCCGACGCGCACCTTCCGCAGCGCCGGCGCCGCAAAGGTCGCCATCTTGCCGCCCACCGTCGGTACGGTCGCACCGCCAAACGCGCCACCGGCCATTGCCAACGCACCCATCCACAATGTTCCCTGAAGGAACTCACGACGATTCGTCATTGTCTTTTTCCTTTCTGATTTAAATCACATTCAGGCTCGCGCAACAAGCGCATCCGTCACCGCGAGAAGATTTTCCGGCGGCGTCAAACGCGGCACTTCGCATCCGGCGGACGAGATGTACCGATCCTTAAAGAGGTCGCAGCAGGCGTTCACGCTCGCACGGACCGTCTCTGGTGTTCCCTGCATCAAGATGGACACCGGATCGTAATTTCCGCAGAGGATCGTCTTCCCCTCGCCCACGAGATCGCGGCAACGTTCGAGATCGACCATCCAGTCGACATCGAGGATGTCCGTTCCCGTCGCGATGGCCTGGTCCAGCACGCGCGTCGTATTGCCGCAGATGTGCAGCTTCGTCTTGCCGCCGACCGCATGCACGGCGTCGACAATCGCCTTCTGGTACGGGAACGCGAACTCCTTGAACATCCGCGCGGAAATCAGCGAACTCGCCGCATCGCCGATGCCGATGATGTCCGCCCCCGCCTTCACCTGCTCGATGGCGAAGATCTTCGCCTGTTCGCAGGTGATGGACAGAAATTCATGGATCAACTCGCGGTCTTCCGTCGCGAGATCCGTCAGCATGTCGTTGATGCCGCGCAGATCGCAGCACTCCGCAAGCGCGCCTTCCACCCAGCCGCCGACCGTATAGTCGCCGGCGTTCTGGCGGAAATACGCGATCGCCTTCAACCGGTCTTCGCAACGCTTGCCGTTGTAGGGGTTGTACGTCTTGACGAGCTTCGGCGCCGCGGAGAGGTCTTCCACGAACGGCGTCGGACTGTACGGCACGTTGTCCTCAGGCATCGTCACCGACGCGCCGAATCCTTCCGCCTCGCGCATCGGATCCGAAATCGCCGACACCATGTCGATGCCGTACTTCTCGCTACAGGCGATATCACAGTCGCAGAGCACGCGGTAGTCGCTCGCATACTCGCGATACGTCTTCCCGAATTGCGTGGCCGCAAACCCCATCAAGATATTGAAATTCGGAATCCGGTCCGGCTTC
>JAKSOY010000171.1 GCA_024405255.1 Kiritimatiellia bacterium
ATATGAAAAAGGCAGTGTTGGCGTTGTCTTTTGGATTCGTGTGTTCGCTCTTTGCGGGTACACCGACTTTGCGTGTGATGCCGCTGGGCGATTCGATCACGCATGGTACGCCTGTGGCGGGCGGCTACCGTTTGCCTCTCTATCAGATGCTCACGAATGCCCACTATCGCGTGGACATGGTGGGCAATGAAACGACGAATCCCGCCGACGCGCTGAAGCCCGAGATTCAGCATGAAGGGCATAGCGGCTGGGTGATTTCCAATGCCTCGAACGGTCTTTATGAAAAGATCGACGGTTGGTTGAACGCGATCGAGGATCCGGATGTCGTGCTCATCCACATCGGCACGAACGATTCCGGCGCGAGCGATTTCGCGAATCGCATCGACAAGCTCGATGCCCTCGTCACGCGCATCGTCGAGAAGCGGCCGTACGCGCACATTGTCGTTTCCACGCTCATGAAGCGTAACAACGACGGCAGCCTCAATCGCTACAATGCGATCACGAGCCAGTTCAACCCCTTTGTCCAGCCGCTCGTCGAACGCCACCAACAGGCCGGCCATCGCGTCCATTTCCTCGACATGCACGCGCTCCTCGATCTTGACATCGACCCGGCGTCGCTCAACAAGACGAATGCCGACTTCTCGGACGGACTTCATCCGAACGCGGCCGGCTATGCGAAGATGGCGGCCGGCTGGTATGGTGTGATCACGCAGCTTTTTCAGCCGAACGGCGACGCGAATCCCCCGGTCCTCGCCCGTGCCGAGAATCTGGAGGAGAATCCCCGGCAATTGAAGGTCGTCTTCTCGAAGCCCGTTGCGGCGGCGAGCGTGGAGACGGCGGCGAACTGGCGTCTCTCGGGGACGTCTTCGCCTATGGTGACCGCGGCCGTTCTGTCGGACGACTGCCACTTCGTGACCTTGACGTTCGACACGCCGATTGTGCCCGGCAACCATACGATTACCCTCACTTCGGTCAGCGACCTCACGGAACCGGTTCATACGAGTACGAACCTTTCCCTCGATTTCAACGTGTTCATGTGGGGACATGAAACGAACGTGCCTGAAGAGGCGTGGCGCGACTATCAGCTCGTCTATGCGGCCGATCTGCCCACGACGGGTACGCTTGCAACGCCGGCCGATCTCCAGGCGTTCTACAAGGTCGACAATTCGGACCGCTGTTCGGCATTCGACCGTGTGGCCTACTACATGGAAATCCGCGAAACGGGCGGTACGCCGCAGTGGGTGTGGGTGTCGATGGACGCCTGGACGGATGATGTGAAGAAAATCGGCGTGCCGTACCATGCCGCGAACTTCAACTGGAAGTGCGCCGTGAACAGCCTCAGCGTGTGGAGCAACGTGGCGGATGTGCAGACGGGTACGGGCCACGCGGGTTGCATCGAGTTCTGGCCCTACAACTACAGCGAACCGCCTACGAGCGGCTATACGACGACGTCCAATGCCTTTGACTACGACGACAAGATGGGTACGGACGGCGCCTTTGGTTCGATGCAGGTCCATGACCTGACGTCGAAGAAGACGATTTTCGCCTTCAACCATTTCCATGACCCGAAGGCCAATACCTGCATCGGCATCGGCACTTGTCCGACGGCGAACCGTCCCGACTGGACGCATGAGAACAACGGTGCGAAGCTTGATGTGCGCCGCCTCAAGGTGTTCGTGCGCCCGGTGCGCGATACGACGCCGCCGGTTCCGGGTTCTGCGAAGATCGGTTCGGCCGGTACGCAGCTGTTCCTCGACTTCAACGAACCGATTGACGAAAGGACGCTGGCGAGCGAGGCGTTCTCGCTGGGCGTTGAAAAGGCGTCGGTGCGTCTTCTTGACGACCAGAAAACCGTCTGTGTGACGCTTGCGTCCGCACTCAATCCTGCGGGCGGCGATACGATTACGGTTTCAGGCGTACGCGATCTCTCGGGGAATGCCTGTGCGCCCACGCAGATGGCCACGGTGCCGTACGGCATCCCGGCGGATGTCACAGCCCGCGTAGCGGCGGCGCAGCTGGAGGGTTATGTACTCGTCTATGCGACGGATTTCCCGGCCACGGGCAACTTCGTGAACGGCGATTATCCCTATTGGTATGATCAGTCGTCCGCCACCGGCGCGATCGATCGTGTGGCGTACTACATGGAACTCGATCCCTACGGCAACATACCCACCTATTGCTTCACCTCCTTCGATGCGCCCACGCAGTACCGGCGCGCGCTCGGCGTTCCGCTCGCGGCGAATAGCATCGCGATGCAGCAGAAGGTGTCCAACGCCTATGTGGCCTCGAATGTTTCGGGGTGTAATCTCGGCAACATCCCGGACGGCTGTTCGATTGAGTTCTGGAGCACCTCGTACGGAAAGGAAAATAGTCCGAAGCTCATCAACGGAACGGATGCGAACTACGATGTGGGCGACCGTTTCACGCAGAATCCGGATGTGGCCGGTCACGGATCGATGCAGGTGAACTATTGGCAGGGCGGCCTTACGCTCTGGTCGATCACGAACATGGGAACGGACAACCAGTCGATCGGCCTCGGCTTCGGCAACAGCAGCATTTCGGGCCATACGGATGCGAAGGACTGGACGTTCGGTGCGAACGGCGGCGATTACTGGCGCCGTCGCCTGTTCGTGTTCGTGCGGCCGAAGGTGGAACGGGCGCCGAACGCTACACAGGAACAGCGTGCCGAACAGTTCAAGACCGAAATCGCGAACGTGATCGGGTCCGATGCCGTGGAAGGGTACCGCGTTGTTGCGGCGGCCAATACGATGCCGGATAAAGTCTATTTGAGCGACGCGAATTGGGCGGCGCAGAATTTCTACACGGTCGATCTCCGCGACACGGTGAAGCACGGGTCCTTCGACCGCGTGGCGTACTTCATCCAGTTGCAGGCACCGGGCGATACGGCGCCGCGCTATGTGTGGACGGCAATGGACGCCTTTACGCCGAACGCGAAGTGCGTGGGCGTGCCGTTTGGCGGCTACTACTTCAAGCGTCCGGTCACGAACCTCGACGTCATTTCGAACGATCCGGGCGTTGATAATGGGACCGGCCTTTCGACGGGCACGATCGAGTTCTGGGCCTCGAACTATGCCCAGGGCACGGTGAGCAACTGGAACGGTTCCGCAACGCTCTTCGACTGGGACGACAAGGACTACACGACGGCGGTCGGTCACGGGTCGATGCAGGTGCACAACATCAATGCGGACCATCCGCATGTCATCTGGTCGCTCAGCCGGTTCAACAACGGCAACCAGCCGGGTTTCGGCATCGGCACGAATCCCAAACCGTCGAACAACGATCTCGACTGGACCTTCACGGGTACAGGCGGCACGTTGCAGAACGTGCGCGTAGTGGCGCTTATCAGGGACCGTGAAGCGAACCTCAAGTCGCATATCGAGAATCTTGCGGGTTCGGGCGTGTTGGACGGTTTCGAGCTCATGTGGTCCATCGGGAAAGTACCCGACAAGTCGTATGTGGCCGACAACAACGCGGCCTGGCTGCGGGAAAACCTTTACGAGGTCGACAACACGGGCCGCTATCCGAAGGGGTCCATTGCGCGCGTGGCCTACTTCATGGAAGTGCAGTATTCCGATTCGGCCCGTGATTCGGGGCCGCGCTATGTGCTTGCCGTGATCGATCCGTTCTCGCCGAAGGCGCACGAACTGGGCATCCCGATCGGCGGCTACGCGTATCAGACGGGCGTGGGGAACATGGACGTCTACTCGAACGATCCGAACATCACGCCGGTTCACGGTTCTTCGACGGGGTGCGTGGAGTTCTGGGCGTCGAACTATGCGGCTACCAACTCTTCAAATCCCTGGGGCGGTTCGGGGTCGTCCTTCGACTGGAACGATTCCGGCTTCAGCACGGGTACGAACGGACATGGTTCCATGCAGCTCCACAACTGGGGGAAGGGCGAGGTGCTCTTTGCGTTCAACCGTTTCAACAAGGGTAATGAAGTCGGGTTGGGCGTCGGTAAGAACCTCTACATCACCTCGACGGCCGATATCGACTACACGCACACGCCAAATGCGACAAAGTACAAGATTTCGCGTTTCTGCTGTTTCGTACTGCCGCGTGCGACGTGCGATTTGGCGTCGCGTCCGGTACCGTCGGCGTCGCGCGCTGTGGCTGCGCTGGACCGCGACCAGGTGGCGATTCGCTTCAATCGGGCGCTCGTGACGACGGCGCTCGCGAATGCCGAGTTCACGATCGACGGCGGGGCGCAGGTGACGGGAGTGCGTCCTTACGACAACCAGTGGGTGATCTTGACGGTCACGGGTCTTGCGGCCGGGCGCACATACGCGATTTCCTATTCGGGCGTGGAGGGAGCCGATGGCGGTTCGACGCCCGGTACGGTGAATGTCGTCGTGCCTGCGGCGGCCGACGTCGCGACCCCGGCCTACCTCGCCGATGTCCCCGAAGCGGCCAATTACCGGCTGGCCTACAGGATCGATCTCCCCACGACGCGTGCGGGAGTGTGGACGGATACGCCGTATTTCGTCGACGAAGAGTTCTTCCGCGGCGTGCCGTTCGACCGGGTGGCGTATTCGCTTGAACTCGTTTCGGGCGGCGTCTCGAAATGGGTGTGGACGTCAATGGACGCATTTACGCCGTTGATGCGGAATCTGCCGTTGCCGACTGCCGATCGTGGTGCGATGTTCCAGCAGAAGATCGCGAATCTGAACGTACGGGCGTCCTCGAACGCGGGCGTGTTGGTGAAGGAAGACGGCATCCAAACGGGCAATATCGAATTCTGGCCCTCGAACTATTCAGTCGGCAAGACCCTCAACCTTGGCGGCGACGACGCGCTCTTCGACTGGGACGATACGGGCGGGTCGACGGGAACCGGCTACGGCTCGATGCAGGTGCACAACTACGGTGCGGGCGAAACGCTCTTTGCCATCAACAGCTTCGGTTCGAATTCGAGCGACAAGCTGTGCGTGGGCATTGGCAATTATCCGAATCCGAGTTCGTCGTTCGGGCGTGACTGGACGCATGCCTACAACGCCGCCGACTTCACGTTGCGGCGTCTCTCGGTCTACGTACGTGAAACGGCCCAGCCGCTCGCGGGCGTGAACGGTCCGGCGCTTTTCAACGGCCCGGTTGATACGGTCTGTCATTTCGGCGAACCATTCGCGCTCGCTGTGGCGGTCGGTGGCGCAACGCGCTTCCAGTGGTTCCGCAACGGCGTTGCGATTCCCGGCGCCGTACAGGCGGCCTATCAGGTCGAAGAGGCGAAGAAGGACGACGCGGGCGCCTACACCGTCATCGCCTATAACAAGACCGGTTCGGTTCAAAGCGCTTCGGCAACCGTTCGTGTCATTCTTCCTGCTACGATCATCCTTGTGCGCTAAAGTGATTGTCTGCGCGCGTGCAGGGAGAGGAAATTTTGTTCGAAAGGGGCTTGGCGGGAGCCTGACCAGTGTGTTAAAATACACCGTTTTACGCATGATCAAATAAAGGAACAGTAGATGAGAATCAATTGGTGGATGGCATGCTGCGTTGTTGCGTGCACACTGGGAACCGGGACGGTACTCGGCCTTGAGCCGTGGCGCGACCCGTTGGTGAATTCGATCAACCGGCTGCCGGCGCGTGCGATTGCCGTGCCGTGTGAAAATGCCGAACGGGCACTCGCCATTGCGAAGGGTGCGGAGCGGACGACGTCGAAGTGGTTTTCGCTGCTCGACGGCACATGGGACTTCCAGTGGAAGCGCGAGCCGTCCGCCGCGTGGGAGAAGTCGGGCAAGATCACGGTGCCGGGTTGCTGGCAGCTGCAGGGCGACTACGATCCGGCGCTCTACGTGTGCGCGGGCTATCCGATCGCGTTCAGCAAAACGGGCGACCCGATGGGCGAACCGAAGAAGCATTACACCTCCACGCGCTTCCGCAATCCGGTGGGCCTCTATTCGCGTACCTTCACGGTACCTGCCGCGTGGAAGGGTCGTTCGACGACGATTCACTTCGGTGGCGTTTCGAGTGCGATGTATGTGCGCGTGAACGGGCGTGAAGTCGGCTACAGCGAAGACAGCCGTCTGCCGGCCGAATTCGACCTCACGCCGTACTTGAAGGAGGGTGACAACCGTCTTGAAGTCGAAGTGTACAAGCACTCCGACGGCACGTTCTACGAAGACCAGGACTTCTGGCGCCTCTCGGGCATCTTCCGTAGCGTGTGGCTCGTTTCCGAGGCGAAGGAAGCTTCCCGCGACGTGATCGTGGAGACGACGCTCTCGGACGATCGCAAGAACGGTCGCCTCGTCGTGCGCGACGAGAACGGCGCGACGCTTTTCACCAAGACCTATCCGAACGTGAAGCTCTGGAGCTGCGAGACGCCGAACCTCTATCATGAGGTGTTCGAAGTCGGTGGCGGCGACTGGCGTGCCGTGCAGGTGGGTTTCCGCGAGGTGAAGATCAAGAACAGCGTCATCTATTTGAACGGCAAGCGGATGATCTTCCGCGGAACGGACCGTCACGAGATGATGCCCGAGGCCGGCTATGCGGTGACGCCTGCGTCGATGAAGCGCGATCTCGAGCTCTTCCGCAAGTTCAACATCAACGCCGTGCGTACGAGCCACTACCCGAACGATCCGCTCTGGTACGAGCTCTGCGACCGCGAGGGCATCTATGTGGTCTGCGAGGCGAACCTCGAGTGCCAGGGATCGGGTTACAACGAGAATTCGCTCTCGCGCAACCCGCTCTTCCGCAACACCCACGTCGAGCGTGGCGTGAACATGATCAAGACGTTCCGCAACCATCCGTCGATCGTCATCTGGTCGATGGGCAACGAGTGCTATTGGGGCGACAACTTCATTGCCGAGTATAAGGCGATGAAGCGCCTTGACGCGACGCGTCCGGTCCAGTACGAGTGCGCGGGCAACAATCAGTGGACCGATATCCGCTGCCCGATGTACATGCGTCCGCAGGGGTGCGAGAAGTATGTGTCGCAGTCGCCGACGAAGCCGTTCGTGCTGTGCGAATACACGCATGCGATGGGTAACTCGAACGGTGGTATCCAGAAGTATTGGGATCTCGTGTGGAAGTATCCGTCGATGCAGGGCGGCTTCATCTGGGATTTCGTAGACCAGGCCCTGTGGAAGACGGACAAGCGTGGCAAGTGGCTCGCCTACGGCGGCGACTTCGGCGATCAGCCGAATAGCGACAACTTCAACTGCAACGGCATCTTCGATGCGACGCGCACGCCCCATCCGGGTGCGTTCGAAGTCAAGCACGCCTACCAGCCGATTCGCGTGACGGCGTTCGATTGGACGCGCGGCCTGGCGGCGGTCCACAATACCTACAGCTTCCTCGACCTCACGGGCGTGACGGGCAAGTGGACGGCCGATAAGGATGGTGCTGTCGTGGCGACGGGTGTCCTGGACCTCTCGAACTTCGCGGCCGATACGAAGCGCGAACTCAAAGCCGCCGTTCCGGCTACGGCCGATGCGGTGTGCTTCTCCTTCTCGCGCGGGAACGAGATCATCGCCTGGGACCAGTTCACGCGTCCTTTCACGCCGAAGGCGGCGGGTGAGACCGTGGGTGCGGCGCAGAACCGCTTCCGTCTCAACTTCTGGCGTGCGCCGATCGACAACGACCGCGGCTGGCGGATGCAGAAGAAGTGCGAGGTCTGGAAGAAGGCCACCGACACGCAGAAGCTTCCGGCGGGCTGTACGAGCGATCTCAAGGTGTCGAAGCTGAAAGAGGGCGGTACGCTGGTGGACTGGACCTTCTCGTTCCCCACGAATCTCTGCCCGATTCCGCGCGTGGGCCTCACGTTCACCGTCCCGGCGAGCTACACCAATGCGACCTGGTACGGGTTGGGACCGTGGGAGAACTACTCCGACCGCGCCACGGGCGCATTGCTCGGCGTCCATTCCGCTTCGGTAGGACTCGTCACGGGCCTTGCCGATGCGAAGATCGGTACGATCGACTATCCGTGCTTCCGTCTGAATCCCGACAACTACGCCGAGCCGGGCGAACAGGGGTATCGTACGGGCTGCCGCTGGCTGGAGCTCTCGGACGGCGCGAAGAAGGGGCTGCGCGTGACGGCGCTCAACCGTCCGTTCGGCTTCAACGCCTGGCCCTATTCGCAGGCGAAGCTCGAGAAGGCGAAGCACCAGTTCGATCTGACCAAGGACGGCGAAATCACCGTCAACATCGATGCCGTGCAGATCGGCGTGGGCGGCGACGACAGCTGGGGCTCGATGCCGCACGACGAGTTCTGTCCGAAGGCCGGTACCTACCGCCTCGTGTTCGTCCTGAACGAGTGATCTCTCGCGTCACATCAGGCACCAGCCGGGTGGAACACCACCACGGCGGTGCCGCTGATGGAGCACGGGAAAACAGTTCCAAGGAATCGCTCCCTGTCTTGAATGAGGCAGGGGGTGTTTTTTTATGAGTAAGATTTTGGAATTGTCGCAAAGTTGGGGATAGGAATCCGCAGTGGTAGGGCGCGTTCTCCGAACGCGCCGCAAGGCTTGGTCATTGGATTACCCATTCATCCTGCAATGCGGCGCGCTCGGAGAGCGCGCCCTACCGGTTACGCCGTCCCCTACAATGCGACATTACCAAAACATTCTCTGGACGGTCTTAACATCAAGGGGCCAGTCCCCCTCGAGAGGATTGTGCAGGCAGTGAGGCGTTTCCGTTCGGGCGCAACTTGTTCGGACGTTTTCCACCCCGTCTCAACATCCTCCTTACGTGACGGACGTCGGCAAGCGTATATTCTTCGACCGTTATTTCCATTCCTCGTTGTCGGACGAGGAGGGGGTGCGCCTTGATGCGATCGACAGATTGGCCCCTGGTGATTTTCGTACCGTATGCGAAAATCTGTTCATCTCTGCGAAAACGGCACCAATGCCGAACGTCTTTCGGAGTCGCAGGCGGAATCCTCAGCAAAAGGCAAGGTTCAGTCCCCTATCGGTTTCTGACGAAAGGAGAAAAAAGATTCCAAGTTACCCGTTGATATGCCCGAGGCAATCCGTCTCTATCGTCTCGCCGCTGATCATGGTAGCGAATGCGCGAAAGAAGTATGTAATCGTCTCGACGGTGGGGGAATTCAAAGAGGAGTTGGTGATTTATCTTACAGTTCAAGAGAGTCTTATGCAGAGTTTAGACGGTGTGATTAAAAGTACCCCTTGTCGGCATTTGCCAAAAGGGTACTTCTTAGTTATTCACTTCCCCCGTCGTTCTCTGGCTTAGGCAAACAAGACGTGTCGTTTCTAGAGATAATGTCGTTCCGATTCAAAATCAAACCTACGCCACGCGATCCATACACTCGGTAAAATGCCTTGGGAGAATTCACGCCGATCGTCGTCGCCGTAACCAGTCAAATATCCGCTGTGGCGTCATCTCCGTGCGTACTGCCGCGGGGTCCGCGAGCGCGGGGACGCAATCGGGGTCGAGCCGCAGCGCGAGCGCAGCCTCCAGCGCGACGACCGTCCCCGCGCCCTCCGCGAGGATCTCCGCCGCACGCGCCCGCGCCGCCGGCTCGGCGCGCCCCTCCGCCGCGCCGGGCAGCAGCGCGTCGGCGGGCACGGGGTCCGCGACGCCGG
>JAKSOY010000172.1 GCA_024405255.1 Kiritimatiellia bacterium
ACGATCCAGTTCCTGCACGAGAACCTCGAGGCGAAGAAGTCGCTCCTGTTCGAAGGCGCGCAGGCGACGATGCTCGACATTGACTTCGGGACGTATCCCTTTGTGACGTCCTCCAACCCGACCGCTGGCGGCGCCTGCACGGGTTCGGGCGTTCCGCCCCGCGCGATCGACCGCGTAATCGGCGTCTTGAAGCTCTACACGACGCGCGTCGGCGAGGGTCCGTTCCCGACGGAACTTCTTGATGCCGACGGCGAGACGCTCCGCCAGCGCGGTGGTGAGTTCGGTGCGACGACGGGACGTCCGCGGCGTTGCGGCTGGTTCGATGCGGTCGTGGCGAAGTACGCGCAGCGCGTAAACGGCGTCGACTTCTGGGCGATGACGAAGCTGGACGTCCTCGACACCTTCAAGACGGTGAAGATCTGTACGGGTTACAAGCGCAAGGACGGATTCGTCTACACGACGTTCCCGGCGGACCTCGAGGTCCTCAAGTACTGCGAGCCGGTCTACGAGGAAATGCCGGGCTGGCAGTGCGAGACCTCAAAGATTACCGACTATGCGGCGCTTCCCGAGAACGCGAAGGCCTACATCAACCGCATTCTCGATCTCGTCGGCGGCCAGCTCGGAGTCCTCTCCGTTGGTCCGGCGCGCGAGACGACGCTCCGCATCAACATCTGATGAGGTTCCTGGGCGGCATCCCCGCGACACGCAAGGAAGAGCGGCTCAAGGCCGTCTGGACGCACGATTCGACCGAAGACTAATAGGACCCCTTGAGAATGTCTTCGGCGGCGGACAATTCTTCGGCGGACGGCGATGTGACGCCTTCAAGCGCATAGGGAAGGTTGAGCGCCTTCCACTTTGCAACGCCAAGCGTGTGATAGGGCAGGACCTCGACTTTCTTCACGTTCGCGAGCGTCTTGATAAATGCGCCGAGCTTGACAAGCGAGGCTTCGTCCGCGTTGACCCCGGGAACGAGCACATGGCGGATCCAGACGGGCTTGCCGATTCCCGAAAGGAATTTCGCGCAATCAAGGACGTTCGCGTTGTCTGCGCCCGTGAGCTCGCGGTGCGCGGCGGGATTGATGTGCTTGAGATCAAGGAGCAGCAGATCCGTCACGTCCAACAGTTTGCGGAACTGTCCGAACCACGGCTCCGCGCGCGTGAACGGTCCGACCGCAGTGTCGATGCAGGTGTTGATGCCCTTCGCCTTGGCCTTCTCAAACAGTTCCGTCAGGAACTCGAGCTGCAACAGCGGTTCGCCGCCGGAAACCGTGATGCCGCCCTCTTCGCCCCAGTATTCGCGGTAGCGCAGCGCCTTCGCCAGCACCTCGTCCGCGCTCATCTCAAAAGCCGCCGGACTCCCCCAGGTGTCGGGGTTGTGGCAGTACTTGCACCTGAACCCGCAGCCTGACAGGAAGACGAGAAACCGCACGCCCGGTCCGTCGACCGAGCCGAACGTCTCAAAGGAATGAATCTTGCCTTTCATGGACGGCATTCGCCCGATTTTGTCAACGAACTCACCTTGACCTCAGCTTCGTTTTTCAACAAAGAACACACCACCCTTTATTAAACCAAAGATTCAGTCCGCTGTCAATGAGACCCATGCGTAGTCGGGCGCTCAATGCCGCGAAGCGGTGTTGAGTGACCGACTACGTGAATATGCTATAATAGCGGCATGGAAAAGATATCGACAGACATCTATTCTTTTGAGAACCTGCGCAAGGACGGTTACGTGTATGTGGACAAGACCGACCGCAAGGGGGCGCTGAAGCTGATCCTCGACTGGTACGACTCCTACCGGTTCTCGCATCTTTCCACGGCGCGGGTCTGCAATCCGATTTCCGTCTTCGAGGGTTGCACGGCAACATCGACGAGCCGGTCTTCGGCTTGCATACGCGGATCTGAAAACACCTTCTCCTGACTTCATCCGACTTCTCACCAAGCGGTTCATAAACCATAGACCCCAAGCCGACGGACGATGGATTGGCAAGTCGAGCACATTTGCGTCGGGCTTGTTTGCCGCAGGCGGAGGGACGATTGACACGTTCGGCTGCCAGCACGGGGCAGAAGCCGGGGTTGCAATTTTCTATACGCAAGTTGCAGTTTTCTATAGCGCATTGTGCAAGAATTTGATATTATGCTCGGAATAAGAACCAGAAAGGACTTCCTTGACATGAAGAAACTCGTGTTGGCGGTTGCCGCGGTCGCGGCGGGCGTGGTAAATGCGGTTGCGGAGCCGGCTGTGCTCCCGGCGAGCATGTATGTGCAGGACGGGCTTGTCCTGATGGTTGACGGTATCGAGAACGCCGGGCCGGGGCAGCATGATCCTGCGGCGACGCAGCTTGTCGACCTTTCCGGCAGCGGAGCCGTGCAGGCGTTGGCAGACGGCGAGGAGGTGCGCGAGAAGAGCTTCTTGCTCAAGTCCGGTCACCAGTTCACGGGACTCTTCGCCCGGCTTGGCGGTATGCCGAAGGAGTCTCTGTCACTGGAGTCCGTTTCCCATCCGTGGCCGAAGAACGGGAGCTCGTGGGCCTACGCCTATAATGCGATAGTCGTTGACGCGGCATATTTTGGGAGTATCTGCTACGACACGCGCTCGGACGGCGGAATGTCGACTTATTACAAGACGAGCTGGGCAACGTCTTCGCAGAATAGGAGGTATCATTACATCGCCTCGTCGCCTCACGGAGGCATTGCGAACCACATCAAGGCGTCTGCCGCGCCGTTGTGCACGAGCGTGCGCTTCAAGGCGAATTCGGGCGCTGCATGGATTGAGAATGCCTCTCGCACCCTGAGATCGTTCTGGGACGGGAATCCCACCGCCTATGAGGATTATGTGACGATTGGAAACGACAAGGAGTACACCGAGGTCTACTGTGTCCGTGTCTACAACCGCGAGCTGACGGACGGCGAGCGGGAGCAGAACTACCTGATCGACCGTAACCGTTTCTTCGGCGAGCCGATTCCAGGCGACAAGCGGCTGGTCGTTTCGATTCCCGATCAGAAGTTCGACGGCATCCATCCGGTGACGCCCGTGCCGAAGGTCACGGATCTGCTGACCGGCAAGGAGCTTGAGGCGGGCGTCGACTACGAGTATGTGGCTGATGGAACCGGTGCGCTCGGCACGGGTTCTTGCACGGTGACGGGCAAGGGTGAGTACGCCGGGTGTGAGAGCGTCACGCCATTCAAGGTCGTCTCCGCCTATGGTGCGGGCAAGATACTCTACGTCTCGCCGGATGCGGACGACTCGGCGGACGAGGACTGCCTGACCTTTGCCACCGCCGGTACGCTGTCGAACGCCTGTTCGCGTGCGACGGCCGGTACGGCGGCCGCGCCGACGGTGATCGTTCTCCTGTCGGGCACGGCCGAGGAGCCGGCGGTCTACGACTACTCGGGTGTCGTCAAGAGCGAGGGCCAGTACACTTTCGCAATCGTCAGCAAGGACTACGTGACGATTCGCTCGATGGATCTCAATCCAACGAACTGCATTGTCCGCGGCGGCGGACAGGCGCAGGACCTGCGCTGCCTTTCGGTCGGGGCCAAGGATTCGGTGCTCGGCATCACCTTTGAGAAGTTTGCCAAGTTGGGACACAGTACGGGCGATCAAGGTGCGTCCTACGGCATGGGGGCCGCAATCTGGGCAGCGGCAGGAACGACGATTTCGAACTGCATCTTCCGTGGCAACTTCGGCACGAATGTCGGTGCGGTTCGCTATGGCAACTGCACCGACTGCCTGTTTGTGGGCAATTCGAACGAAAAGGGCAGCGGCTGGCACGTAGGCGCGGCAGGCCTTTACACCTCCGGCAAGGCCAAGAACTGCACCTTCATCGGCAACACGTGTTTTGGCGAGTCGGGTGCCTTGTCGCTGGTGAATCAGGAGGGGCCCGTGGCCGATAACTGCCTTTTCGTCTCGAATGCGGGCGCCAATGCGAGTTATGTGTATTCGAACACCCAGCCGGTTTTGACGAACTGCGTTTATCGCGAAAACCAGTGCACGGCCGCGTGTGCAGGTTCGCTGTACAGGTGCCAGATTATCGGCAACAGCTACTCGGGCGGGTCGACGGCTGACAGCGTGGGTGCGGCAGGCGCCAACGGCGTCGTTGCCTACGATTGCCTCTTCAAGGACAACGCGGCGACGGCGACGGACAAGGGCGGCGGTGCGCACGTGAAGGGCGGCACGTATTACCGCTGCATCTTCGAGGGCGGTTCCAGCACGAAGCATAACTATTCCTGCGTCTTCAGCGGCGCCAATAACGCGACGGCCGGCTTCAAGTTCTACGACTGCATCATCCGCAATGCGGACTATCCGAACAAGACAATCTACCGCGGCTTCATCATGGACGGTTGCGTCATCTCCAACGTGACGTTCGGCGGAGGCCTGTCGCTCAGCTACGGAGCCGAGATGCGAAACACCGTCATTGCCGGAAACGTGTGCAGCAACACGCTGCTGACGGCAAACTCGGGGCTGTGTGTCGATAACTGCCTCATTGTCGGCAACCGGAGCGTTCAGGAGAACCCGAACGGTCGCACACCGCTAATCACCTACTGCAACTTGCGCAATTGCACGGTGGCGGACAACGTCTGCTGTTCAAGTGGTTCGACGGCCGCGGTCGGTTTCTGGAATCTTTCACTCAATTCCGTCTTCTACGGCAACACGCCGTATGATATCGACGGTTGGGCGGCTGGCAATCCGAGCACGATGACGAACTGCACGTATGGAACGATAGATTCCGCAGAGGCACTCAGGGGCATCGGCAACTTCCAGCTGAAGAAGGATCCGTTCCTCGCGGGGGCGGACGCAAAGCATCCATGGGGCTATCGGCCGCGCCCGGGCAAGAGCGGCGTCGTCGACAAGGGCTTTTACGATCCGGCTGTCTATGAGACGATCACGACCGACTTGGGCGGCAATCCGCGCATCTTCGGCAAGGGCGTCGACATCGGCTGCTACGAATGGCAGGGCCCGTATCCGGGACTGCTGCTGATGGTGAAGTAATCGATGCGCAATCGGGTGTGGATTTTACTCGCGGCGACCTTAACCGGGAGGATGGGGAGTGTCGGGTTGATTTGCGAAGGTGGGGTCTCTAAAGGATGAATGGCATAATTATTAATTTCTCAAATCTATGCCGTTAGACGACATTTGAGAAATAATAACTGGCATTACTGTCCATACTTGCTCAAATCTAATATATGTGATACAATTTGTGCGGAAAGATAGGAGTGTATCTATGATTATTGGACGGAAGTCGACGGGGACAGGCCCCCTTGCGGGATGAGGTAAGTTTGCGTTTTCCGCTTTTTGGGGACGAATTTGATCTTCTGCGCAGAGTCTATCCCCGCAGAGTTCTACAGAAGTTGGTCGCCGTTCTCGATTGCGCCAGTCAATTTGGACTGGAGAGGGTCAAACGATACATCGAGGTCGGCGAGGTGGAAGACTAGGGCGGCATTGTGGCCGGCGTTTACGGATGACGGCGTTTCGTGATTCGCCATTCAAGCGGCGTCGAGCCGGTCGCCTCGTTGAAGGCGGCGGTGAAGTAGGCCTTTGAGGAAAAACCGGAGAGGGAGCAGACCTCGGAAAGCGGAAGGGCCGTCTTCTCCAGTAGCCGCTTGGCCTCGTCGATGCGGACCTTGGCAATCTCCTGCCGGACGGAAACGCCGAGGCGGGCGCGGAAGGTGCGCTCGACCGTCGTATGCGAAAGCTTCAGGAACGCAAAGACGTCGGCGGCGTTGATGTTGCGGGCGATGTTCCGCCGGATGTAGATCAGCGCATCCGAAAGCCACGGTTCGGGAAAGGGGAAGATGTGCGTGGACATGCGCTCGACAAGGCCTGTCGGAGCGGGCCTCAGGTCCGCGGGCTTGCGCGTCGGATCCTCCATCCACCGGACGAGCGTCCGGGCGGCCTGATTGCCGATTTCAAAGGGGTTCGGATCGATTGAGGAAATGGCCGGATTCGTGAAGTCGCAGAGGAGCGGATCGTTGTCCACGCCCAGAACGGCGACCTCGCGCGGGATGTCGATGCTGAGCCTTTGGCAGGCCCTGACGAGGTCGAGCGCCACGAGGTCGTGGGCGCAGAAGACGGCGACCGGCTTCTCAAGCCGCGCGAGCCACCGTTCGAGAGTCTTGGATCGGATGCCGGAGTCGTAGTTGCCTTTCCCGAGGACCTTCTGCCCGAACTTGTCCGCCGACAGGGACTTGTCCTCGAAAACGCTGCAGGCAAAGTGGTTGAGTTCCAGCGCGTGGACGAAGGAGTCGCGCCGCAGCGTCGAATAGCGCTGATAGGCATAGCCGCAGAAGGCGAAGCGCGTGAAGTGGTGCTCGATGAAGTGGCGGACCGCGAGCTGGCTGATGAGCCGGGCGTTCTGGTCGACGAGGACGAAGTCGTCCGTCGGATCGCCGCCGTAGACGTCGACGACGGGACGCCCTGCCGCCTTGAGCCGTGCGGCCGTTTCGGGGCTCCAGACGCGGGCGATGAACCCGTCGTACGCGCGCAGCGCGTTCGGGCGGCCGACGCGGTCCCAGTCGAGGAACTCCAGGGCGAGGTCGCCGCGTTCGCGCGAATAGGCGGCGATGCCCTCGCAGAGGCGTCGTCCGTAGTGCCAGTGGCGCTCAATTAAAAGCCCGATTCGCTTCATGGCCGGGATTATACCATAAAAGGGGGCGATTGGTATTGCAAATTTCTATACGCAAGTTGCGATTTTCAATATAGCGCATTGTGCGAGGATTTGATACTATGCTTACCTATAAAGACAAGAAAGGACTTCCTTGATATGAAGAAACTCATATTGGCGGTTGCCGCGGTCGCGGCGGGCGTGGGGACGAATGCGGCGACATTCTACGCTTCGCCGAATCCGGTCGATCCTTCGACGGACGGCTACTGCGAGACGGAGTCGACTCCGGGAACGATACGGGATGCGCTGGCGCGGTGCACGTCAGGTTCGGTTCTCCAGCTGGCGGACGGTGTCTACAAGTACGGCGCGGACACGCCGGCGGACGGCGAGACCTACTACCATGCGTCGACGCTCAGCGGGACGCAGGTGCTGACGATTCGCTCGGCGACCGGTGCGGCCGGCGGGGTCGTGATCGAAGGCGCGGGCGAGGCGGGCGGGCGCTCGTTCCTGCGGACGACCTGCCGCGTGACGATTTCCGGATGCACCTTCACCAACTTCACGAGCACGGCCAACGGCGGCGCGCTGAACCTGGATACCGGCAACGGCGAGCCGGGGTATATCTTCAACTGCCGATTTTTCGACTGCCACTCGTCGAGTGAAGGCGGTGCGGTTCAGATGGCGCGATACGGAAGCATCTCCAACTGCCTCTTCTACGGCTGCTCGGCGGCGAAGGCCGGTGCCGTCAAACACGGATCGCACACTGTCGCCTATCGGAATTGCGCGTTTTCCAACAACTGGGCGACGACGGAGGGCGGCTGCACGCTGCATGTTGACAGTTCAGGCGGCGGTTCGAGTTACAAGGACTGCGTCTTCTTCGGTAACTGGGCGCAGAAGGGCGGTTGCATTTCGGGTAACCAGCAATGGGGGACATACGCGACTTACTCGGATTGCCTTTTCACGTCCAACGCGGCGACGGCCGGTGGCGGCGCGGCGATTCGCGCGAAGTGCAACCTCCTGAGGTGTACGTTCGTTGGCAACGTGCAGACCAACGGGACCGGGACCTCGGTGGGCACGGAAGGCGGCGTCGTCCTGATCGCAGGGGCGATGACGATCGATGACTGCAAGTTCTACGGAAACATCTGCAAGCAGCAGGCGCCGCTTTCGCGTCAGAACGCTGCACAAACCGTGACAAACTGCCTGTTCGTCGGCAACACTGGCCTGTACGGCGGAGGCGTCTGCAGCTACACCGCCGCGGGTAACACGTTCACGCTCTGGAACTGCAAGTTCTTCGGCAACACCGCATATCGCGGCGGTGCCGGCTACATGGGCAACTACTACGGCTGCGTTTTCGGCGGCAACCGTGCGACGGATCAGAGCGGTGCGGTTGAATCCGCCCGCGATCCGTCCAGCGGCAATTGGAAGACGACGAACTTCATTTTGGAGAACTGCATCGTCACCAACAACGTGGCGCCGAAGTACGGCGTCGGCATGATCCACTCGACAGCGCGCAACTGCCTTTTCGCATACAACCAGTCGACGACGGACAACTCGTCAATCATCCAGGAGCAGGAATGGGTTGACACCAGCACCGGATTGCACCTTGAGAACTGTACAATCGCGAGCAACCGCTGCGCGGGGGCGTCCAGCGCGGTGATCGGCGGCAGCTCTTACGGCTGGGGGATCGTCGCGGTGAACACGCTCTTCGCCTGGAACAGTGTCGCCTACGACCTGAGCGGCAGTGCCACGCATTACCGGGCTGGGGCTGGCACGCACATCCTCACGAACTGCATTTACGCCACCGCCTCGACGGCTATGACGATCAGCGAGTGCGGCACGTGCCACAAGACGGACAGACCTCGGCTCTACTACGGAGATGCGGCGCATCCCGACTTCTCGCCGAAGACACTCTCCCCGGCGCGTGACGGCGGCGCGGACATCGGCTGGACGGCGGACGACCTCGATCTCGCGGGCAAATGCCGCGTTGTCAACGACATCGTTGACATCGGCTGCTACGAATGGCAGACGGGGAACGGGCTTATGCTGATTCTCCGGTGAGACGGCGATAATCGGAACTGCGTGAGTTCGACGGTTGACGCAGCCCCCGCGCGAATGATACACAATCCGCAAAAAGAAACGGCGGTTTCAGAAACCGTGGTTTCATTTGCAGGAGGTGAGGTCTGATGAAGTTCTACGATCGAAAGAACGAGATTGAGAAGCTGAGGGAAATCGAACGGCGCAGCCATAAGACCGCGCAGTTTACAGTCATTCCGGAGTTCAAGGCGCTTTCGATGGGGGACATGTAGAATGAGTGTGGTTGTGTGTGCAGCGCTGGTTTTGGCGACATCGCAGGCACAGGCGGAGGTTGCCCTGCGACCGGCGGCGTTCCGGATGCTGGCGCCTGGACAGGTTCGGGCCGAGCGCTGGCTTCTTCGGCAGCTGGACCTCCAGCGCGACGGTCTGACGGGCCATGCGGAGGACCTGTTTGACGACATTGGGGAGTCCGACTGGCTGACGGGCGGAACGCGCGGCGGCCAGTATGCCTGGGAACGGGGTCCCTATTACCTGAAGGGGCTTGTGTCCCTTGCCTTTGCGCTTGACGACGCGGACCTGAAGGCGAAGGCCCGGCGGTGGATCGAGGCGATCTTGAAGAGCCAGCGTCCGAACGGCGACTTCGGTCCGCGCGACTGCAACTGGTGGGCGAACATGGTCGTCCTTCACCTGATGCGCGACTATTTCGAGGGAACGGGAGACGAGCGCGTTCTCAGGTTCCTCGAGCGGTATTTCGAGTTCCAGCGCGGGGCGTTGAAGGAGAAGCCGTTCGGAGCCGAGTCCATTTGGGCCGACCAGCGCGGCGGTGACGAGCTGGAGGTCGTCCTGTGGCTGTGCGGAC
>JAKSOY010000173.1 GCA_024405255.1 Kiritimatiellia bacterium
AGCTCATCGAGGAGACCGAGTACGGCAAGTGCGTCTACCAGTCCGACAACGACGTCCCCGACCACCAGACGGTGACGATGGAGTTCGAGGGCGGGGCGACCGTGAGCCACGTGATGACCGGCTTCACCGAGAAGAACGTCCGCACGACCCGCATCGCGCTGACGCGCGGCGAGATCGTCGGCGACGGCGAGAACCTCGACATCTGCCGCTTCGACGGCAATCCGGTCGAGACGGGCGTCCCGCGCGTCTACCGCCTGCCGAACCGCTCGCGTCACGGCGGCGGCGACTTCAACCTCGTCTCGGAGATGATTCGCATCCTCTGGCGCAACGATCCGGAGGAGATTCGCCATGCGACGGAGGAGGCCCTGCAGAGCCACCTCATCTGCTTTGCCGCCGAGGAGTCGCGCAAGAACGGCGGCAAGGTCATAGAACTATAGGCACTATAGGCAAGAGGTGCAGGATCCTTCCTCCGAAACCGCCGACAGGCGCGAAGGGGGATGCGTACGCAATGTGCGTAAGAAGTTTTGATATAAATTACAACAAGACAGTGAGAAAGAGAAGGACGTGAGAGGGTATTATGGGTAGTAATTTGAGAGATAAAATTGAATACGTGGCGCTGTGTGTGAACAAGTTTGCGGAGCGTCATGGCATTGCACGCAATGTTGCGTGCAATTACCTGCATTCTAACAACGGGTTGCATTTTCTTGATGAATTCTATCCCGAGGAAAGCACGTTGTCTGATCGCATTGTCGTTGAAGATCTTGACGAGGTTTGCCGTAACTATGGAGGCGTGCCGACATGGTGACGCTTTACCATGGCACCACTGTACCGTTTGAAACGCCGGATCTGTCCAAGAGCCGCAGGGGTATGGATTTCGGATCGGGATTTTATGCCACTCCAAATCGTGAATCTGCCGAGCGTTGGGCAAAGAAGTTGATCGTTTGATGAGGATGGGGCTCGTGCCGCGGGAGTGGTCAAGGATTTCCCGGCGATGAACATGGACTGGGTCAAGTTTGTCTTGGCGAATCGGCTGGAAGAGTTCACCGCGAACGAACACAACCTCGACAATCGGTATGATATTGTGCATGGTTACATTGCGGATGACCGGTTGATGCAAATCATTGACGATTACAGCCGTGGAGATTTGACGGCGGAAGAAGTGGAATCCCGCCTTGCCCATGCGCCGATTAAGACGTTTCAATATTCGTTTCATTCCGAGCGGGCGTTGTCGTTTCTCGGGAAAGGAGTGGTTGCGTCATGAGCGAAGAGGCAATTCGCAGGCAGCTTCGGCGGAGTGCAATCACCCTCTTGATCGAGTGGGTGATGAAAAAGGAGTCGACGTCTCTCCCTGACGCGATGAAAATCGTTTACGACTCCAAGCTCTATGGACAGATCGAGGACGAGTTGACAGGCCTCTATCGCGAGGGCCCTGTCTATCTCTACGACATGCTCAGCGAAGAGCGCGGAGCTGCGCGAGAGAATGCGCTAAAATAAGTGTGGTTGATTTCCGTCTGGCGGGTTTGTGTCCCGCCGGGCGACGACTAAAGTCGGTTTGATCTTTGATACGGCTGACGAGTACAAGACGTCAGCCACCGGGCGAAATGGAGAAGCGGCGTCTCGCCGCTTGTAAGCGAAGCGCAAAGTTTTGCAATCCATCAGCCAAAACCTTGAATCCCGACCGGTAGGGGGCGCACCCCGTGCGCCCCGTAAAGGTCGAACCAAGGAACCGTGGAATCCCACCCGGGACCGCGGCAGATCCTCCGAAACCGCCGAAAGGCGCGAAGGGGGATGCGTACGCAAAGAGCAATTACGATCAGATTTTGATATAATGTCAGTCAAAAGAGCGAAAGGAGGACAATATGGCGACATCAAGCATAACTGCGAACTTTGAGATCAAGGACACGAAAACGGCACGCGCGTTCGTGGCGGCATGGCTTTCATCTTCGAGGCCAATCAAGCCTCCGGCGGTGAGTCGTGGATGGAAGTTGGTTTCGGATGTGAGCGAGATTACGCATCGGCGTACGCGGCAAAGGGTCTAATGAATGAAAGAGCTTCGCGTCATACCACTTTCCAGTTATATCCGCGCCTATGGCGAGGATGGGGCGCGGGCTCGGCTGGCGGGCTTCTCGTGTGCCGGGTTGAGTTCTGAAGTCGAGGGGTATCTGCATGGTCAGGCCTTTCGGCATTCACTTAAACGGACATCGATCACGTACCTTGTCTTTGCCGATGGAAATGATGCTGAATGCCTTGCCTACTATACGCTTGCAATCAAGCCATTCGCAATCAGCTTCTCCCGTCTGACGGCGCGTCAGAAGGATGCGATGAAGGACATGGCCCGAGTCAGCATTTCATCCGAGAAGAAATCTTATGGCATTTCCTCCTACCTGATCGCGCAGCTGGCCAAGAACTTTGCGATCAGGGGTGGCAAGGGTGTTTCGGGCAAGGCACTCGTTTCGTTCATTCTCAATCAGATAAGAGGCGTTCGAGAGCAAGTTGGCGGTAAGGTCGTGTTTCTGGAATATGAGAAGAGGAATGCGAAGCTCCGTGAGTTCTATCGCCTTTGTGGGTTTGAAGAGTTCAAGATACCTTCTGATTCAGATGACAGCGGCCAATTAGGGCAGATGTTTTGCTTTTTGAATGATGAACCCCCAACAGGAGGTTCCGGATCGTAACGCATACAATTTCCCTTCCCCGCATGGGCGCGAGGAGGGCTGCGGTGACGCAGGTTGATCTTTGATAGCGGCGGGTGAGCCCAACATCATCCGCCACCGGGCTGAAAACGGATAAGCGGTCTCCCGACCGCTTCAGAAGGGATCAGCCAAAACCTTGAATCCCGACCGGTAGGGGGCGCACCCCGTGCGCCCCGTAAAGGTCGAGCCAAGGAACCGTGGGATCCCATCCGGGACCGCGGCAGATCCTCCGAAACCGCCGAAAGGCGCGAAGGGGGATGCGTACGCGATCCTGCATGTTTGGCTGCCGACCTTCGGAACGAGCCGGATATGTGAGATGTGCTACGAAGTAGAGGACCAGTTCACTAATGCTAAATTTTGAGAAAGGAATTTTATGGCAACATTGGCAATGTTTGACGGCATTATCATTCGGATGAATCCTGAACGGAATACGCGGCATCATCAGCCGCATATTCATGCTCGCTATCAAGGTGCGGAGGCAAGCTTTGATATCGCCTCGCGAAAGTTGTTTGCCGGAGCGAAAGGATTTCCGAAAGATCAGCAGTATATGGTGCAGGCATGGATTGTTCGTCATGAGAAAGAGTTGTATGCGAATTGGGAACTGTTGCACGGAGAAAATGCGACGTTTTTCAAAATCGAGGGATGAAGTGAAATGATCAAGTATGAGACATTGAAAGAGGCGAGAGTCATTGACGATCATCGTGTTGCAGTCGTTTTTGATGGTGGTAGCACTGGAGTGTTCGATTGCGCTCCTTACTTCTGTCAATCCTACTGGAAAAAGCTAAACGATCCGACGTTCTTCAGAAGTGCTTATGTTGAATACGGCCACCTTACATGGCCTGGCGACATTGACATTTCGCCAATTGAGGTCTGGCAAGACGCGAAACGCGAATATGTGGTATAATTCGCAGTGTTGAATTTCCGTCTGGCGGGTTTGTGCCCCGCCGGGCGACGGCGAAAGTCGGTTTGATCTTTGATACGGCTGACGAGCACAAGACGTTAGCCACCGGGCGAAGCGAAATGACAAAAACGGTCTGACCGAAATTGTCATTTCGCCGAGGCCAAAACCTTGCAACTCGACCTGAAGCTGACGGTCGAACCAAGGAACCGTGGAATCCCACCCGGGACCACGGCAGATCCTCCGAAACCGCCGAAAGGCGCGAAGGGGGATGCGTACGCAAGAAAACCGCTGCAGTTTCGCGGCGGTTTTTCATGTTGTCTATTCGTATGCTTCGGATGTTTTGGCTCGGAGTTTGCCATATGGAAATGTGTCACTAAAAACCTATCGCAACCGCCTTGAACACTCAATCGGAGATGTGGTATAATCCGCGCCATGACAGCGAAGAATGGAGTGATGCCGATTATGCGCGAGGCCGTTGGAAAGGGCGGTCTGGTTCGCGCTGGCCGTTGTCATTGTGAATTACCGAAAATGATCCTGGGCGGGGCAGAGCCCTGCAACACCGCTTCAGTTGAGACGACAATGCGCACGATTGTTCGGAAGCGGCTGGAACCTGACAACTTGCGCCGTGCGGCGCGGGAGGTGGCACTTGTGGAGTCCGCGACACGCTGGTTCCAAGCGAGACGAAACGATGCCGCTTATATAATTTGCGTTGGTGGTTCAATGATGACCGAGGACGCAATGGCCTGTACTACTGGAGGATCCAGCATGACCTGTAAACGAAAAACAACACAAGGACCGTACGCCGATACGGGCTGTCGTTTATGCGATCATGCTAACGCGGCGTATGGCTCCTTGACACAAGGAGAGAAGACACATGAACGTAAAAAGTTCATTTTCCGCACTTCGCGCTGCCTACGGCCACCGACTCGACATTCAAGCCGACGCCTGCCATAATCGTATTGATTTCGCCTTTGGCGGGATCAACTGGCAAACCTTAAGACAGACAGCTACTGAAGTCCGCGAATTTCACGCGGACAAGACTCAGGTTTACTGCGACTGCAGTGTAGAGGAGGTGTTTTGATGCAATCCAGATTTGGAGCGCTTATCGCCGATCCAACGACTGCTGCGAAACTGCTTGCGGATAAACTGGAGTTTACGGACGCACGGAAGGTGGCGGATGGGCTGTGGTGGCTCGGATGCTACCACGGGCGTGCGTTCTACTACGCGGACAAGCCGACAGAGAACTTGCGTGAGCGGCTTCAGCTCGATCGACACGCAGTCTTCATTGTTGGGGATGTCGACGCCGGCTTTAGGGATTATCCCGAACAGTGTGTCCGTCGGGGACGATCCCTTGCGGACATCCTGCGGTTTGGGTGCAACGGCGAGATGCTGCTCGATGAGGAGGAGATTGACCGTCTTGCGCCGAAACGCACGACGGGCATCCTTTGTGGACGACGCGGAGGTAATAGCGTCCGTGCCATTCGCATTGGAGAATGGCAGCGTTTCGTTCAGTGGTGGTATGCGCAGTTACGCGAGGAAGGGAATGCTCGCCGTCCGTCTTGGAAGGAGATTCAGGATTGGTTTCACACCAAGTCCTGCCCCTCGGTTCGACGTGACAAGTCCGGAATCCGCACTCTGATGCGGGATATAAAGGTGCTGACGAAGAGGGACGGTAGGGACGCGAAATGGTGGTCGAGAGACTTCACTCTCCTCTGGAACAAGATGGATGATTTCTCATTCGTCTTGAAGTACGGCGACCATTCTCTTGCGGACTGTGCCACGGCGGTGATCTCGCATACTCCTCGTGGCTACGCTGCTGCACACATCGGCCAGCTATCGGGAGGCCATAACGCCTACCAGTCTGCGTGCTGACGGATGGAGTCTCGTGATCGGGGCTGAAATTCCATCAGACCCGCAAGATTTTAACATCCTGCGGGTCGTTTTCTTTGTTCCCGGTTGCTGAGGGGCCTTGCACATTTGCCTGTGGGTGTGATAGAATACGCGCCGTCGGGAAGATGGAACTTTTATAGGTTCATTAATGTCTTTCCCGTGCCCGGCCCGAATGCGATTTTGGCCGTTGGTTGTGCCCGTGGGCCGCTGACGGCAGACAGCGTACCAGTTGCTCCTCATCTGTGAGGATATGTTTCAGGACTGCGGATAAGACCTTGACAAGAAACGCCTGGCCGGTGAAACAAGAAGAACGCCATTTTAGTGCGTTCACATGGCTCAACAAGGAGGATGAGCATGAAGAAGATCATCGTCAAAGAAGAGATTGTCGTTTGTGTGCGGGAGCGCAGGACGAGTTTTCTCTACGGGTGGTTCAGCAAACTGGCATACTTGCTCTGCTGCTGCGTGGTGAAGGAACTTGTCTCTTTCTTCTTTGCGAAGCTTCACGGAGAATAAGTCCGGACGACACCCTTGACTGATGTCACGGACCCGCAGGAATTCAACATCCTGCGGGTCATTTTCTTTTGGCGTCTTGCCGATAATGCGGAGTGCCCTCGTTGACGCGGGGAATGGTGAAATGGTATCATTTTCCGTGTCGAGAAAACGCGATAAACAATTTATTGCATTTCCGAGATTGGTCGTTGCATGAAAACCTGGAAAGTTTACAACACGGCAGTCGCGGAGGTGTGCCATCTGGCACGCCTCGCGCTGTGTTGTTGGCGGGCTTTTCCAGGGCCTCATGCAAGCACAGCCGAGGCCGTGCCTTTTTAGTTGATTTAAGGGATAAGAAGAGGAAAGATATGAAGAAACAAATGATTGCGATGGTGGCTGTTGGGCTGCTTGGGGCGAATGCCTTTGCGGGCGATCCGGGCGGGGTGCCGGGGTTTGCCGAGGCGACGTTCAGTTCGGCGACGCTCGACACGACGAGCGAGATTGTGGCGAATGTCTCGCGCTTGACCTGTACGCCGAATCTGTACACGCAGTATTTCGGACAGTACACGACGGTCGGTGCACGGGCGTACATGTACCTCGAAGGTGGCGTCACCTACAACTTCAGGTATTACTATCGCTATGCGTATGCGACGTTGATCATCAACGGGCTGACGGTGTTGAGCAAGGGGACATCCTCTTCGACATCAAAATCGGCGGACTTTACACCGGTTGCGAGCGATTGGTATCCAATCGAACTTCGCGCCGGATGCGAAGGGTCGAATGGCGGCATTTATTCGTCATCGTATTACGGGCTTCAGTGGAAGAAAGCGACAGAGTCATCCTATTCCAATTTCGCTGATCCGGGCGATGGCTCGATCTTCAAGACGGGTTTTCTTTCGACACTTCACTTCAAGGAAACGTCCCCAGTCATTCTTTCCTCCGCCATTCGGGCGAATGATCCGACGATTCTTGATGTCACGTATATGGTGACAAGCGACAAGCCGACTGTCAATGTGCGGGCGCTGGCGTTTGAGAACGGAGAGCGAAACTTCTTCTTTGTGGTGCGTCCGACGGCATTCGTGAAGGATGCTGACGGCAACGAGACGGCGCAGAACATCGGCGACGGCATCGAGGCGAATGTCGAGCACAAGCTCGCGTGGAAGGTCTCGCAGGACTGGAAGACCGATCTCGCCAAGGCCAAGTTCGAGATTCTGACCTCCGAAATGGGCACCTTGCCGATGGAGTGGATCAACATCCCCGCGACGAAGAAGAACGGGTCGTTCACGGTCTCGTACGGCACACAGAAAACCGAGGATGTCTTTAACGCGATGCTCTGGTACTATGCGAGCGGTGCGGAAGACCTTATGCTCGACAATGGTTATCTGACGGCAACGAATCATGTCACATTAGCCGATGGTGCACCGCTTGTGTCTCGCACGGAGATCCCCTACGCTGGCCGTTTGAATGTGATCGAGTACATCTACGACAAGATGGGCTACGGAATCCTGAACGGCGTGATTCAGGAATACGCCCGCCGTGCGACGCGCAAGGAGCTGATTCCGGGCGGTGTGGCGATCTATGCCTACAAGCGCAAGGATGCTCCGTCACAAATCTATCTTGGGGAGAAGAAGTATTGCGTGATCGATGTTTCGGCTGGCGAGAATGCCACGAGCTATCCCGTCACCTACCTTGACAGTGCCCCGACGGCGGGCTGGGGCGATGAGTACAAGACGACGAAAATCGTCCTCCGCCGCATCGAGCCGGGAACATTCAACATGAGCGGACGCACAACGACGCTGACCAAGCCCTACTACATGGGCGTTTTTCCCGTCACGCAGAAGCAGTATCAGCTCGTCACGGGCAGCGATCCGTCGTATTACAAGGGCGATATGCGCCCGGTCGAGAATGTTTCGTGGAACATGATTCGTGGCAATTCGTCGACCTACAACTGGCCGACGGTAAAGACTGTCGATGCGAACTCGTTTGTCGGGCGTATTCAGGCGCGAACTGGGTTTTCCTTTGACCTGCCGACCGAGGCGCAGTGGGAGTATGCGTGTCGTGCTGGAACGACAGGGAATTACAACAACGGAAGTGACTGTAATCTCTTGGGGCGAATTCGTGATACGCAAAAAGACCTTCGTGGAGGATTCTTGGAACATACGATCGTCGGTCAGTACTTGTCGAACGACTGGGGCTTGTATGATATGCATGGTGAGGTTCACGAGTGGTGTCTTGATTGGTATGAAGAGATTGATACGCAAGTGACTGCGAGTGATCCGATTGGGGCTGCCTCTGGCTATGGCCGGATTTGGCGCAGCTATTCCTGGGCTGGCATTAACTCCTACGATGCGAGATCTGGCGCGCGCCACGACTCTGATCCGTCGATCAGGGACGGTGGCTTCCGCCTCGGCAGGACCCTTGGAAACGAATAACGCGGAAGCACAACCCGAGCAGACGTGGATTATGAAGATCAGCGCATCGAAACTTCACACCTTGTTAATTGCGGGTGAGAATGCCGCGATTGAGTACAAGCGTTGCGGCGAGGGGGTGAAAGCATACGGTTTGTATTTCGCGGCTCTGCTTCTGTTGTCCTTCGCGGCTTTGGCGGATGTGGTGAATGTCTATGAGGAAACGGAGTGCGGCGGCGAGATGGTGCGCATTGACGAACGGGCGCTGGAGACAGGGCAGAAGTATGATACGGGCGCGGCACCCGCGGTGAGTGGCTGGATCTTCACGCACTGGACGATTTCGACGACACAGGACTTCGCGGATCGTGACGAATGGGGACGGGCGTTGGATGTGACGCCCTTTGATCTCTACGAGAGTACCACGCTCACGGCGCATTACTTACCGGTGGCGCAGGATTCCGACGGCGACGGTGTGGCGGACGGTTCTGAGATTTACTGGTATGGTGATTTGAGCCAAGGAGCGGCGTCCGACACGGACGGTGACGGGATCACGTTCGCGGAGGAACTGGCCCGCGGCACGAATCCGATCATGGCCGAGTCAGTCGATGCCGGGCCTGTCGCCTGGATCGCGGGTGTGGAGTGGTTGTTCAATCCGAACAACTACGGGACGATCACGATCCGCAGCGAGCCGGAAGGGGCTCTTTTCCCGACATCAAGCGAAGTGTATCGTCCGGGAACTCGGGTCTCGACCCTTGATGCTGGTGTTTATGATCCCGAAATGACGACATTTGCCTACTGGTCGTTCAACGGTGAGCGTCTTGCCGACGAATGGGGACGCGCGGAGTCTGGGAAAGAGATAGTTACGGACGGTTCTCCGCTGACCATTGTCGCGTATGCGGTCCGCGACTACGAGACGCGGATGAAGCTCTACTGGTACGGCAGAACAGATGTCGAGATGACAAGCGACACGGACGGTGACGGCGTTTCGTTCGCCGATGAACTTGTCCGAGGGACGAATCCGCTGATGGCCGAAACGAAGGACGAGGGACCTGTCAGGACGACCGACGGTGAACTTTGGCAGTACAATCCCTACGACTA
>JAKSOY010000174.1 GCA_024405255.1 Kiritimatiellia bacterium
GCGCGCCTGATGGCGACGCTTGTGGACTTCGACGCCGTTGCAGCCCTCTACCGGGATTGCTCGAAGGAGGAAGGACTTGATGCCAAGGCGGTTGACGCAATTCTCGCAAAATGCGTGGCGGTCACGAACGGCGTTGCCCGACGTGCGAAGGGGCCCGACCAGGAATGCATTCAATTCCGCTGCAAGGCGCTGATCGAGGCCTGCCAATCGGCGAAAGCCGCTTTTGCAAAGTCAGCCGCCCCGCGGAATCGCGTCAAGTTCAAGCTTTCGGTTATACCAACGGCGGCCGAAAAACCGCGAAAGTCGAACCGATGAGAGTCCGAAAAGTTGCAAAAGTTGTATGTACGCTTGTTCGAAAAGTTGCAAAAGTTGCGTTGGCGAGGGTCTGAAAAGTTGCAAGTTGACATTCTTTGGGAGAAATGGTATTATTATTGCAAATTATTTTTGAAATGTCTTCATGGAACTACAACGTAAATTCTATCGTTATTTGCTGAACTGGAAGGCCGCTCATCAACATGAATGCTTGTTGGTGAGGGGGGCGCGCCAGATTGGGAAAACCTATATCATTGAGAAATTTGCACGAGAAAACTATACGAATTTCATCGCGCTGAATTTTGCGATTGATCCAACTGCCTGTGAAATCTTCGAGGGGAGTTTGACGGCGGAAGACATCTATCGCCGAATCTCGGCTTTTGTTCCCGAGGTGAAGCTCATCCCAGGAGAGACGATGATTTTTCTCGATGAGATTCAGGAGTGTGCGAATGCCAGGACGGCGCTTAAGCCTTTGGCCTTGGATGGCCGTTATGATGTCGTGGCGACGGGGTCACTTCTGGGAATCAAGTACAAGAACAAGAGAAGTCGTCGAAAACGTGAACCGCGTTCCATCCCCGTGGGCTATGAGCGTTCCGTGATGATGTATGCTCTTGACTTCGAGGAGTTCTTGTGGGCAAAGGGTGTTTCGCAAGAAGCGCTTTTGGTGTTGCGGGGATATTTTGAGCGCAAAGAGCCGGTTCCCGATGTCATCAATCGCAAGTATCTCGATTTGCTTCGGGAGTATTTGATTGTCGGAGGAATGCCGGCCGTGGTGAAGACGTACGCCGAGGAGAGGCAGTTCGGTTCCATACAGGAGGAACAGGAAAAGATTCTCACGGCGTACATCGATGATATTCATAAATATGCCGATACGACAGATGTGCCGAAGATCGAGAACTGCTATCGTGCCATTCCGCGGATTCTTTCCAAGGAGAATCATAAGTTCAAATATGCCGATATCGAGAAGGGCGGAAGTGAACGTAAGTTCGGTGCATCGGTAGGATGGTTGATCGATGCGTCGTTGGCACTGAAGGCGGAGGATGTTTCGGTTGCGGAGATTCCGCTTGCTGCGCATGTGATTGACGATCGCTATAAATTGTATTTGTCCGATGTCGGGCTTTTGAGTGCGATTTTCGGTTTGGAATTCAAACGCCTCCTTTTCAGCGGTCAATTGACGGGAAATGCCAAAGGCGGGCTTTATGAGAATTTCCTTGCGGCGGAACTGAAAAGCAAGAACTATCCGCTCAGTTATTTCAAAACCGAGAATGGAGCAAGCGAGATCGAGTATGTTCTTGAGCGAGACGGCGGCGTGGTGCCGGTCGAGGTCAAGGCGGGAAACGGGGCAACCATTTCGCTCAATGAATTCCTAAAGGCAGAAAATGTACCTTATGGGTATAAATTCATTGAGGGGAATGTGGGGAAAATTGGAAAGAAGGTGTCTCTCCCACACTATATGGCGATGTTCATTTGACAGTTGACCGATGAATGCGATTGTTTGAGAGGCGAAATCAAGAAAAGGAGCAACGAGAATGAAGAGGTGGCGCATTGGCTTGGTTGGTTTGGCTTTGGGGATTTCGGGTCTTGCGATGGGTGGGCCGATTCCGTTGGTGGCGGAGTTGCCGGTTTCGTTCGGTGCCGATTCGAAGGGCGGGAACAAGCTTGACGGCACGTTCCTCGGTGCGCGGGTGTATGCACGTGAATTGAACCGGCACGAAATCTATCTGCTGTCCCGGCAGGTCGATGCGAACATCTCGACGAATGCGCTCGTCTGGCAGGGCGTGCCGACGGTTGGCGAGACGAATGCCGTCATCAAGGCGGCTGACTTTGCGAACGGGTTTACGTTCGCGTGCTGGGTGAACCTTCAAAAGGCGGGGGGGCGTCTATTCGACAACGCTACGCCCGGCGGGAAGGACGGCATCATCATCGACACCTGGCCTGATGCGCCGCGTTTCCTGCTGGCGGGCAACAGCGCCACGGCCCTCAACCATCCGACGGCGTTTGCGCTGGGCGAACCGCAGTGCCTCGTGGCGACATGTGCGAAAGACGGCACGCGCGCGATGTGGTTGAACGGTGTCCGCCACGAACCGCTTGCACGTGCTTCGCATTCGCCGCAAGGTACGGACGCGCTCTTCTATCGGCAGCCGGCGGAACTCTGGACGCAGGCATTGCCAGTCGGCAACGGCCGCCTCGGCGCGATGGCATTTGGCAGCGTCGAAACGGACAGCCTGCAGCTGAACGAGAACACGATCTGGACGGGCGGGCCGCTCGCGACCGTCACGGAGGAGATGACGCGCGAGCAGGTGCTGAAGGCGCGCGAGCTCGTCTTCGCCGGCAAGGCGGCGGAAGGTTCGGCGCAATTGCCGAAGAATTTCCGGCAGACGTCGAAGTACCAGCCGTTCGGCGATCTCGTGATTCGGAATGTGCTGCCGGACGGCGAAACGGTCGACTACGAGCGGTCGCTGTCGATGGATGACGCGATTGCACGGACCACGTTTACGCGTGCCGGCATCACGTTCTCCCGCGAGGTCTTTGCGAGCTTTACGGACGATGTGGTCGAGTATCATCTTGCCAGCGATACGCCCGGCATGATCAGCTTCGAGGCGACGCTCGTCTCGCCGCACGAGGTTCCGTGCACGATAGAGGAAGGTCTGCTCGTGGTGCGGGGAACGACAGAAGAGGCCCCCCGCGCACGCACGACGGCGTTGGCGTTCGAAGGCGTGGCGGCGGTGCGGACGCAGGGCGGTACGGTTTCGGTGGCGGACGGCAAGATCGTCGTGACCGGTGCCGACCAGGCGACGCTCTTCGTTTCGATTGCGACGAACTACAAGAATTTCCGCGACCTCTCGGTCGACCCAGCGAAGAAATGCCGCGCGGCGTTGACGGCGGCGATGAAGGTGCCGTATGCGACGGCGAAGAAGGCGCACACCGCGTTCTACCGCGCGCAAGCCGACCGCTGCACGCTCACGCTGGGACGCACGTCCACGCCCAATGAGCCGACGGACGAGAAACTGCGTGCCTTCGCGAAGACGGACGACCCCACGCTTGCGGCGCTCTATTTCCGCTATGCGCGCTATCTGATGATCTCGAGTTCCCAGCCCGGTACGGAACCGATCAATCTGCAGGGCATCTGGAACAAGGAGATGACGCCGCCGTGGCGTTCGAACTACACGCTCAACATCAACCAGCAGATGTACTACTGGCCGGCGGAAGCGGTGGGCCTGGGCGATCTGGTGGAGCCGATGTGGCGTCTCTGCGACGAGCTGGCGGTGACGGGTGGCGAGTACGCGCGCAAGGTCTATGGCGCCGAGGGCTGGACGGCCCATCACAATTCGGACCCCTGGCGGGTGGCTTCGCCGTGCGGTCCGCAAGGGTGTGGCCTGTGGCCGACGGGCGGCGCGTGGGTTTCGATGCACATCTGGTACCACTGGCTCTATACGCACGATCGCGACTTCCTTGCGGGACACTACGCGACGTTGAAGGGCGCGGCGGACTTCCTCTTGTCGTATCTCGTGCGCGATCCGCTCACGAACAAGCTCACCATCTGCCCCTCGATTTCGCCGGAGAACGCACCGAAGAGCCCCGATTGGCCGCGGACGCTCACGCACGGCTGTGCGATGGACCATGCGATTGTGCGCGACCTCTTCGCGGCGGTGGCGAAAGCGACCGAAATCCTTGGCGGCGATGCGGCCTATGCGAAGAAACTGCGCGAAACGGCGGCCGCCGTCGAGCCGCTTCACATTGGCCGCTGGGGACAGCTTCAGGAGTGGACGCAGGACCTCGACAACGAGAACGACCAGCATCGTCACACGAGCCATCTCTATGCGCTCTATCCGTCGAATCAGATCACGCCCGAAACGCCGGATCTTTTCAAGGCCGCGCGCGTGTCGCTCGAACATCGCGGCGACGAGTCGACTGGCTGGGCGCTTGCGTGGCGCATGAACCTCTGGGCGCGATTGGGCGATGCCGAACATTCGTATCGTTTCTTCCGGCAGATGATGCGTCCGATGGGCGACTATAACGGCTATCACGAACGCGGTGGCACCTATGACAATCTCTTTGATGCGTGTCCTCCGTTCGTGATCGACGGCAACTTCGGCTGTCTGGCGGGCATGCTTGAAATGCTGCTGCAGACGAATCGCGGATCCATCGATCTTCTGCCGGCGCTACCTCAGGCGTGGTCGGAAGGCCGTATTGCGGGCTTGCGTGCGCCCCACGGTTTTGTGATCGAGATAGTCTGGATGGACCATCAGCTCGTTTTGGCGCGGATCAAGTCCGAACTCGGTGAACCGTGCACGGTGCGCTACGCCGGCAAGCTCATCACGTTCGCCCTCAAGAAAGGGCAGACGGCCGTGTTGACGCGTGAGGATTTCTCCGAGAAGAAACTCCACGAGACGGCGGCGCACTTCTGGGAGACGCGTCCGCTTGCGCAGGGTGGCGGCTTTACCTGGTCGATGACGACGCGCCTGGGCGATATGCTCAAGGAGGCGGAATTGCTGTTTGGTCCGCGTGATCGCAGCTGGACGATCCTCGGTGCGGAAATCCGCACGGATGAACACGGGGTGCCGCAGAACTGGTTCCCGGGCTATCCGGCACGTCAGGACATCGTTCTTCAGGTCGTGCCGCCGGCGGATAAGAACCGCAACGAGGCGGCGTACCAGCTCGCGCACGAAGTGGTGCATGTCTTGGCGCCGCATCCGGGGTCGCGCGCAACCGTGTTGGAAGAGGGGGTCGCTACCTGGTTCGCCGCGTATTACACGCGGAAGGCGAAGGGTGTTGAAATCAAGAGTTCGCTCGACGCGTATCGTCAGGCGCATGCGCGGGTTGCGCAGCTGCTGGCGCGCGACCATCAGGCGATCCGCAAATTGCGCGCGGTGGAACCGTCCTTCAGCCGGATGACGGCAGAGACGTTCAAGATCGCCGAAGTGACCGCGACGGCGGAAGAAATCGCCGCCCTGCTCGCGCCGTTCGTGCGGACGAGTCCGTAAGGCCAAGGAGGAGAGAAGATGGTGAGAACGTACAGGGTGATGTTGGGATTGGGGTGCGCGCTTCTGACGTGGAGGTGCGCCGAAGCCGCCAAGGTCTATCAGGCGCAGCCGGGCGACGATCTTGCCGCTGTGGTGGCGCGTATCCGTGCCGAGCGGGCGGGGACGAAAACGCCTTGCGTACTTGAACTCGCAGAGGGCGTCTATCCGATGCCGCAGACGCTGGAACTCGACGCGCGCGACGATGGTTTGACCATTCGTTCCCGCGCAGGCGTGCGGGCGGTGCTGGACGGCGGCGCGCGCATCACCGGCTTCAAGCCGTTCCGTGACGGCATCTACGTGGCCGACGTGTCGCGCCTCCCGTTTGTGCGCGAGCCGTTCGCGTGCTATGGCGGCATTGGCGTGACGAACGACCGCAATCTCGTCATCGACCTCTACCGTGACGGCGAGCCGCTCGTCGTCGCGCGCGAACCGGACGTCGGATTCTTCAAGACGGGGAAGGTGTGGAACAACACGAAATTCATCTTCGAGAGTCCCGATCTTGAGAAACTCGGCGTTCGCGGCGAGCGGGGACTCTTCGCCACCGGTTACTGGCGCTGGATCTGGGCAGACGCCTCATTCACGCTTGAATCGATCGAGGGGACGCCGACGCCCCGTTGGCAGCTTGACGCGCAGGGCGCGATGACGGGGGCTTATTCCTATCGCAATCTTCAGCCGAACATGCCGTTCTTCGTGTGCAATTCGCTCAAGTTCCTCAACCGCGATTGCGAGTGGGTGCTTGATCGCGCGAACGCGAAAGTGTATGTGAAGGGACGTCCCGATGCCGAGTACGTGCTCACGGCGGTGGCGGGGCCGATCCTGCACGTGAGGGATGCGTCCGGCGTGTGCGTGGAAGGAATGCATTTCCGTTATGGACGCGGCAATGGCGTGGAGGTGCAGAACTGCCGCGGCTTCGTCTTTCGCGACAACGTGATCGAGAGTTTCGGCGGTACCGGTGTGGTGTGCTCGGGGGGCAAGGACTGCGCGCTCGAAGGCAATTCCCTTCACACTTTCGGCTACAAGGCCGCGATCTTGAACGGCGGCAACCGAACGACGCTCACGTCGAGCGGGTGCGTGTTCGCAGATAACGAGGTCACCGATACCGGACGCTCTCGTCGTACCTATTCCCATGGCGTCGCCATCGGCGGGTGCGGTGTCGCGGTGTTGCGCAACTACTTTCACGATCTGCCATCGAGCTCCATCAGCATGGGCGGCAACGACCATTTGATCGCCTCGAACATCACGGCGCGCGTGGTGCTGGAAAGCGAAGACCAGGGCGGCATCGATACGTTCGGCAATCCGTTCTACCAGGGCAACCGCGTCATCCACAATGTCTGGCGGGATATCGGATGCGTGTCGTCCGGTTTCGCCGTCGATTTTGGCAAGGCAGGTGTGCGTCTTGATGATCAGATCAGCGGCTTCTACATCTACGGCAATCGTTTCGACAACTGTTCGCGCGGAAAATTCGGCGGCGTGCAGATCCACGGCGGACGTGACAATGATGTCGTCAACAATGTCTTCACCCGCTGCAAGTGGGCGGTGTCGTTTTCGCCATGGCCCATGAACCGCTGGCACCAGTTCTGGTATCCGAAGTGCAAGAGCCCGGAATCCGTCAACGTGTTCTCCGACATCTGGAAGAAGCGCTACGGCGATCTGATGCGTCTCAAGGACATGCCGAACGTCAACCGTATCACCCGCAATGTGGTGATCGGCGCGGAGGCGCTGACCAATGGACGCTGCAAGGGCGAGGCGGTGCTGACGGACAATTTCGAACTCCCGGCTGGCGCACCGCTCGACTATTCGAAGCTGCCGGGTTTCGATCCGCTGCCGCCGGAGTCCGCGCTGGGACCGAACCGTACGCGTTTTGCGCCGCGCCGTCCGACCACGGAGAAGATTTTCAAGGGCGGTCTGTGGAAGACGTTCACCTATGACCAGCCGAACCGGCTGCCGATCGTCGTGAGCGGCGAGAGCCGTTGCGAGAATGCCCGTGCAGAAGACTACTGCATCTACCTCGACATCTGGCATCCCGACGGTTCCAACACCTGGTGTGTCCGTTTCCCCTGGCAGCAGGGGACGCACGGCTGGGAAGCGGTCAAGGGCGCCTATGTGCCGAACAAGCCGGTGAGCAAAATCGAGATGCATGTTTTTCTGAGGCGTGGTACCGGCCGGGCGGAATTCCGCGCGCTTTCCCTGGAACGGCGTGAAGGCACGGGCGAGAGGTTCAATGAAATCCGGCGCTGCTGGCGTCCTTTCGAAAACGTGGACACGGTCACCTGGGAATCGTTGGAAGGCGGCAAGCTGGTGAAGCGCGAGCGCCGCGAACCGAGCACCTACGGTGAACCACCGTCCTCGGTGCCGTCTGCAGGCTTTGCGGTGTGGACGGCAGATTCGATGCGGAAGGTGACGCCGCTGACCTTTCCTACGGCCACCGAAGTTGCGGCGCCTCGGGCTGTGGCGCTTGAACTCGCGTGCCGTGAACGTGAAAGTTTCCAGGTGCAGATCAGCTGCGGTGCCGCCGCCGAATGGAAGGTCGGCGACGTGCAGCTGCCCGTGTTGAAGAACGCGCGCGGCGAAGCGCTGAAGGGCGAATTCAAGTGGGAACGCGTCGGCTATGTGGCGCGTGAACCCGGCTATTGCAAGCATGTGTGCGGGGTGGACGATCGCGAGGTCTGGCTGCCCGATCCGCTGCTGCCCGCCGCGCCGTATCGGGTGCGGAAGGGGTCCACGCAGGGATTGTGGTTCACCGTGCAGGCCGCGCCCGATGCGGCACCGGGCGTCTATGCCGGCGAGGTGGCGCTGACCGAGGGCGGCAAGGTCCAGACCACGGTGCGGGTGCAGGTACGGGTCCGCGGCTTTTCGCTGCCGTCGACCTTCGGAATGCCCACGGCGTTTTGCGTGATGGACGGATTCACCCGCGCACAGTATGGCGATGCGCGCTCTGCGGAGATGCGCCGCCAGAGCTGGGAGATCATGCTGGACCATCGGTTGAATCCCGATGACATCTCGCGCACGTCGCCGCCGCCGATTGCGGACCTCCTCCATGCGCGCGCACGGGGCATGAACCGCTTCAACATCCTCAACATCGTGCCGCCGCCGAAGGACCCCAAGACGAAATGGGTGTGCTTTGTTTCGCCCGAGGCGACGTTCAATCCCACGTTCTACGACGAATTCAAGGCGCGGCTCGCGCCCTATGTGGCCGAGTTGCGCAAGCACGATCTGGTCAAGTACGCCTATCTCTACGGATTCGATGAACGCCGCGAGGAATACTACGCCGGCATCGACAAGCTGTGGCGGCAGCTCAAGGCCGACTTCCCGGATGTGCCGGTGATGACGACGGCGATGATGTATGCGGACAAAGTCCGGGGCAAGTCGAAAAGCCCCTACCTTGAGACGACCGACTGGTTCTGTCCGCTCACCGCGATGTACCGTCCGGATATTTCCGCCGAACTGCGCGCGAAAGGCAAGCAGGTCTGGTGGTATACCTGTTGCGGTCCGCACTATCCCTACGCCAACATGTCCTCGCTGGAATATCCCACGATCGAAGGACGCCTGCTCGGCTGGATGACGCATCGGTACCGGTCCGACGGACTCCTCTTCTGGCACGTCAACTACTGGCACAACAATCCGTGCCTCGACGAGAACGACACCTTCCTCCGTGCGTGGCATACCTATAGCGGACTGCACATGCCAGGCGACGGCATTTTCCTCTATCCCGGCAAACAGCACGTGCTGCCCTCGATTCGGCTGGCGCAGGTGCGTGACGGTGTGGAAGACTACGAATGGCTGCAGCTGGCCGCCGCGAAGGCGGGCCTGACGCGCGCCGACGCCGAGAGCGGCAAGCTGGTCAAATCGATGACCGACTTCACGCGCGACCCCGCCGCGTTGCGTTCCGCCCGTACCTGCCTGGGCGACCTGATCGAATGACCATCGCGGCAGAATTTTTGGTATAATAGGCGACATGGAAAAGATCGCAACCGACATCTACACGTTTGAACACCTGCGCCAGGGTGGTTATGTCTATGTGGACAAGACCGACCTCCTGTGGCGGTTGGTCGCCGAGCAGGAAGGCCGCCAGTTCTTCATCTCGCGTCCGCGCCGGTTCGGGAAGTCGCTCATGCT
>JAKSOY010000175.1 GCA_024405255.1 Kiritimatiellia bacterium
GGAGGCCCAACGTCAATTCAACGAAATCCGCAAGACGACTTGGGGCATGGAAGGGAAACAATGATAATCACTGGGGACAGTCCCAATGAAATTCACGGAATCCCTACGAAATGAGAAGGGACTTACAACAATATTTTGTGGTTAATCCTGTTTTAGCTGAGGATGGTGATTCGACATTACGCTTGCGTTTCAGTCGTTAAAATGCGATAATGTCTATGCATTGCTTCTCTTGGTGCGCGATGGAATTCATGTCGGGTGGCATGGTTGCCGACTCTGTGTCAGAGGGGTTTTGTAATTACCTCAATTGGCAACAACTTGTAGAAGCAAAGAAAGGAACGCCACGCTATGAAGAATGCGGCTCTGAGTGGAAAGCCGTATGCGGGAAATCCGCACGTACGGTTTGATGAGGATGAGGGGGAAGTCGTATTGGCGAAGTCGAGGCGTGGGTCTCTACTCTACAAGATGAAAATTGCCGTCGCGGTGTTGGTGGCGAGTGCGTGTGTGACATTGGTTCAGGCGGCTTTGCCGGATGAGATTTTAAAACGAGCGGCGTTCTGGTTGGATGCTTCGACGCTCACGGAACCAGCGGGGTCGGCGATTACGACATGGGCCGACCCGCGAGGTGCCGATTATCCGGCGGCGACGAGCTACAAGGGCGTCAAACCGCAGGTGATCGAGATTGCGTCGGGACCGCTTGCTGGCAAGAAGGCGGTGACGTTCTTTTCGGTGGGAACGCAGTGTGACATGCAGTTCCCCATGGTGAAGACGATCAAAACGGCGTTTTTCGTTGTGGATCTCGATCAAGCTCAAAATGCGTTTTTGATGTGCAACAACCTGAACTCAAGCGGAAACGACAATACCTTTGTGTTCCATCGTGGTTCGAATGGCAGTTACCAATTGGCCAATGGTTATGTGAACGGGTGCACCTATTGGAATGACGGGCGCGTTGTGTCGAACCCGACTTCAACGGTGATTCCAACGGGCTATCAGCTCATCACCTGGATTCGTCCCGATGCCGGCAAGGTGAACTGCCTCACGCAGGATCGTACGACGGCTCGCGTGGGTGGCAAGCGTTTGTGCGAGTTGATCGTTTTCGAAGAACAGTTGTCCGATGTTCAACGCTCGTGCGTTGAGGGGTATCTGAAGGCGAAGTGGTATGGAGCCCCGTCGCAGGAGGCCGCCTTCATAGAGATGTTCGGCAAGAAGGCGAATGTTCACTTCGATGCGTCGGTTGCGTCCAGTTTCCACTATGAGGTCGCCGGCGACGATACGGGAACATTGGTTTCGCGGTGGGACGATCTTTCCGGCAACAACAATCATTTTACGCCGTTCCATCCGAGCGGGGCCGCCGAGGTGTTCGGTACAAGAGGTGTTGTCAACGGCGTGCCGGCCTACATGACGGGGACGGTGAAGAGCGCCATTGACATGCAACTTACAACCCGGGTGACGACGGCGCGTTGTGTCATTCTCGTTGCGGATGTCGAGAACAACCCCAATGTCTTTTGGCTGGGCGATAAAACGACCTATCGGTTGCATCGCGGGAATAACGGGTCTTTCGCCTACAACAATGTGAATGCCTGGCTCGACGACCAAGCCGACATCTGGTATAACGGCGAAAAGATCACGGCTCCGATTACCGCCATGCCGGAGGGGCCTGGGGGGGCTTCCCTATTCATCTTCAACGTCCATAAAAACGTCGAGTGGCAATGCCTGGGGTGCGATCGCAATACCGCTGTACGAAGCGGCGGTAAGCAGGTTTCTGAACTGATCACCTACAACTACGAACTCGGCGAGAGCGATCGGAAGTTGTTGGAGCAGGCGTTGGAAGAGAAATGGAAACCTTCAAAGGAGTATGTCGATGGTGCGTATGTGCATGTGAGCGCTTCGGCGTTGACGAACTTCACCTATTCGGGGAGTTCGGTCACGGGTTGGAAGAACAGTGGCACGGGTGATGATCTGTTTTCGCCGGAAACGGTTTGCGGTCGACCGGCGGCTACAGGTGTACGTGACTACACGAATGGCGTTCCGGCGTTTTTGATGGGTCCAAACGGTTCGCTGATCGACCTCGCATTCCCGCGAACCACGCAGGCCTGGAGTGTCTTCTGGGTGATGGATATTGTGCCCAATGCCTGTGCCTTCTGGCTTGGCGATGGAAGTACGTTCCGTTTCCACCGTGGACTGAACGGCCAATACGCGCATGGCCACGGCGAGAACCACTTGCAGAAGAGCAACTTCCGCACCGATGGCATGTTGATAACGAACCTGACGGGATCGAATCCGCCGGCGGGCCTCCACGTTTACGATGCTACGCTCACGACGGCGGCGGAAGTCCAGTCTCTTTCGGCCGATCGCGGCGACTCAACGCGCAATGGCGGACGGGCCCTTTCGGAACTTTTCATCTTTACGAACAAGGTGACCGGCCTCACGCGGAAAAGCATTCGCGACCACCTTTTGCGCAAGTGGGTGAAAACCTGCGGTTGGGCCGATGGCGGCGATGTGACGTGGGGCTCGTCGAGCTATCGGGTGTTCTCGGCAGATGGCGAGGTGCCTGCCGAGGGGGCTTCAGCGGCCGGCATCGGTTTCATCGATGGTTCGGCGGTCGTCTCGGGCGGAGCGCTTGCGCTTGGCTCGGGCGGGGTGTTCGTTTCGGAAGGGGCGACAGGGGCGATTTCGGCTTCGATTGCGAATGGTCCCGTGCATCTCTACGGCTTTGGTACGTTCAAGGTTGTTTCCTCAGTCGATTATCGGCTTGATTTTACGAAGTTTGAGGGCTCGGTTGTTCTTGCCGATGGCAGCCATCTCACGATGAACGCCTATCAGTCGCTTGCGAATCGTCCGTTCTCTTTGGAGGGGACTGCGAAAATCACGATCGACCTCACGGGACATGTGGAGGGGAAGGATGTACTCTTGACATTTGCCTCGTTGAAACTTCCCGAGGGCGTGGATATTGCCGACATTGTTGACTTCGGGGCAAATAGTACGGAACATTCCTGTGTCCTCTCGGCGGATGGACTGTCGATTCTGCTCGTGGGACTCAACGATCCTGTGACGGCGACCTGGGTGGGTGAGGGCGATCGTCAGAATCCGGCCGACTCGGCGAACTGGGAATGCAAGAACTTTGAAGGAACGGTCCTTCCGGGGACCATTCCAACGGAGAAGACATGTGTGATCGTGGCGGGGGAGACGTCCTTTAACTTCCCCATCGGAACAACGCTCGCGCGGAGGTACATGACCTTTGGAGGCGATATTGCGCTCACGATGGACTGCGATTGGCGGGGTCTTGGTGTTGAGAAGCTTCCGAGCGGGGCCTTCATTGACCTGAATGGTCATCGGCTTGTGGTCGGACCTCTTGGCTATGTGTCGGAACATGGCGCCGGATTTGGCAACACGACAACGGCACTCGGCGAGTTGTGCTTCGATATACCGCAAGGAACGTCTTATGGCATTCACCATCTGATTACCGGCAACATCAAAGTCGTGAAAGAAGGTTCGGGCATGTTCGAAGCGGCATCGCCGGGCCAAGCCTATACGGGCGGCACGGAAATCAAGGCCGGCACGATGAAGGCAACGGCGTCGCTTAAGAACCAGCAATTGGGATTGAACAATTCAACGGTGACGGTACGGTCTGGTTCGACCTTCGATGTCAACGGTCAGTACGATGCGAACTCCTATGCGTTTGTCCTCGATGGTGGCACATTTGCGAATCTCGGCAGCAATGTGAGCCGGCTCAGCATGTTCGGGCTTGGCGCGACGACGCTCACGACCAACTCGACCTTGCGCCTTGGATATACGTTGCTCGTGGGTGGGCCTGTCGATCTTGGCGGGCACACGCTCACGGTGTCGTACACATCGCGGGGAGAGCAGCATCTTCTTTTCCAAAGTCCGGGGTTCCTCACGAATGGTACCATCAAGGTTGAGAATGGGGGTTGGCTGCGACCGGCGGCGGATGTTGAGGCGCGCACGGTCGATTTTGATCTTGACTGTGCTCTCAATTTGGATCACAACATGAATGTCCACGACTACACGGCGCGTCATACGATCAATGCTTGTACGTCCAATCGAGGTGAGTTGAACGTCTATGGCACGTTTACGCCGTGCGGGGTGAGCGGCACGAACGATTTCTTCTACGGATGCACAATGCAGAATGGTTCCGCCATCGACCTTTCGGCGCGGACGAATCAATGGTCCACCACGTCGTCCTATTCCAACGGACGTACGATCTCTTTTGCTGAAAACGCCGTGGTAACGGTTAAACTCGGCGACCGCCGTCTCCGCTCGGGCGACTGGGTTATCGTGTGGGACGAACAGCCTGAGACCTATTCCAGCATCAGATTCGTATTGCCACCGGGTTCTCGAGGAAGCCTCTCGAAACAGACGGCGGGTGTTCGTTATCAGAGCGGGTTGGCCATTCTCATACGATGATTCGTGACTAGGCGTTTCCGATGTGTTTATCGTAAGCCCGAAGTGAGTCAGAATGAGAATAGGTGAAGAAATGAAAAAACGTGTTTCGATGTGTTTGTTTGTCATGATCTTCTTGCTTGCCGTTCCGGTATTAGAAGTGGAGGCTGCCAATCAGGATGCAGCGGCGGTGTTTTCGGATGTTTATGCAAAAACGCGGCAGTTGTTCCCGCCGGGAAACAATGAGGGGCAGAATGACGGAATGAGGTTTGCCTGTATTCGTCATGGCGGATTCCTGAATGAACTTGAAGACAACGAATGGTCGGCGTTTTCGAATCTCTGTATGACCGTGTCGAACAGCTACGTGACAATATTCCAGAATTGGGGTGCGTATTCGACAAATGAGGTTGTCCGATTTTCGATTTTGAACGCGGTTTCATTTTCCGGGGAGACCATCTATACAAATTCTCTTGATCGCCTTGTTTTGAATTCCTCCAATTTGAATGAAGTTGATTTGCCGAGTGTTGAATATTTGTATTCTCCGTTTGGAACGCCAATGGAGCAATATTTGGCAATGAATTTCGATGTGCCTTCCGTAAGTAATCTTCTTGTGCGGATTTCAAGTTTGGCGGAGCGTTGCGGAAACACGAATTTGGTTCGAAGTTGTTCAAGGCGAATTTCGGGTGAGATGAAGCAATGGATTCTGGAAAACAGATAGAAATGTGCCTTACAACAATATTTTGCGGTTAATTCTGTTTTGGCTTGATATCTCCAATAGGTTGTGGTAAAATATTGGGCAATGACGGCTGATGATATACTTTCATTGATCACTCCCAACGATGTGCTTGGGGTTTTACGCGGTTGGATTCGTTCCGAACGTCAGCGTTTGCGTTGGACACAAGCTGAACTGGCGCGGCGGAGCGGTGTTCCTGCGGCGACGATTTCGCGTTTGGAGTTGACGGGATTGGGATCGACTGACGGCGTTTTCAAGATTCTTTTTGCCTTGAACCGATTGGATGTTGTTGCTGATTTCCTCAAGGAACGACAACGGTTGGCTGATTTGCCGACGACCTTGCGGGAGGAACCCAGGAAAAAGCCCATTCAGCGCATACGCATGCGGAAGGAGTCCAAATGAAACTTTCGGTTTCTTTTCAATTCGGGTCCCAGGAAAAGATTCCAGTTGGAACGCTTTCAGATTTTGGGCGGGATACGGTATTTGAATATGATGCATCGTTCTTGGCACGGGGAATCAATCCGGCACCATTCCGGCTTCCGCTCCGTACGGGTGTTCAGGTGTATGACCGTATGGGAAATATGGAGACGTTCGGTTTGTTCGAGGACTCCTTACCAGATGGTTGGGGACGACGTCTTGTCGACAGTGCATTCAAAAAGCGGTATGGACGTTTGCCGACGGTTCTCGAACGGCTCGCTTGTGTTGGTACTAATGGCATGGGGGCGCTGGTTTACGAACCCGAGGAGGAACTCGCGGAGGAAGTTGCCGCATGTGATCTTTCCGAGCTTGCAAAGTCAGCCATGGAGTTTGATGCGGGGCGTGCGGAAGATGTGTTGCCGGCCGTACGAAGGGCGGGTGGAAGTTCCGGGGGAGCGCGTCCCAAGGCGTTGATCGGCTTCAATCCTGGGACGAATGAAGTATGTCCAGAAAGTACGTCTCTTCCCGAGGGGTTTGAACATTGGCTGGTCAAGTTCACGACGCGTCGGGATGGTCGCCAGGCAGGTGTGGAAGAATATCGCTATTATGAAAAGGCGCTTGCGGCGGGAGTGACGATGATGCCGAGTCGTCTGATAGAGACGGATGTCGGAACGTTCTTTGCCACCAAGCGATTTGATCGGACAAATTCGGGTGGACGACTGCATTTTGCTTCTGCGGCAGGACTTCTCCATGCGGACTATCGTACACCCGGTGACGAATATGCATTGTTGTTCAAGTTGGCCGACGCGTTGTTGCATGATCGTTCAGCAAAAGAGGAGTTATTTCGGAGAGCTTCGCTTAATGTCCTTGAACATAATCGCGACGACCACTTGAAGAATTTCGGTTTCCTTATGGATGCGGCCGGACGTTGGTCGCTCGCGCCTTTCTATGATTTCACCTACAGCGAGGGCCCCAACGGTTGGCAGACGCTCTCCGTTGCCGGAGCCGGCGAGAATCCGACCCAGTTGGATCTCGATCGGTTGGCCAAAGAGGTAGGATTGTGACAATGAATCATCTGGGAATTGTCTCCACGAAATTATAATCACTGGGAACTGTCCCCCACGAAATTTATGGAAACTGGATACCTAGTTTTGATATACTTCTTTCGTGAACGAGGATTGCGCATCGCAAGAAGTGAGGGAGGCTGTCTGTGGAGGACGTAAATTCGTTTGAAAGGGCGTGGGAACGCTATCGAAAGCTTTGTGAGGAGGGGCAGACGCGGGCTGCCATTGAGGCACTCGGGCAGATTGAGCAGGTCGCGGAAGAGCGGAAATCGTGGCCGGACTTGGCCGCAGCCTTGTGGATACGTCATTCCTTGGAGTATGGTTTGACGCATAAGGACGATTTCTTCAGGGAACTCTTGGTCGGTTCTTTGGCGGAGCGCATGGAGACGTTCCCTGCCGAGGTGCGCCCTGTGCTTCGTCTTGTGCTTGTTCATGACGGTTTGACGATGCAATATCCTAGGCAGTGGTGGAAGAAGATCCCCAAACGCCCCCTGTTTGCCGACGAACCGCCGCCTTGGTCGGCCGGGCGCATTGTTTCGACGCTTGCAGCGCAGTTCGACATCATCGAGGACGAGCGGGATTTTCTGCTCACGCAGATGGTCGAGAATTGGAGCCGACTGTTGTCCGTCGGAGACTCGTTTACGCGCGTGTGTTGTCCAACGCTTTGGGATTTTGCCGTCTACGATGTCATTGACTTTGTTGGACGCATGAAGAGGGATGACGAGATCCTGAGATCGAAGGCACTCGGCTGGCTCGACGGACTGCTTGCCGTTCATCCGCTTGATACGGAACCAGACGCCCACCTTCACGCTCTTTATCGGAAGCTTCTGCTGGAGGGAGGTGGCAAGCTCGCCTTCGCTGAGAAATGGTTTGCGACTTCCGCCGTCTCCGCTGATGCCGCGCATGCGGTTGCCGCTGACCTCGCCGCAAGCGAGAAGGGCGAGGATCGTGTGCGTGCCCACGCGATAGCCGAGCGCTTCTCTGCAAAGTGGCCGGATTCGCCCGGAGGATGCGATTGTCTGCGCCTGATGAAATCGCTGGAACAGCCCTCACTTGCGCTTCGCATCGAGAATCAGTTGCGGGCGCATGGCGAGACGATTTCCGTCACGGCCCGCAATCTGACCCGACTCAGCTTTCGTCTCGTCCCGTTGCCGGTTGATCGCATTCCGGCAATCAGGCGGGAAATGGATGATAGAGGGTGGAACCGTCCGCAGAAAGCGGACGACGAGTTACCGATTCTTGCCACTGAAGAAGCGGTTGCGGAGTGGAGCGTACCGTTGGATGAATGGCACGATTACATTGACCATAACGTCGAATGCGCGATCCCCGATGACATTCCGCTTGGGTATTACGTGCTGTTTGCCGCTACTAACGACAAGTTCGGCGCCGACGGTCTGCCGTCCTGGTGCAGGCTAGTCTCGCGCACGGACCTCCACCTTGTCTGTCGCAGGGGGCCCACGGATTTGTCGGGGTATGTCTCCGATGCCGAAACCGGTCGGCCTTCTGCGGGGGTTGTGGTGGAGTTCGAAGAAGGGTCCGATCGCGCGATAGGTTTTGCCGAGAATGCCAGAAGCGCCGCAGACGGTTCTTGGACCATCAAATTACCGATGAACATGGAGAGCGGTTCTGTGCGGGCGCGAGCCGTTGTTCCCGTGAATACCGAGGATTGGGGTTGGCCTTTGCGGACGCTTAAGAAGTGCGGACTAGCCAGCGTGTGTTCCACTGCGGAGCAGGGAACGATGGATGGCTGGGTTAACGCGAGGCGGTCCGGATCGCCCGTTGTCCGTACCGTGCGTCTTCATCTGGTGACGGATCGAGAAGAATATCGTCCGGGTGAGACCGTGAGGTTTAAGGGCTATGCCTATTATGTCGATCACCAGACCCAGGGTTATGCCGCTGTTGCTAACCGTCGCGTGTCCGTGAAATTCCAAGCTGAGGAGAGTGTGTTGTTGGGTGACAGGTTGAAGCTGAAGACGAACGAATTCGGGACGTTCTGCGGCGAATTTGCGGTCTCTGACGATGGCCCGACGGGGCGTTACATGATTGAGGTCTCGCTGGACTCCGGCAAGTGCGATCTCGGTGCGTGCGAAGACTGCTCGGTGAAGGTGGAGAGGTCCAAGGCGCCGATCTTCTCGTCGGTTCCCAAAGGACAGTTGGGTATATCTGCATCTGCCGGGGTGGATGTGTCGAAAGACAAGGATTCCGGCAGTGCCATACCGTGGAAACTCGAGTTGAAATCACCATGTGAAACTTGGCGGACAGCATCTGCTCCGACGGTCTGGCAGCTGACGCTTCGGACGATCGACAATCGGCCTGTCGTGGGCGTGGAGGCGGAGGTGAAGGTCTATGCGCTTCAGCCGCCGGAACGGCTATTGCGCAAGAGTCTGCGCGAGGACCTGTGGCTACATGAGGAGAATGGTACGCCCATGCTCGACCTCGCCGATCCGCGAAACTGGGAGGTCGATGCCTCGGTTGCGACCATGGTGACGACAACCTCCGAACGGGGGGAGGCGGGAGGATCCGTTACGCTCGGCGTCGGCGTTTACCGTCTGGAGGGTACGGTGAAGACTGAAAGCGGACGGACGGTTCGTGCAAGTGAGTTCGTTCGCGTGATCGATCCATACGCGCAGACCTACTCGACGCGCGAGGCGGCTTTCAGCTGTGTCGAGAAGACAACCGTCAAGGTCGGCGATACGGCCCGGCTCTTTTTTGGTACCGGCTATGCGAGCGCGTTCTGCCATGTACGCGTGATCCGGGGTGACGAGGTTCTTGTGGACGAGATGCGGGAGGGGACGAACTGGGTCTTCGATTTCCCCGTGACCGAGAA
>JAKSOY010000176.1 GCA_024405255.1 Kiritimatiellia bacterium
AATCAAGCGTCCGTCGAACTCCACCATGTCGTAACAGTGGAGCCCCATCGGCAGGGTCCGTACCTTTTCCCAAGTCGCATCCGCGCCCGGACGGCGCCGATAGAAGTTGCCCCACCTCCAATTCTCGGTCGGGTCGTGTCCGGGAATGTAGAGCGCACCATCTGAAAACACACGAAACACATCGATCTGTTCATCGGGCACACGCCCTTCCTGGATGAACTTCTGCGACTTCGGTTCGTAGGCGAAAATCGGCACAGGACCGCATCCCGTAGCCGGACCGCCATTCGAACTGTTGCCGCAGCCGATGTAGACGCGTCCGTCAAAGGCGCACATCGTCCAGATGTTCCGTGCATACGCACCGCTGCCTTTCCGGAAGGAATCCGGATAGCGTGTCGACAACGGCGACCCTAGAGTTTCCATTCGGTCCGTCATGTCGACGGCCGAAGAAGACGGTACGGGAAACGCCTGAACGGCACAGACCATCCAGGCGATCCCAAGAAAGAGTTTCGCTTTCGCGTCCAACTTATTTCTTTTCCGTACCGACCGTCACCCGATAGCGGTTGACGAGCTTTTCGCCTTTGGCGATTTTCGTATCGCCGCGAATGCAGAAACTCGGCGCAATGCCAAGCTGCGTGTCGACGCGCCAGGGATTCGGATAGCCGGGGTTGCCGGGCAGATCTTCAATCCGCACAACGCCGTTCTGCGTCAGGCCCTCGATCGGCATCGACACTTCAACCCATTCCGCCACCTGCTGTTCCGCCGCGCGGTTCTTCTTGCCGCGCGAGTTGCGAGCCTCCTGGAGCTTGCGGTTTTTCGGCCGATAGGGCATACGCAGGAAAAGTCCGCCATACGCCCATTTGCCGATGGTCGCCTCGTTCCCGGCCGCGAGGGTCCAGGTGACGTTCATGACGTAGTTCGTACCCAGATCTTCCAGCGCCCAGGCCTGCGTTTCGGTGAAGACAGGCGTGCCGTCGGGTTTCGTCCAATGCGCCTTCACTTCCCAGGTCGCCTTCGAACCGTTCACCACAGGCTTCGCCATCGGCTCGCAGTGGAAGCGGTCCTTTTCCTCTTCCCAGAAGTTGACGCCGTTCACGACATGCAGCCCCGTGTAGAGGCCACGCTGCCAAAGGTGATGGCCAGGCGCATACTCGGTGAACACGCCTTTCCCGCCCGGACCCATCAGCGGATGGATGTAGGGGCGGCACGCGCGACCGGCATGCTGTTCGAGAACCACCGAACCATCCGTGCGCTGAATGCGCCAACCGTCCGGCAACTGAAACGCCGCAAGCGCGGCAAACAAAAGACTACACGCGAACATCGTTCAAGCTCCATCCGTTGAGGTAAGGACGCGTTGCGAGCAGCGCATTCGCGTCGGGATCGTTTGTATAGCGGCAGGTCGTCCAATCGAAATCGAGGCGATGTCCGCGTTTGATGGCATGCATGCCGATCTGCGCGACCAGATCCGAATGCCACGCACGCTCCGGCTGCGTGAGCACGCATTCGCGCCGTCCGGCACGCACGGTCTCCACGAAGTCGGCAATGACGCCACCCTTCACATACGGCAGCTGCTTCGGCATCTTGCCGGGCTTGAGCGCCGTCTTGGCGATGTTGGGAATGGACGTCTTGAACCCGCGGTCTTCTCCCTGGCTCCAGCCCTTCGTACCAACGAAGCGGAATCCATGGACCAACCCGAACTTGTTCGTATCGTTCTCGACGAAATGAAGACGAAGACCGTCCTTGTAGGTGTAGGTGACATCCCACGAAACCGCCGTATCGGTGAGACCCGACCCCGGATACGGGAACGTGCCGAAACCTTCCACGCTGACAGGCGTTTCATCCTCGCGGCGAAGGCCGAACTGCGCGAGGTCGAGATAATGGCAGCCCCAGCATTGGAACATGCCGTTCGGCGAGTAGGCGCTCATCAGCTCCGTCGGCCAAATGGACAGCTTCTTGCGGTGATACGGCGTGATCGCGCACGGACCGCACCAGCGCTTCCAGTCGATATCCGCCGGAACCGGTTCCTCCGGCAGATGGGCCCAGTGCCGATTGCCGACGGTCGAGCAGATGACCTCTTTGATTTCACCGAGTTCACCGTTGAGCGCGAGTTCGGCCGCCCAGCGGAAATTCTGTTCGGCACGGCGATTGAAACCGATCTGCAGAACCACGCCTTTCTTCTTGGCGGCCTCGACAATGAGCCGGCCTTCTTCCGCCGACGGCGCCACCGGCTTTTCCTGGAACACGTGCTTGCCGTTCTGGATGGCGCAAAGCGTGATGTAGGGGTGCCAGTGAAGATTCGTCGTCACCATGACCGCATCAATGTCTTTCGCCGTGCAGATGTCACGGAACTCGGGCGTCGTACGCACACCGTGCTTCGGTCCATAGAAGTTGCTCACCGTCTTGAGCGCGCGTTTGAAACGCTGCTGATTGCAGTCCGCCAACGCGACGACGCGCACGTTGGGGTTGCCAAGGAACCCCACGAGATCGCCATGTCCACGCGCACCGATGCCAATGGCACCAAGAGTAAATTTATTCGACGGCGCATTTGCACCCAATACCGATGACGGCACAAGTGTGGGCGCGACACCAGCAGCCAAAAGTCCGTTAAGGAACCCTTTTCGTGTTGTATTCATTTTTCTCTCCTTGTTTTAAAAAATCATTCTTCCTGTTGATCGACGCGCATCCGGAAAAACCGGGCCGGCTCCATCGGTTGTTGAATGCGGCGCCGCTCCACCGGCAACGGCAGGACTTTTCCCAATTCCACTTCTTCGACAACGGGACCCTGAAGAGAATTACGACCGATCAACTTCAGTCGTCCGTTCAACGTACACGGCGTCAAGGTGCCGCCGATCGAGAGAGCGCCGTCGATGAACAGTCCCTTGCCGTTCGCATCGAAGCCAAACGCCGGAATCCACAACTGCAGAGTCTCGTTCGTCGGCGGCACGTTGAGCAGATAGCAGGCATTCAACTGCGCGGCATCCAACACGAACGTCGCAATTGCCTCGGTTCCGGCCGGTGTCGCGCCGAGTGCGACAAGCCATTCGCGCCGAGCATCTGTCGAGGACGCCAAGTCGGCGACGGCCTGTGCCGCGACTTCGTCGACCGGGGCCACATACGACGCACGCCACTGCGACTCGTCCGTCACGGTCGACGAGAAATCGCGCGCAACGAAAAACGCCCCCGTGCCATCACATGCCTTGTCCCACCAGTTGGCATCGACCGTGAGCGTTTGAACAAGGGTGCCCGTCCCCGCGAAGACCGCCATCTCCACACGACCGTTCGTGATCTTCGCCGTCGGCCACCAGTCCGCCCGCGCAAGGGTGAGGATGCCTCCGGCCGCAATCATCGACCCTTCGGGCAAGGTGAGATCGAGCGACGGTTCTTTACCCGCCTTCGCACAGGTGAGACACACCCCCGTGAGATCAAGCGCAGCCGAAGCGTTGAGATTCGTGAACACGATGAACTCGGCACCGTCGCCGCCTTCCTCTCGCGTACTGCTCATCACTTCGTACACACGCAACGACCGACGCACCGCCTCGGCGCGGGGGTCTGTCCCCTTCACCGTCACTTCCTCGAGCGCGGACCATTCACCGTTCGCCGCCTGAAGGCGCGCCTTGTAGTGCGTTTCACCTGGCGGCACCACGAGTCCGATGCCAGAATACTTCTGCGCGGACGCATTGACGCGTCCACCCTCTTGGCGCGGATCGGACCCATCCGCCGTATAGTAGATGGTTCCCGTCGAGGCCTGCTGGAAATAGAGGCGCGCATTCTCCGTAAATTCGGTACCGTCCGCCACCGTTTCATTCGCAGCGTCAATGGCCGTCGGTGCATCGACGGAAGGATACCATCCGCGCGCCCGATAGTAGGAAAGGTGATAAGTTGGACGCTGCCGCAGGAATTCAATGCCGTAGTGTTCGCAATCGTTCAACCAGGTCGTCCGATTCGCATGCGTGGAAGGCACCGCACCCCAGCGGGCGACTTCGGCGACAATCGCCTCGTCGATCTCCGCCATGCGCGCACGGAAACGCGCCTCGTTCATCGGGAACGTCAGAGCGCCGCCCGCACGCAGGCAATGCTTGTAGAAACGGTCCGCCACAACCATTCGGTACTCGGCGTTGTCGCAGAGCCGCCAGTGGAAACGCGCCGGGCAGAAGGTTGTGAAGTCCCTGCCGAGATCGGTCACATCCAGCTGCGCACTCCGTGAAGTGGAGGCAAAGCGCTCCGTAAAACCAAAGGCCCATTCCGCATCGTGGCGGGTGTAGAGGAATCCGTCCTCAGCGCCTTCGCCATCGACACGATTGCGAAATGCCATGATGTTGTTTTCCTGGTTGATGAAACACTTGGCGCTGGAGGGACAGTCGCTGTCCGAAACGAAATGGCTTTGCAGCATGTAGTCGACAAGATTCGTCACATTCAGATAGACCGGATAGTCCGGATTGCGCGAACCATCGGCGTTGAGTCCGCGGACACGGTTATAGTTCGCGGGGTAGGCCGCACCGAATCCTTCGGAATTGACAATGCGCAGGAATTCGGATGTCGCCGTCGTCTCGCCTTCGACGACACCGGTGATGTAACCCGGCTGGGAGGTACGAATGACATCGTAGTGAGAGGCCTTGCCGCCATTGACGGATGCCGCATATTCCTGCGAACAGCGCTCCTCGTACATGTAAAGACCCCAGTAGATGCCGTTGAGGAACAAGTGGAAGTAGCGCGTACGGTGACCGGGATGTCCCATCGCCCGCTGCGAATCGCGCGAGAACACATCGTGTACCATCGTCTCGAACTTGTCGCTATTGGCGTAGGACTGGTTCTGATCGGTACGCAAGTCGATCTTGTCGATTTCATCCGGACCCTCCGCGCCGAAAAGCGGGAAGGCGAGTTTGCGCGCACCGTAGACATCGCGGAAGAAAATCCGGAACGAATGCTTGGGGTAGCCCGAACCACGACTTGCCGCGCCGCGAATGCGCAGTCCGCACGCCGTCGAAAACTCGTCGTCGGGGTCACGTGGATTGATCTGTTCGATGAGCGTATGACGTTCCCAGGTACGACCTTCGTGACTCGCATTCACATAGATGCCCGTGGAGGCATTGAAGAGATTCTGCGGATCGATCACAAGAGAGACCGTCAATGTTGAATTGGTGAAACCGTGGTAAAGGCGCGCGCCGTCGTTGTTCAGAATCGAGGACCGCATACCATAGACCATCTTCTGTCCGTTGACGGAATTGCTCGCAGGGAAGCCCGCCGGCGTTCCGCTTTGCGTCACAACATCCGATGCGAAAAGATAGCTCGCGCTCGTATCGCGCTGCAACACCGACTGCGCATCGATCACGGCGGCGCGAACGACGGTGGTCCGTGAAACGGTGAAGGGCGCCGTGTAGCGAGTGGAAGCCGTCGGCGGCGATTTGCCATCCGTCGTGTAGTAGATTGCCGCATTCGTTGCCGATTCACAGCTGAGAGCGAGCGTGAAGGATGAGGTCTTCCAGCCGTGCGGCTCGGAGAATTTCACCAAAGGCGTCGGCAGATGTCGAGATGCTGTTGTGTTCGCGGCCCCAGGAGTTGGAATGGAAAAGACTGCGAGCGCATCCTCGGAAGGCAGACGACCGGTCGAATAGTCATCCAACTGGAAATCAAAGTCAATCACGTCGACCACCGTCTTCTCGGGCGTCGCAAGGGCGATCGTTTCACCGTCGGCGGCGAGTCCAAGAGGCGCGTGTGCGTCTCGCGCATCCCAGTCCGTCTCTTCGGTATCAAGAAAGACCACGAGGAATCCGTGCGCAGGGATGAGGGCGGGACCTTCAATCGTCACCCACTTGTCCTTTTTCGGCGACTTGTCGGAAAGCAGCCAGCCCGCGACATCAAGCGCACTATCGCTCGTGTTGGCAAGCTCGATCCAGTCGAGGCCCTTGATACCATTCGATGTCTTGAGTCCTGTTTTGTTGGACGCCATAATTTCATTCACATGGATGAAATCGGCAATCGCGTGAACGACGGGACGCCCATCATCGGGCAACGTCATCGCACCCGATCCCGCATGGAACGTCATCGCCGACGAACTGAGGAAGTAACCTTCGGCAGGAATGAACGAAACGGCCACAAGCGATCCACTCGGCACCCAATAGGTTCCATCGGCTTGAGGCTGTATACAACGACCACCGACTGCGACTGCGGCCACCGTCATCTTCTCGAGGGACGGAATCGTCAGAGGGATGTCATTCCCGGGTGATTCCGTGGTCGTTCCGGTCAGCGAACGAATTTCGCCACCGCCCTGGAATCCAACCGTCTGCACGGTCGCAGGTCCAGCAGGGAAAACGACACGACACCATTCCGTACCCTGGTCGGTCAATGAAACGCCGTCGACCTGATAGCGGACCTCGTTCGCACCATTGTTGGATCGATAGGCGATTGAAATCGCCACGGGGACAGCCCCCTTGGGCTTTGAGCCGGAAAGACGGTGCCAGACGTTTGTACTTCCCCGTGCTGCAGCCACACATCCGTAGTAGTTCGTTGTTCCATCCGCTTCAACAAGCGCAATCAGTCCACCCTTGAAAGCGGAATCGATCGTAGGCATCTGATACATCGGCGGCATCACAATCGTCGTACTGACGACGGGCTGCACCTCAACAGGCTTTGGCAGCGAAAGCTCAAACGTATGGCATGTGGCATCCGCAAACAGGTTCAGCCAGCGGGCCCCTTCTTCTCCCTGGAGCGTCACACCGGCAACCCCCTGCCATGTTCCCACCCCGGGGATCCACCAGTCATCGACTCCGCGCGTCCAAGAAGCATAGTCCTTTACACCAGCATCAAACCACGGGAACTCTTCGGTGCGACCGATCTGCGCACCGAAGAGGACGACCCCTGCCAGAAGAAGGTGTTTGACAGCTTTCATTTACAAAGTGCCTGTCGAAGCGTTGACCTGCTCACCTATCATTCAAATTCAGACTCGGGCACGGTCACGGGCGCAAAAAGTTCCTGTCCGTCGAGTTTCACCGCGATCGTATCGCCACGACAGGTGATTTCAACCGTATGCCAGACATCGCGCGTAAGCTGTCCCTTGCGTTCGGCCCAGATCCGCTGACCTGCCGTACCGCCGAATCCGCGCGTGTCGATCGCATGTTTCGTATTCGACCAACCACCGAGGTTCACCATAATGAAACGGTTCTCGCTCTCGCGGCGAACTTCGAAGACACTGCCCTCCAGCCCCGACAAGCAACGGGTCTGATAGCGAATCACGCAGTCACTCCAGGCCGGACCACCAAAGACAAGTTCAGTCTCGCAGGCTTTCGCATTCGACTGTCTCAGAACGCCCTCGTTCAACGTCCACTTCGCCTCGCGACCACAGAGCGATTGCGCCGGATCGGGCAATCCCTTCCACAACACAGTCCCCTCCAACGACGTGATCACCAAGTCGCGGAACTCAACCTCCGTATTCCATGTACGAAATGCATACGAACCATACTGCTTGCCGTCACGTTTCCACACGGCAGAATACCCGCCTTTTTCCAAACGATCGCGATAGGGCACATTGATGTCGCCATAAGCGCCCTCCCACGTGTAGACAGTCGGTCCACGCTGGTAGGCCACGCGTCCGCGGCAGGCACTGACGCGCGGATCGGCAACGACCTTCTGAAGCGGCATCTGCAATGTCCACGTATAATCGGCCGAAGAGGAAGACGTCGCGATCGGTTTCAGCACGCGATACCCATGCGGAACCTCCGGCGAAACCTGGTACAATGCGGATTCCGCGCGGTTCGGGAAACGTACGCTAACCGCGAAGTCCGGCGAAGGCGACACGGTCAAATTGAAGCGATTGCCGTTCGGATAATCGGTCACCATCTTTGCATGATAGGTCCGACCGTTCAGGACCACGTCACTTTCGCAATTCATGAAATGGTCGACGAAAAGCGTCTTCCCGTCACGCGAGAAGGTGTACATCGTGTCCTTGAGCGCCAAGAGCGTTCGAGGGATGTTGCCGATGCAGCACGGACAACCATGCCACGGGTAGTGGCGTTCGCGTCCGTTCGGCGGATTACGATAGAGGAAGTTACGACCGTCATTCGAAATCGAACCGAGAACCAGATTGTACAGAAGGCGTTCGCGCACATCTTCCGTACGGTTGTCACCGCCACCGACGGTACGCAGTTCCGTACACCAAAAGCTCATTCCGCACGACGCACAGGCTTCACAATAACCGTTCAGCGTCAGATCGTAGTCAGGACCGAAAGCTTCGCCATATTCGCTCGCTCCGACACCGCCGGTAATGTATTCCTTTTTATCAATGGCATTCGCGAAAATCCGTTCAGCCGCGAGTCCAAGCTTCGTATCGTTCAAACGGCTTGCGATTCCCGCCATGGCCGTGTAGAAATAAGTCGCGCGAACGGCATGTCCCGTCGCCTCGGACATTTCCTCTGCAGGACGCTCGCTCTGATTGTAGGACGGTTTGAAATGATGAACGCCCTTACCCGTCGAATGCTGGTGACGAACGAAGTACTGGGCCAGCTTTGCATATTTCTGTCCCGATCCCTTTCCGTTCCATTTCTCGCAGGCATCGGCCAAACGCAAGAAGGCATATTCGATTCCGGGGTGTCCATTCGTCCAAGTCCGCTTTGGTGCCGGGCCGAATGTCGCATCAAGCAGATCGGCGCAACGAATCGCCGCGTCAAACAAACGACGATCCTTGCCACGCGTCATTCGAATGTGGGCAACACCCATTTCAATGAAATAGCCCATCACATAAAATTCGTGATTGGCGGCGTTACTGAAATGAGGAAGCCTCTTCAACGCATGAAAAGAATGGATATAACCATCCTTCTCCTGAGCTGCGAGAAAGATCGGAATCCATTCCTCGAGTTTGGCTCTTAGAAATTGATTTGTCTTGCGCCACTGTTCGTCTTGACCGGGATCGATTTCCAATGCCAGGCAAATCGATTCAACCGTATTATAAGGATAGGCGTCGCTCCAAGGGCATCCTTTGAATTTCACCGAAGGTTTTTTGCCGACATTGATCTCTGCCGTCGCGACAAGGTTCAACATCTCCTCGCCTCGACCGCCCTTTTCCATCTGGCGAATGCAATGCGGAATCCATTCCACGGCGAGTTTACGAAACTCGCCACGCCAAAAGCCATTGACCTTGACATCCAACTGCGGCACGTGGTCGACCACGCGCACATCTTGTGAAAAGCCGAAAAGACTCGCGACACAGGCGAGACCGAAAATGGCGATACTTTTCTTTAGCATTTTAAACCTTTCTTCGAAAGGCTACTATTATCGCAAAATGGCAGGGAATAATCAAGCCGAAACGAGGGGGGGGTAGTAGCACGACGTATAGGCGCGGCGCCGCCGCTGCAGGGGGGGGTAGTAGCACGACGTGTAGGCGCCAGGCGCCGCCGCCGCGGGGGGGGGGGGAGCAGCACGCCGTGTAGGCGCG
>JAKSOY010000177.1 GCA_024405255.1 Kiritimatiellia bacterium
TGGAGGCGGCGCTCGCGCTGCGGCTCGACCCGGACTGCGTCCCCGCGCTCGCGGATCCCGCGGCGGTGCGCACGGAGAGGACGCCGCCGCGGCTCCTCGGCTGGTTGCGACGACGACGGTCGGCGTAAATTTTCGCGCAACGCTTTTTCGGAAGGTGGTGTCAGGAGGCGGATGGTTTGATTTCAATGCGGAACATCATCGGCGGAGCGGCGTTGACGCGGCCGGGAGGCTTGTGGGACGCATGCGGCACGAACCCGGGCCCGGCGTGAAGAAAAGGGATGCCGCCCAAACACAGACCGAGGCGGCGAACAACACCCCAGGATCGCCTGCGGCTCGCACGACGTCGACACGGCGATCCGCCCCGTCATGCCGTTCTGCCCGTCGACCGAAAAACAGCGGGTCGGAAGAAGGCGGAGCGGGTCTGCAAACACCGGGGATAAATGAACTTATGCGGTGCGAATCGATCCAAACTCATGCACGAAGAGCCTCATAATGTCACCATGTTTTGTTAGCGATAAAAGAGTGAATCTGCTTTTCCTATCTCCGACCTTTTCGTCTGTCAGCCTCGGGAATGACTTATTGCGGACAAGATGCCACCCCTCGGGGATCTGGGGCAGCCTGGGGATTCTGGATGGAACGAGACGACGGTTATTCTCACGCGGAGAGCACAGAGAACGCGGAGACGAGACACCCGCTACGGACTCTGCGTGAGATATTCCGCGCGTCACGGCGTCGGCGATCACGGTCTGCTTCAGCTCCTTCAGGAGTTTGACCTCCTTCTCCTTCGCCGTCAGCAGCTCGTCGATCTTCCCGCACTTGTCGTCGAGACAAGGGACGTTGAGGGACATTATTCATGACCCTTCCGTCCCTCAAATCGGTCGTCCCAGGAAACCGCGTGGGCGATCTCATCGAACGGAATGCTTGACAATCAGGTTCAACGCACGGATGCAGTTCCTTTGTAAAGTCCGTAGAATAGGTAACCTCCAGGAATTGAAAATTCCGGTGATCGGCGATGGCGGGACTGATGACGGAGTGATACAGCTTGAATGACGCGCGTGACATTCAATGGATTCCCTTTGACCCAGCTCTGCGGCGCGTTCGGAGAACGCGCCCTACCAATTTGGGCCTACAGATCAACGGCTCGGCACGCAATTCGTGGACAGCTTTGTTCTAATCTACTGTAATGGTTCACTTGCCCAGCGGTGGGGCGACTTTGAAGGTCTTGGCGCCGAAGGTCTTGTGGAGGACCAGGACCGACAACTCAACTGGATTGGATGTGCTGTCGGAGGTGACGGACGCATAGTCGAACACACCTCGACGATCGGTATAGCCGTCCTTGTGGAACACCGCATCCGCCCCGGCGGCACGCGCGTAGGCCTTGACGTAGGCACCTGGAACGGGCTTTCCATCCGGACCCTTCACGCGCACCTGGCCGAACTCCTTCACCACCTGGACCTCAAGTTCACACGCGGAAACTTCAAGCCGCGTGTTCGCACGCCCGTCCGCCCCGGTCGCCTCGAGGACGAAGTTCTTCTGGGCAAACGCACGCGGCAGTTCGACGCGCGCGGTCCCATCCGAAGCGAGGCTCACCGTCTGCTGCCAAGCCGGCTTCAAGCAGGTGATTCCCTCCACCGAACCATCCGTTGCAAAGGGACGCGTCGTGAAGAGGATTTCCACGTCAATCGGGAACGCCCGAAGCGTGCAGGCGTTCAGCGCCCGACCCGAGACCGTGAAGGTGGGTGCGGTCCCCTTTTCGTGCGGCACTTCGGCCAATGCGAGCGCCGGTGCCTCCGCCGCCGCGTCATGCGTCGCCGGACCCTTCCCAAGCACCTCTTCCGCCTGTTCCCTGAGATCGCGGAATCGAGTACGCCAAATCGGCGAAGGCACCCCTTGATAGGTCTCGGCCACCTTGAGGGCGACGGCCATGTCTCCATCGACAAACGCGAAATACGCCCGCAAGTAGTCCCGCTGCATTGCCAAACCTTCACTCGCCACATTTCCTAGGACCGGCTCCACCACCTTGCGTGCCTCGTCGAAACGATCCTGCGCCAGCAGATACACGGCCGCGAGCAGCCGATCCTTCACGGAGAGCACCGGCTTCGCGGCCAGCACGTCGAGGAACTCACGATACGTCTTCGCCAAGGCGGCATTGGCGATCTTTCGACGCCCCGCCAGCGGATGGACGCGCGCGTTGACGAGCGGCCAGTATTCGCGATGTTCGAAAAGGTCCGTCTCTTCCGGATCGATCGTCACCAACGTCGACTTGAAGTACGGACCAAGCTTCTGCGCGGCACGCTTCCGAACGGCCCGATCGGCGAAAATCTGCGCCAGACGCCCCGCGTCCGCAGGATCCGTGTGGACAAGAACAGAACTCCAAAGCGCCTGTGAGAAGACACCCCGCGCATCCAGAACCGCAAACACCTGGCGCATGAACGACTTCTCGGCGAGGCGCCAGCCAATCAGCGCGAGATCGACTTCCGGCGCCGCCAGATTCCCCGTGCGAAGGAACTCAAGCACCTGCTCGTTCGTCCCCTGCTGCGCAAGATAGAACCAACTCGTCGTATCAAGCTTGGACGACTTTGCGACAACCGGACACGTGAACGGTGCCGCACGACCGACGAGCCGTCCCTGTTCCGTCACGGTTGCGGGGTAGAGCGCACCGACACCCGGTTCCGCCTTCGGGAAGTAGAATTCCATTTCAACGCAGGCAACAGCAAAGGGTTCGATCTCGACTGTTTGCGTCTCGCGGGCCTGCGCCGATGCGAGCGGCAACGCGCCTTCCGGGATCTGCACAAACAGATCGAGTCGGCGCTTCGCATCGGTCGGGTTCGAAATCACCGTCAGAAGCGAATAGACGCGTCCCTGGACAAATTCGTTCGTCACGACAATCGGGATTGAGGCCTCCTCCTTTTTCTGCTGTGTCGCAGGAACATCGTAGAACCGCTGGACGACACTCACCCCCGCCGCCGCGGGAACCGTCCCCTCAACCATCCGTTTCGTCTGCGAAAAGACGAGCGCACCGCCCTTCCCCTCGACGAACGGCAGATCCAGCACGGCAAGCGCCGCCATCTTCTCGGCAAAAGACCCGTTCGCCCAAATGACATTTGTCGAGAGGAATTTCTTCTCGCTTCCCGCAGCAACTGCCACGGCATAATCACGCCAGAAGGCATTCGCGGTGATCGCCTGCGACGAGATGTCTGCGTGACGCTGTTTCCAGCCATGCGTCTCGACCCATTCTTTCGTCCGCTCCGGCGGCTGGTAGAGGCGACGCGCGTTCTGCCGCCGCCGCATCAGTTCCGCTTGACGAAGACGTTCCATATCTACGGAATCCGAAACCGGGATGATGGCGGAATTGACCGTTTGGGGAAGCTGGTCCTCGGTCTTTTCCTCGTCCTTCTGATTCTGCCCCCAGGCAATCGTAAACCGACGGTCAACTTCCGCCGGAGGCGCAGGATGCGCAGCACAGTAATCGGTCAAGTTCCGAGCCAGCGCGTGTGCCGTGGCGGGACTGCGACGGGCGAGCAGCACCTGTTCGAACACATTCAGACACTGATAGGCACCCGGCTTCGCATAGTCGGCGAGATCATCCCCCAGCAGCCAATGGTCGAGGAACTGCTTGAACGGCTTGTGGACAAGATTGGGCGCCACAACCGCCTGGAAGAACGCGGGATCTTTTTCGTGAAGGAAGAAGTCGAGTTCGTGACAGGCGTGCCGTCCGTAAAGGTCGCGCTTTTCGGCGGCCGAGAAGGTCGGCCATTTCCGGACAAAAGCGAATTCGTCAAAGGCCTCGTCTCGGTTCGTTTGTCCAAGGGCGTTCAAAAGGTCGGCCACGGTCGCGAGCGACGAATAGACAACCCGTCCAGTTTCCGTCGCGGTCCCGTTCTCCTTTTTCACCTGGGCCTCACACGTCGCAGTCCGCGCGAGTTCCGTCACCTGCGACGGATCAAGGTGCGAGGCCAAACGCAGATCTCGCGGTTCAAAGGACTGTGCCTCCGCAAAAAGGCGCACTTCATCGCATGTCTCCCCGTCTGTCGCGAACACGTACAGAACGTCATACGCCGACGAAGGAAGCTTGAATTCGACGTTCCCCTCTTGATCGGGATGAAGATTGGAATACAACCGTGCCGGCGACGGGAGAAAATCATAACAGGGCGTTGCCGCCATCAGCGTCTCCGCCTTCCGGGCCCCTTCACCGCCAAAGGGGACACCGGCTGCCGCATCGACGGAACGGCAAGCTGCCGATTCAGCCTGCACCGGCCCGTGACGCTCCTGTGACGCGGATGTCGATGTCACATTCACCTGCCAGGGGTTCAAAAGCAAGGACGGCCGGGCCAGCATCACACCGGGTCTCTGCGGTTGATTGCGGCGATCAAGAACATACCGCAAGCGATCGCTGAGCTGTTGGCCGGGCAGGTAGGTCGTTGCTAAAATCGGACAGGAAAACTCTTCGGGATCATCGCGCACGGGCGGTTCTGCGAACATCTTAAACGGATTTTCCTGTTCACCGGCGAACCGCGCCGCATAGAGATGAAGACGCGTGGCCGGCGTGACGTTCACAAGGCGCGCACGCAGAACACCGTCCTCGACCTTCGCCGTCGCAAGGCGAAGCGGCGCCGGCGTGACCTTGTTCTCAAACATGCGGACCCGTCCGGCAATCACACCCGACTCGGGGCACCGCCCCTGCGTCTTTGTCACCTTGATCTCAAAAGAGCCCAAATTCGTTTCCATCGGAAGTTCAAGACGATAGTCACCTGCAGGGAGAGGTGCCACGTGCAGGACCCCATCTTGATAGGAAAGAGACGAAAAATAACTTTCCTGAAGGACGGAATTCTTTCCAAGCGAGTAGAGTCCAACACACGCGGCAAGATCCCCCGCCCCGGGCCACGCCCCCGCGAGAAGATCACGCAGCGGAAGGTCGATGGATTCCCCTTCCGCAATCGTTCTGTTGGGTAACCTTCTTTCACTCAAGAGGCGGATGAGCTGCCATTTTTTCGTTGCGCGACCTGTCGCCGTGAGGTTTCGGATGTCGTCAAGGGAACCCAGCGAGATGACGCCGCGGCCATCGGCCTGAAGCATTTTCTTCGACTTGTTCTGCGCGCCAAAAGCCCTGTGCTCGAATTCGAAGGCGACGACGCGTGCCGGCAGGGCTTCACCCGTCCGTCCACGCAATTCGAGCGAGTATCCCCTCGCATCACGACGAAGGAACATCTGCTCGACAATGTCGTTGTCCAAAACGCCATTGACGCCTCCCTCACCCACACCAATCAAGGTGGATTGCGCAATCGGGCAGTCCTTATCGCGTACCACCTCGTGGACTGTACCGGAAAACGTGGCCAAACACCAGGCGAACCGATCAGGAACCGTAAACGTCGCCGCATAGTCCTCGTGGTCCGAGAGGACAATATTCTCTCGCGTGTGAACGATCTTGTTGCCGTCAACCGTGTGAAACTCGAGTTTGAGGCAAGGATTCTTGATGAGAGACAAGGGGGCCGCACGCCCCGCGACGTTAAGCACGAGACGGAACAACGCCGTTGCACGCGTACCCGCCACGAGCGACTCGACCGGTAAAGCGTCATCGACGAACAGTTGATAACGTTCCGGCTCGTGACGGAAGCTGATGACGTCGGCCAGACGGCCGGCCTGCACGACCGCCGTCTTCACTTTCGCCTCGCCGTCATCGGACTCAGTCGAGGACGCTGCTGAAGAACCAGTGCCTTCTCCCTTTCCATTGGACACGGCATCAGGCGACGCAAAAGGCACGGCGATTTCACCTTTTTCATTGGAAGTGAAAATCGTCCCGTCAAGGGCCAGACGGGTTCCCTTCACGACCTGTCCCTCCTCATCAAGCGCGCGGAACAGGTAACCACCCGCATCATGCGTCTGTACGAGTCGCACGCGTCCTTTGCGGACAACGGCGCGACTGGCAACACCGCCACCGGAACATTCAATCACATAGAGACCCGGCAGGGCGAGTTCCGGAAAATCGAGATGTTCGGTGTGACGGGCAAACGGCGTAAGACGCGAGTAGTCGAACGTACGCACGACATTCGGCACGCAGGCCTCGAGATTGATGTCAGACGGCATCTCGTTACCGTATTTCCGGCAGGCGGCAAAAGCGTCCATTTCGTAGATCGCCACCTGAAGCTTTTTCACGTTCTTGACTTCGAGGTCAAGCACCACCGCGTCATTTGCCGCAAACACACGCGGATTCGTCTTGGACCATTCAAGGTCTACACGTTCGCGCAAAGCCTTGAACGCCGCCTCGCTCAGACACTTCACGTTCACCTGGTCAACGGGCTTGCCGATCAGGAGATCCGTCTCGGCGCTCACGCGGTCGAGGAGGTCGTTCGGCAGCCATTCGCCGAAGAGACGATGCAGATTCTTCCCTTTGCGGCGAAAGGCCGCCAGATAGTCCTCAATCAGCGCCGTACCGTGCGGCACGTGCCGGAGAACGGCGGCGGCATTGTTGTACGCCGAAGACGACACGCTCTCCGGAGCGCCCGCACGCATGCCGCGTCCCGCCTTTACGTACTCGAGAAACAGGTCCTCGTCCGAATAGTCGCCTTGTGCGCGAGCCAAGTCGAGCAGATTGTGGCGCGCGAGATGGCGCAAGTCATGTCGCGCCGCAGGAAGTGTGCGCGCAAACGCCAGGATCCGTTCAAGCCAGGCCCGTTTGACGCGCGGATCGTCCGTATCGTCGTCGGCGCCGGGCGCCAACCGCGACAGCATCTCGTTGATGAACGCCGAATTCTTTCGGACATCCTTCTCGTGGCCTTCGAAGGTTCTCGCCAACGCCTCAAGCTGTGTTCGTGTGAGCGTTTTAAAGGCCGCCGAATCGGAAAAGACGTGACGCGGATTGTCGTCGGACAGATAGGCGAGCACGGCGTCAAAAAATCCGGGCGTATCCGGCAGAAGAAATTCAGCGTCCGGATCGAAACTGAAATGAGGATCCCGACAAACCTCGTCGTTGCGAAAGGCCAGGAAGGCGAATTCCGGCCTCAGCGACGAAGTACGCCTTCCGCCTGCCTGCCAAAAGGCCGCAAAGGAAACGTCGGCGGGATCGAGCACGGATGGATACGTGTTCGGTGCAGGCTCGTCTGGACGAGACTGAACAACGGGCTCCACCCCCATGCGACGGCAGGCCCGCTCAAGCTGCAGCGCGGCTTGCGCCTCGGCTCCGTTCCCCTTCGCCACAGCTTCGTCCCAAGCAAGGAAATCCTGCCGGTCGCGCAGTCCCTTCAGGTTTTCCGTCAAGGACTGCGCGCCCTGGACATTTTCCCATGCCGTGAGCAGCCTGTCGGCCTCCGCGAGACGACCGTCGTTCTGGGCCGTCAGGATCGAATAGGCAAACCATGGTCGAGTGTTCGGACGCAATGCCTCCACCACCGCCGCACGATTTGTCGAAAAGGCGTATGCTTCGGCGAAGTCGAGATCGGCCAACCCCGCCAGATCAAACGCCAACACCCCTCCCGAAAACGACCCCAGTGCCACACAGGCCAACACGCAACGTTTCATTTGAACCTCCCCATCCGTTGGACGAGCTGAAATTAAAAGAGCGAGAAGTCGGCCGCCGAACAGCAGGTGTTGCCTTCAATGGCGTGCGTACCGATGAACTTGATGTAACGGGCCGTCACAGGACTCGGCAAGGACACGCGCTGACGGATGCAGTTGGCGCTGATGTTCCCGAATTCACCCTGGCTGCGCAGGGTCCAGTTCTTGCCGTCGTCCGACGTGTAGAACTGGTAGGCGTCGATCACGCCGACCTTGCAGCGATCCTGACGCGGCCAGTAGATGAAGCCGTTGATCTTCACCGGTTCGCCGCAGTCGATGGCAAATCCCTGAGGCGGCGGAACGCGTCCTTCCGGTCCCAGCTTCAGATGCGTGTGCCACAGGGTCCGCTTCTCGCCGTCGATGACATTGTTCACGGCGCCGAGCGTCCCGCAGCTCGCCCAGAACGGACGCCACTTCATGCGCGAGAGCGTCCCTTCCTTGACTTCTTCTTCCGAGCGGATTTCCTGTCCCATGCGCAGCGCAAAGGTCTTGAGCACCGGCTCGGCTTCACCCGTCAGAACGACGCGCACTTCGTCCGTCGTAATCGGCCCCACGTTGGCAAAACGCCGGTAGCCGACCGTCGTTCCCTCGAACTTGCGGACCCATTTGCCGTCGATTTTCGCCTCGAAGACAAATGCGGTGATCCGCTGGCCGAGGCGGATGTCCTCCTGCAAATCGAAGGTGTTGAATGTGACCGGCTTCGGCAGCTTGAGCGTCACCGTCTGAACGTTCGGCAGCGCGAGCTTGTCGTTCGAAACCGTCCCCGCATTCGTCGTCGTGCGTTTCGCCCCCGCCGCGTAGTCGACGGCGTTGAAGGCGCGCACCCAGTCGCCGAATTCCTTGAGACGCTTCACGTCGTCCGCACAGATGAGACCGTGATTGTCGGGCGAGATGCCGAAATCGAGCACGGCGGCGCGTCCGACCGATTCATAGTACGTCTTCACCAGACGCGCCAAGGATTTCGGCCGCTCACGCGCATGGAAGTACCAGCCGCCGCGGAACGGCGTATCGCATTCCGACGGCACCCAATGTTCTTTGCCATCGTGTCCCTTGCGCACGTACTTCCAGGTCACGGGCGAATGTCCCGCTTCGTTGCCGCACCAGGTCGAGGACCAGGCACCACCGCCGCCAAAGGCAATCGCCGTCGGCTGAAGTTCGTGCATCATATTCAGCAGATCCAGCAGACGATAGTAGTTCTTCGGAATCGAGCGCCGCTCGCCCTTGTCGCCGTTCACGCCGCCATACCAGCCCGTGCCGCCATTCGCGCCGTCGAGCCACACCTCGCAGATCTCGCCGTAGTTCGTCAGCACCTCGCGCCACTGTCCAAAGAAATAGTCGACGTATGCCGGCGTCGCGTAATTGGCCTGGTGGCGATCCCACGGGGAAATGTAGACGCCGAACTTGAGTCCGTGCTTGCGGCAGGCCGCAGCCAGCTCGCCCACGATGTCGCGTCCCTTCGCCGTCGCGGCGGCGGTTGCCGTCGAGTAGTTGTCAGGACAAAGCTTCGAAGGCCACAGGCAGAAGCCGTCGTGGTGTTTCGCCACCAGCACGACCGACTTGATTTCGCCCGCCTTCATGGCGACGACCCATTGCTCGGGATCCAGCGCATCGGGCGCCACGCGCGAAGCCGGCACGTTGCCAAATCCCCATTCCTGGTCGGTGAACGCATTCGGTCCCCAACAGACCAGACCCAGAATCTCGCGTTCCTGGTAGGCCATATGCGCCTCCGTCGGCAGCACCCCGTACGGCTCCACCGCCGTCGCAACCCCGGCAAGACCCGCAAGCAGACAGCC
>JAKSOY010000178.1 GCA_024405255.1 Kiritimatiellia bacterium
CCGCGCCGTCAAGGACGCGCAGCGAGCGCTCGACCTCGGCCGTGAAGTCCACGTGGCCGGGGGTATCGATCAGGGAGAGGCGGTAGTTGCCCCACATCACGCACGTGGCAGCGGACTGAATCGTGATGCCGCGCTCCTGCTCCTGCACCATGAAGTCCATCGTCGCAGCGCCTTCATGCACTTCGCCGATCTTGTAGTTCTTGCCCGAATAGTAAAGGATACGCTCGGACGTCGTCGTCTTGCCGCCATCGATATGGGCCATGATGCCGAAATTGCGCACATGGTCGAGCGGGAAGGTTTTAGCTGCCATTTCTGTGTACTCCTGGTGTTTGTAAAAAATTGAGCTAATATTATATTAAAGAATGGACGGAAAATCAAGCGGTAAATGGTAATCTTGAAAAGAATAAAAATTCCGTCAAACTCATGCGGTCCGCAGGCTCTTCAAGAGGGCGATCTCGTTGCGATAGCCGTCAAGGTCGCACGGCGTCTCAAGATAGAACGGCAGATCGCGAAGTTTCGGATGGTTGATGACACGCGCGAGCGCGTCGAGACCGATCTTTCCCTTCCCGAGACACGCATGACGATCCTTATGCGCATTGAAGACGTTCATCGAATCGTTGAGGTGAATCGCCTTGAGGCGGTCAAGTCCCAGCGCACGGTCAAAGTCCGACAGCACGCCATCGAGATCGTTCACAATGTCGTAGCCGCCATCCCACACATGGCAGGTATCGAGACACACGCCCAGACGCGGGCGCTGCGCCGCCGCAAGTCCGACCGCGGCAAGTTTCGCGTCGACGGCATCGACAATCGCACGCAGTTCGTCAAAGTTCCGTCCAACTTCGCTGCCCTTTCCGGACATCGTCTCCAAAAGAACCGTTGTCGTCATCGGCCCCTCGGGAGCCATCTTTTCGAAAATGCGTGCCAACATGCCCGCAATGAGATCGATCCCAACCTCCGCGCCTTGTCCGACATGGGACCCGGGATGGAAATTGTAGAGCGCCCCCGGCGTCTGCGACAGACGCTTCAAGTCGTCCGCCATCGTGGACTCGGCGAACTCGCGCACACGCGGTTCGGCACCGGCGGCATTGAGCGTATAAGGCGCGTGCGCCAGGATCGGGCCAATCCCCTTTTCCGCCGCAAACGCCGCAAACTGTGCAACATCTGCCGGATCGATCGGCTTCGCCGCTCCCCCACGGGGATTGCGCGTAAAGAACTGGAACACATTCGCCCCGATCGAAACAGCCGTCTGGCCCATCGCAAGATAACCGCCGGCACTCGACAAATGACAACCGATTTTGAACATCGTCAACTCCTTCACTGAAAAAATCGAATCAATCTGCTACTTCCCGCGAGAACGCACAAGGATGTCTGCCAGCGCTTCGTCGAACGGTCTCGCCGTTGAAAGGATCTCATGCGTAACAGACATCTCGCCGGCACCTCGGCGAAGCTTCTCCTGCCACGTCTCGAAACGCGCAAGATAATCCCGTCGAATGGCTGCGGCATCGACATTCAGACGCATGGACGTTTCAGCGTCTTTGAACTCGAGCATCTCCTCAAACGGGAACGTACGCTCTTCCTCCGCCAACACCTGAAGCAGAATCACCTCGTGATGACGGAAACGGAAATGATGCAACGCCTTCAGCAGTTCCTCGGCATCGCCGAAAAGGTCGCTGATCACGAATACGACACCGCGGTGGGGGATCCGTTCCGCCACATCGTGCAAGACCGCCGCCGCATCGGTCTCACCTGCCGCCTTCGCCCCGTCGACGACTTCGAGCACCTGACGGATCTGCGCCGGCGTCGCCTTCGCCGGCAGGTATTGGCGCACCGCCGTGTCGAACGTGACAAGCCCCGCGCCATCTTGCTGCCGCACCAGCAAATAGGCCAGCGATGCCGCCAGATGGCGCGCATAGTCGAACTTGGACAACCCATTCACCGCTTTCTCGCCGCAGTAGGACATCGAGCCCGAGCAGTCCAATGCAATCGTCGCACGCAGATTCGTCTCATCGACATACTCCCGTACATAAAGTCGCTGACGGCGTGCGACGAGTTTCCAGTCGAGCTTGCGCAGATCGTCCCCGTGCTGATACGCACGATGCTCGGCGAACTCGCTCGACGCGCCCTTCCGCACCGACCGATGCCGTCCGGCGGTAAAACCGTCCACCGCGCCGCGCGCGACGAACTCAAGACGCGCCAGGCGCTCGAGTGCCTTCGCCGGAAGCCAACGCATCTGTTTTTCCAGAGACATTCCGCTCAAATTCGAATGACGGACAGAAGACGCGTAATCAGATCGTCGGTCGTCACACCCGCCGCCTCGGCGTTGAAGGTGGTCGCCAGACGATGGCGCAGCACAGGCAACGCAAGCGCCTTGATATCGTCCGTCGTCACATGGGCGCGTCCATTGAGGATCGCCCGCGCCTTACCCGCCGTCACCAACGAGAGGCCGGCACGAGGCCCAGCCCCCCACGCCACGAGTTCGCGCACGAAGTCCGGCGCCGAGGAATCTTTCGGACGCGTCGCCCGTACGAGTTTCGCCGCATAGTCGATCACGTGATCGGCCGCCGGCACGCGCGCGACAACCTCTTGCAGTTCAACGATTTCCGCGGCCGACAGGATCTTCGGCAGCTTTTTCGCAACACCGCCCGTCACCGACCGGATGATCATCCGCTCTTCGTCAAACGTCGGATAATCGACTTTGATGTTGAAGAGAAAACGGTCGAGCTGCGCTTCCGGCAACGGATACGTGCCTTCCTGTTCAATCGGGTTCTGCGTGGCGAGTACGAAGAACGGCGCGGCCAACGGATAGGTGTTTTCACCGACAGTGACAGACCGCTCCTGCATCGCCTCCAACAACGCAGCCTGCGTTTTCGGCGGCGTGCGGTTGATTTCGTCTGCCAAGAGCAGGTTCGTGAAAATCGGACCCTTCACGAATCGGAACGAGTGACGTCCGCTCGTCGGATCGGTATCGAGCACATCGGTACCCGTGATATCGGCCGGCATCAGGTCCGGCGTAAACTGTACACGCTTGAAACCGAGATCCAGCACCTCGGCCAGCGTTCGCACCAGCAGCGTCTTCGCAAGTCCCGGTACGCCGACAAGCAAAGCGTGTCCACGCGAGAACACCGCCACAAGAACCTGTTCGACCACTTCGTTCTGCCCGACGACGACTTCCGACAGGGCACGACGGATCTCGCCGTACTTCGCGTGCAAGGACGCAACACGCGCCACATCGTCGTTCCCGAGTTCCTGTTGCTCGTTGTCCTGCATGATCATTTCTCCAGAGTGATTTTCAAAAGATCCCACAACATCCGCGGCGCATCGGGGAAGAGGCGCAACGAACTGCGCACGCCCCCCTGCCATTCAACGGGCACTTCCACGACGGACCCGCCGGCACGTTGCACACGCCGAATCAATTCGACATCGAAGGAGAACCGTGCGGTCCGCTGAACGTCAAAAACGGCACGCATCTTGTCCATCCGGAAGAGCTTGAACCCGCATTGCGTATCGTGGATGTCCTTCACGCCGGCGAGACGAACGGACTGATGGAACAGCCACGAAAGGAACTTGCGCCTGAGCGGCATGCCGGGACGGCCATAACGACTGCCGCTCACGATCCACGCCTCTGAATAAGGGGCAAGTTTAGCGAACTCGCCCAACGGCGCGGAAAGATCGACATCGCTCATCAGCACCCACGCGCCCTTTGCCGCGCAGGCACCGCGCCGAACGGAAAACCCCTTCCCCCGATTGACTTCGTTACGCAACACGACAACCTCCGGCGCGGCCTCTAGTACAAGCGGCTCCGCCGACCCGTCGTCCACGAAAATCGTTTCGACCAACGTGAAATCGCTTGCCGCCGCCGCACGTTTCAATTCATCCAGATGCGCGAGCACGGCCCGCGCAAGATCAGGAGAATTGAAAACCGGAACAACAAGTGAAAGCGTTTTCATTTTTTCAATGACATCCACGGTGCGAGCCGCACCTTGCTGGCTTCATGCGATTGGCGCGTTCCCGGCATGCCCATCTCCAACGACGAGAGACGCGTGATGAGCGCCTGCTGCGCGGCGGCGTGCTGCTGCCGTTCCACCTCGGCCCGCTGGCGTTCATCCATCAATTCTTTCTCGCGATGCATCAGCTTTTCGCGCGTTTCCTGCAACTGACGATAGATGACCGTCACATCGGCGGACTGCTCAGTGAGACGCTTGATCTCACCTTCGCGGTCGCGCAGACGGGCCGCCAGATCGCGGATCTTGCGTTCCGCCTCCAAGGCCCCCTTCTCCTGCAAGAGGCGCAAGGCTTCGAGTTCCTGACGCATATGCATCGTACGCGGATCCTCGGGATGTTCCTTGAGCGCACGACGCGACATATCCTCGGCATCCGTACCAATCCGACGCAAGATCTCCTGACGACGCGAGAGCAGACGTTCGGCGCGCTTCCGACGATATTCGCGCAACGCTTCGGCTTCGCGATTCTCCGCTTCGATCGTCGCCGCAAGCTCGTCGGCCTCTTCCTTCATGATCACATAGACGGCAGCCTGCGCATCGGCCGCGAGCTGAGCCGTCGGCGGCAAACGCTTGAGATCGTCCGTCAAAGACTTGATGCGATCCTCATACGCCGCGTCGCTCGTTTCCTTCGCCGTCGTAAACCGTGCAAGATCCGCGGCGGCCGATTTCGCCTTCGCCTTCGCGGAATCAGTTGCGAGCTTCTGATCTGCGAGCGCCTTCTCCGTCTGGGCCAGCTTCGTACCGTTCTCGGCGAGCTTGGCCTCGCAGGCATCGAGCGCCTCGGTCTTCGCCTTCAACGCCGCTTCCAGTGATGCCACTTTCGCGTCCTTCTCCGCGAGTTCGCGTCCGCGCGCCGCCAACGACGCATCCTTCTCCGCCAGGCGATGCGCACACTCCGTTTCCTTCGCTTGCACGACGGCCGCACAATCGACATCCTTCTGGCGCAACGCCTCGTCGCACGCCTCGCCCTTCGCGGCAAGTGCCGCCGCTCGTTCGTCGTCCTTCGCTTTCAAGGCTTCGGCCTTGGCCGCCTCCTGCGCGGCCAGGGCGGCAGCCATTTCCACATCTTTCTGGCGAAGCGTCTCCGCACAGGCGGCATCTTTATCTGCCAACTGCGCGGCAAGATTTTCCTCCATCTGCTTCAGGTTGGCCGCGTGGGCCGCATCCCTCGCCGCAAGCGCCGCCGAGGTTTCGGCATCCTTCTGGCGCAACGCATCCGCACGCTCGGCGTCTTTTGAGACAAGCGCAACTTCCAGCGCCTTCTCGCGATCGGCCGAGGCCGCATCTCGCGCAGCATCCTGCTTGGCAGCCTCTGTCTGCAATGCCGCAAGACGGGCTTCCGCCACGTCGGCGGCCTTGAGCGCCGTCTTCGCCTCGCTTCGTGCAGTCGCCGCCTTGCGTTCGGCATCGTCCGCACGCGTCTCGGCCGCTTTGAGGCCGATACGCAGCGTTTCAATCTGGTGTCGCAGCTCCTCGACGGTCGCCGCCTGCGTGGCCGCCGTGTTCGCCTCGGCTCCGGACGTCTCGGACGCGACCGCATCCTCGACGGGTTCGATCTCCCGTTCGACTTCCACCAGGCGGCTCCCGCGCGGAAGGCGTCCGCTCGCCAGAAGCGACTCGGCGGCCTTTTTATTGAAGGGACCGCGCGGTGTGCCATCGCCGATGTCGATCGACCACCGCATGTCGAGGAAGTCGACATCCGTCGCGGACTGCCAGGTCTCGCCATCATTCGAGACTTCCTGGCCTGGCTGGATACGACCCATCTGGGCCCATTCCAGCAGATTGTCGCGCGTGACAGGACCGAACACCTCGTCCTGCGTGCGGAGCCACCATTGATTCGCCATCGTCTGCGTCCCCTCTTTCAAACCTTACTTGTGCTTACCGAACAACTTGCGCAAATCATCCACGCCCATGCTTGCAAGCTCATGCTGCGCCTGACGTTCCATCGCGGCCAACGTGGACGCCGGTACGCCGCCGCCATTCGGACGGCCGAGGCTGAAGGCCTGACGTGCGACAGGCGGCGGCATTTCCGACAGCACCACCTGCGGCTCGACGACTTCTGTCGTCCAGGTACGCTTGTGAATCGCATTCGCACGCGCCTGCTCTTCCTTCATTTCCGCGATCATCTCTTCACGCCGCTTGACTTCCAGCAGCGCCTTTTCGAGGTCTGCCTGCTTGCGGGCGAGATCCGCGTTCATGCGCGCCAGTTCGCCTTCTTTCGTCTGGAGCGCCTTCGTGAGGCTTTCCACCTGCGCATCGCGCTGGGCGAGCAACGACGTCGCCTCGGCCACGCGTTCATCGCGCTGGGCGATCGTTTTCAGCGAAGCCGCAATTTGAAGGTCCTTCTTCGCCGAAAGCTTCTGCGCTTCCGAGAGGGCCTTGTCGCGACGGGAGATTTCCGCCTCTTTTTCCGACAATGCCGCCCCCATCTGGCGAAGGCGCTCAAGTCCGGCCCCGCGGTCGTCCTGATAGAACCGCGCTTCGCGCGAAAGCGTGCCGGCTTTCAGCAAATCATCAAGCACCATTCGATGCGTCGGACCGTAGAACTGGCCGGGATTGTTTTCCACGACCCAGTTCATCTCAAGTTCCGGTTTGAGCGGCGCGAGCTGCCAGCTCTGCAAATCGGATGAGATGCCCGCGAGGGGTTCCACGCGGCCATCTTTCACCCACATCTTCAGCATTTCAAGGTCAATCGGACCGAACACCTTGCCTTGGGTGTTCTTAACATACCATTTTTCCATGCCCAATATTCTACCACAATTTAAGGGATGATGTCTAGATGCGGGTTCGATGTCCCACATCGAAACGACGACTAGTACCGACGAAGGAGGTCCAGCATGCGGCGGTCGACCTTGTGGCCCTTGTAGTCCTCGTACTTCACGTCGGCGCGTTTGCTGTCGACCACGCCGAAGGGACCACGCAGGTTCCACATCGCCCAACCGAGGTTGCGTTCCTTCCAGAGCTTGAGGTGGTCTTCCATCCAGTCGAGCGTGACGGGATGAGGCCCCTGGTTGTGAGAACCGAATTCGCCGATCATGACAAACGTGTCCTTACCTGCGCCTGCCGTAAAGTCGTCGATGATCTTCTGGTTCCGCTCATAGAGATACTGCATGCCGGCATCTGAATAACGGCGGTCTTGCTTCGAGGCGAGCCAGTTGCAGAGCAATGGCACTTCGGTGTTCCACCCCTGGAAAGTGAAACCATTGTTCTTCGGCTGAAAGCCCCACGCGTGCTGCAGTTCGACCTTCGTCGTGTGACCGACCGTGTCGGTGTAGGCGATCGACCCGATTTCCGCCCAGTCACCCGTCTCGCAGACGAGCGAGAACTTGCCGACGGGCTTCTCAAACGTGAAATCAAACGGCTTCGTGTAGAGTCCACGATGGAGACACCACTGCGTATGATAGACAACACCTACGCAGTCGGGGCTGTCGGGACGCATCTCGATCATTTCGCGCCACACGGTCTTGCCGTCCGCCTCCGCACGCAGCGTTACCGTACCCGAGACCGTCTGCAGCTGAAGATGCAACTTGCCGGCCGGCAGCTTCTCAAGCGTCAACGGCACTTGCCACGCCCCTTTGTTCGGACCATACAGCATCGCACTCGGCTGGAGTCCCCGCAGCGGCCACACGGGCGCCGGCTGTCCACCCAGGTTACCCCTGCCGTTCCAATCTGCGTGATAGTGCGTCACGGAGCCCGGCTCGTAGCCGCGAAACGCCTGCCCCACATTCGGCATCCCGACGATGCCCATCGTGGGACGACGCGCGGTGGCGATGCCATCGGAAATAATGAAGCGGTCAGGATCGATCGCATGAATCGTCTCAATCAACTTGCGCGCCACCGGCGCGTAGGTTTCTTCTGTCATCGCGCGCGAAGGCTCGTTCATCAGATTGAAGCTCAACTGCTCGTTCGGGATGCCTTTATAGCGCTTCGCGAAATAGGCCCAGTGCTTGCAGCAGCGCGCAAGCGTTTCGGGATTGGAATGGAGGTCAAGCTTATCGCTGTCGCCCATTTGCTGCGCCTGGTAGCCGGCGATCGTATAGCCGGGTGCAAAATAGAAGCAGAAGTTCACATGCACGCCCCACTTCTTGCCCCAGGCGATGTAGGGATCAACGAGCTTCGCCACCTTGGCATCGTCGATTTCGTCGCGGTTGCCATCCTTGCACCACAGACGATAGTCCATCGGCACGCGCGCAAAGTTGAAACCGAAGTCATGCATAAATTCGAAATCGAACTCGTCGGGATCTTGGGCGAAACAGGTCCAGGGCTTCCAGTTGCCGGCATTTTCAGTCCAGAACCGCGCCACCAAATTGAAACCGCGCCACCGCACGTTCGGCTTCCACGATGTCGTCTCAGCCTTCGCCAAACCGCTCAAGGACAACGCGCCCAGGCATGCCGCCACCAACCAGAATCTTCTCGTGCTGTTCATTTTGCTCCTTCTAAATTAAATTAATCACAACAGCCTCTCGGTGTTAGATTATACTATAGCACATCTTCCTTAAGTATGCTATAATAAAGGCATGAAAAAGAAATTTAAATTAGGATTTTTCGGTGCGGGTAAAATGGCCGAGGGCATTCTTGCGGCCGCCGCCCAGACCAAGAACTTCGACCCCGCCACGGTGCTGATGGCGGAAAAACTTCCGGCTCGCGCTGCCGAGCTTGCAAAGAAATACGGCGTGAACACTACGGCGGACGCGCGTGAGGTCGCCCAGACGGCCTCGATCATTTTCCTCGCGGTGCGTCCCCAGGACCTCGCTGCGCTTGCGGCCGACGTCAAACCTCTTTTAACGAACAAGACGCTCGTCGTCTCCATCGCCGCCGGCAAGTCGCTCGCCACATTGAAAAAGGCACTCGGGAAAGACGTCCGTCTCGTCCGTGTCATGCCGAACCTCGCCCTCCGTGCCAAGGAAGGCATGTGCGCGATCTGCCCTGCCAAGAACGCAACAGCGGCCGATGTGAAGAATGTTGCAAAGATTCTGAATGCCGCCGGCCAGACCGTCGTGCTGCCGGAGAAGAACTTCGATGCGGTCACCGCACTTTCCGGAAGCGGCCCCGCCTTCTTTGCCTATATGGAGCAGGCCATGGCGGCTGGCGGCGAGGCCTTGGGACTTCCCGCGGCGGCCGCACGTCAACTCGCCGAACAGACGATGCTCGGAACAGCCGCCTATCTTCGTCAGAGCGGTGCCGATCTTGAGACGTTCATCTCCGGTGTCGCGACCCCGGGTGGAACGACTGCCGCCGGCATGGATGTCATGCGCGCGTCTGACTTCCGTGCGATTGTCGCCGCCACGCTCAAAGCCGCATCCGATCGCTCGGCCGAACTTGGGAAATGAGGCGAGGTTA
>JAKSOY010000179.1 GCA_024405255.1 Kiritimatiellia bacterium
TCTTCGCGCACTATGCGGCGCTCATGCGCTACAAGGCGATCGCGAAGCGCTTCCGACAGGCCGCCGGCGTGGCCGACCCCGTGCCCGCCGACGCGCTGCTGCCCGGCGCGGCGGAAGGGCGTGCCGAGCCGGCGGCTCGGGCGCGCGCGGCGGAGATCCTCGCGGAGGGCGCGGGGACGGTCGTCGCGCTGGAGGCGGCGCTCGCGCTGCGGCTCGACCCCGATTGCGTCCCCGCGCTCGCGGACCCCACGGCGGTGCGGACGGCGCGGACGCCGCGGCGGCTCCTCGGCTGGCTGCGACGACGACGGTCGGCGTGAATTCTCCCAAGGCATTTTTCCGGGCGGGCGGTGAAGAGCGGGGAAGGTTTGATTTTGATAGCGGAACACAAGTGGCGGAGGGGCGAAGAGCGGCGTGAGGGAAAGGGACGCCGTTCAGACGCGGGCTGGCAAACACCAAGGGTAAAAGAACTTATGCGGCGCGAATCGACCCACCCTCATGCTCGAAGATCCCAAAACGGCACGGCAGTGTTTTCTCTTCGAGAGAAGAAAGGTCTCCCCGTCACTTCGTCTAGGCGGAGAGAATGCAACTCCCCCCCAGTCCGTGGCAGATTCAATGCAACAGACCCGAACGACAAAGTGAATGCAACCTCCGCTCCGCGGAGGGGTTGCATTCACTTTGTCTTTTCACCCGATTACACTCCCTTTGTGCATGACGCCTAATGATTGACAGAAAATGAGGGGTTGTGATACAATTTCGTATGTCGCGAAAGGTGAACGCGAACAGTTTTGATTTTCGTTGTCTGTTTCGATTGAAAGGAAATTGAGATGAAGAGCATGAAAGACTATGAGTTCTGGTTCGTCGTGGGAAGTCAGTTCCTCTATGGACCCGAGGTGTTGGAAACGGTTGCGAAGCGTGCGCAGGAAATGGCGGATGCCTTCAACAAGTCGGGCAAGCTCCCGTGCAAGGTCGTCTACAAGGTGACGGTCAAGACCGCCGAAGAGGCGACGGAGACGATCAAGGCGGCGAATTTCGACGAGAAGTGCGCGGGTATCATCACCTGGTGCCATACGTTCTCGCCGTCGAAGATGTGGCTCAACGGACTCAAGCTTCTGCAGAAGCCCTGGTGCCATCTCGCGACGCAGTACAACCGTTCGATCCCCGACAAGGGCATCGACATGGACTTCATGAACCTCAACCAGGCGGCGCATGGCGACCGCGAGCACGGCTTCATCGGTGCGCGTCTGCGCATGACCCGCAAGGTGATCGCGGGCCATTGGCAGGATACCGACGTGCGTGAGCGCCTCGCGAGCTGGATGCGCGTGGCGGTGGGCGTGGCGTTCTCGAAGTCGCTCAAGGTGATGCGCTTCGGCGACAACATGCGTAACGTCGCGGTCACGGAAGGCGACAAGGTGGGCGTGCAGGAAGTGCTCGGCTGGCAGGTGAACACCTGGCCGGTGGGCAAGCTCGCCGAGTACATCGACGCCGTCACGGACGCCGAGGTCGATGCGCTCATGAAGGAGTACAAGAAGCTCTACACGATCAAGACGAAGAACCTCGCCGCCATCCGCTACCAGGCGAAGGAAGAGATCGCGATGAAGAAGCTCCTCGACGAAGAAGGCTGCGCCGCGTATGCGAATACCTTCGAAGACCTCTATGGCATGGAACAGCTGCCGGGTCTCGCGTCGCAGCGTCTGATGGCGCAGGGCTACGGCTACGGCGCCGAAGGCGACTGGAAGGTCTCCGCGATGACGGCCATCGTCAAGAAGATGTCCGAAGGCCAGAAGGGCGGCACGGCGTTCATGGAAGACTACACCTACGAGCTCGCGAAGGACAAGGAATACTCCCTCGGCGCGCACATGCTCGAAGTGTGCCCCACGATCGCGGCGGCGAAGCCGGCGATCGAGGTTCATCCGCTCGGTATCGGCGGCAAGGCCGATCCGGCGCGTCTCGTGTTCGAAGGCCGCGCGGGCAAGGCGATCGTGATTTCGCTCGTCGACATGGGCGGACGTCTTCGCCTGATCGTGCAGGACATCGAATGCGTCAAGCCGATCTACAAGATGCCGAACCTGCCGGTGGCGCGTGTGATGTGGCGTGCGATGCCGGACCTCAAGAAGGGCGTCGAGTGCTGGATCACCGCCGGCGGTGCGCACCACACGACGCTCACCTACGACGTGACGGCCGAGCAGATGCACGACTTCGCCGCGATCATGGGCATCGAGTTCGTGCACATCACCAAGGACACCACGGTCGAGTCGCTCGAGAAGGAACTCTTCTACAACGACCTCGCCTGGAAGCTGAGAGGCTAAAGATTAAAGATTAAAGGTTAAAGGTTAAAAATTAAAGGGTTAGAGAGTTGAAGTGCTTAAAGAGTTAACAGGTTGGGACTGCGCGAACATGACCTTTAATCTTCAACCTTTAACCTTGAAGGAAGCATCACGGGCGTAATCTTTAACTTTTAATCTTTAATCTTTAACCTTTAACCTTTAATTTAAAAGAGGATCAAAGAAATGTCTATTATCGACTGGCTGGTCATTGGCGCGTATTTCGCGTTGCTCGCGGGCGTCGTCTGGTTCACGAAGCGGAAACAGGAAAACGCAACCGACTTCTTTTTGGGCGGACGTAGCGTGGGGTGGCTGGCGATCGGCGCCTCGATCTTCGCGGCGAACATCGGGTCCGAGCATCTGATCGGTCTCGCCGGTTCGGGTGCGGTTGCAGGCCTTTCCCAGTCGCATTGGGAATTCCACGCATGGGTGCTCATTTTGATGAGCTGGGTCTTCCTCCCGTTCTACTATAAGAGCGGCGTCTCCACGATGCCCGAGTTTCTCGAACGCCGGTTCGGACCTCGCGCGCGCTGGATCCTTTCGCTCGTGTCGCTGGCGGCTTACGTCCTGACGAAGATCTCCGTGACCGTGTACGCGGGCGCGCTCTTCTTCGAGACGATGTTGCCGGAAATCTCGATTACCATTGGCGGTACGACGATCGGTTCGTTCTGGATCGGCGCGTTCACGACGGTGGTGCTCGCGGGCGTCTATTCGTCCTTCGGCGGACTCACCGCCGTCGTGTACACCGACCTCGTGCAGACGTTTATCATCCTCGCCGGCACCCTCTCGGTGACGGGTTTTGCTCTCTACTATCTCGGACACTCCGGCGTGCAGGTCGACGGTCAGGCCGCGAATTCGATCTGCGACGGCTGGGCGGTGCTGAAGCAGACGATCAAGTCCACGGGCAATGTCGAGGCCTTCGGACTCTGGCACTCGCTCACGCACAAGGCCTTCCCGTGGCTCGGCGTGGTCGTCGCCTCAGTGACGATCGGCATCTGGTACTGGTGCACCGACCAGTTCATCATCCAGCGCACGCTCTCGGCGAAGGACATGACCAATGCCCGCCGCGGCGCCATCTGGGGCGGCTTCCTTAAGCTCGCGCCGGTGTTCCTGTTCCTCGTGCCGGGCATGCTCGGTTTCGCCCTCCACCACAACCACGTGACGATCGGCGGCGGACAGATCTTCGCGATTCCGCTCAAGGCGGGTTCGCAGGCGCTGAACGGCGACACGGTGTTCCCCACGCTCGTGCAGTCCCTCCTGCCGGTGGGCTTCCGCGGCCTCGTCGTCGCGGGCATGATCGCCGCGCTGATGAGCTCGCTCGCGTCGCTCTTCAATTCCGTCTCCACGCTCTTCACGGTTGACGTCTATCAGAAGCTGAAGCCGCAGACGCCGCCACAGCAGCTCGTGACCATCGGCCGCATGACCACGATCGCGATGACCGTCTTGGGTCTCATCTGGGTGCCGATCATGAAGGCGATCGCCGGTGGCGGACTCTACCAGTACATCCAGGCCGTGCAGAGCTTCCTCGCGCCGCCGATTGTCGCGGTGTTCCTCCTGGGCCTCTGCTGGAAGCGCTGCAACCTTCGCGGTGCGACCTGGGGACTTTCCGTCGGCTTCATCCTGGGCATGGCCAAGTTGGCCGCGAACGCGATCTGCCCGGGTCCCGATGGTTATGCCTTCATCCAGGATTTCTATTTCTCGGGCATTCTGCTCGTCATCAGCTTCGGCATCGTGATCGGTGCGTCGCTTTCGGCACCGGCGCCGACGGCCGAGACGCTCAACGGCCTCACCTTCGCGTGCCTCGACGACAAGTTCCGCAAGGAAAACCGTGCCTCGTGGAACAAGTGGGATGTCATCGCCTCGGCGTTCGTCGTGGGCCTGGTGGTTGCCGCCTACGCCTACTTCTGGACGTGGCTCAACTAGTCGAAGCGAAAGCCGAATGAGAGACGGTGCGTCTCTCGTTCGGCTCAAGCGACATTCACCTTTTCGTAAAAGGACGGCAGATGCAAATTGGTTCTCTTTTGAAACGGCTTCTGCCGTCTGTGTTTTTGTCGACGTTGCTGGTGCCGGTTTTTGCAGGTGCAGATGCGACGGAACCCTTTGGCGTGTCGGGGATCTATCCGCATCTTGCGATGACGAACAAGGAAGGCGAATGCGGCACAGGGGCGGTGGTGCCCTGGGCCGGACGGTTGTGGGTGGTTACGTACGGACCGCATTGTCCGTGTGGGTCAAGCGACAAGCTGTATGAGATCAAGCCCGATCTCTCCCGTGTGATCCGCCCCGAATCTGTTGGCGGCACGCATGCGGAGCGCCTCATCCATCGCGAGTCGGGCAAGCTGTTCATCGGCACCTATCTGGTCTCGTCGACGGGGGGCGTCGAATATGTGTGGATCAGTCGACTGCCGGGACGTCTCACGGGCGCCGCGCGCCATCTGACGGATCCCGCGCACAAGATCTATGTGACGGACATGGAGGAGGCCCTCTACGAACTCGACGTCACGGATCCGAAGAAGACCTTCACCTACATTCGCGACGGATTCAATCGCGCGGCGTTCCAGGCGATGTTCAAACGCTGGCATCGCACGCCGCCGCCGGGTTGGAACGAAGCCGAGGAATCGACGCTGTTCGGCTATCACGGCAAGGGGACCTGCAGCGGTTTCGGCAAGGTGTTCTATGCGAACAACGGGCAGAGTTCACCGCAGGCGATGCGCGATCCGCGGACGCCGGCCGGATGTCTGGCGAGCTGGCAGCCGGGACAGAAGAACTGGGAGCTCATTCGCACGAACCAGTTCACGGAAGTGACGACGCGCGATGGCATCTACGGCAACGAACATCCGGACAAAAATCCGATCTGGGCGCTTGGGTGGGATCATCGGAGCGTGCTTCTGACGACGACGGACGACGGTCAGACCTGGCACGATTTCCGTCTGCCGAAGGGATCGCACAGTTACGATGGCGCGCATGGTTGGCATACGGAATGGCCGCGCATCCGCGAAGTCGGCACAGGAGATGATTTCCTCGCGACGATGCACGGGACGTTCTGGAAATTCCCGGCGACGTTCAGTCCGAAACGGACGGCGGGGATCCGTCCGCACGCGACCTACCTCAAGGTCGTCGGCGATTTTTGCCGATGGGGGGCGCGGATCGTGTGCGGGTGTGACGACCACGCGAAGACCGAGTTCACGAATGTACGCGACCTGAAGGGAAGGCGTGCGAAGCCGCGTCCGAGCGAGTCGAATCTGTGGTTCCTCAAGCCCGAGGAGCTGGATGCGCTGGGGCCGCGGGTCGGACATGGCGCCGTGTGGGCGGATGACGCGGTCGTGTCCGGACGGGCGAGCGATCCTTTCTTGTTTGCGGGGTATGATCGGAAGTGGGTGTGGACGACGCTTCGGGTCCGTCTTGAGTTCGATGTGACGGGCGAGGGCGTTTGGACGAAGGGTCCGGAACTGCCGTCGGGAGGACACGATCTCTCGCGTCTCGGTCCGGCCGAATGGATCCGGCTCGTGCCGCTCGAAGACGCGTCCCATGCATTTGCCGTGTTCCACTATGGTTCGGCATCGACGGCGGCGGATGCGAATGCCTTGACCGTGGCGGCGCCACCGGAGGCGAAGGCGATTTTCGAACACGATGCGCCCGTGCCGACGGGTAAGATCGGTGCGGATGCGGCGTCGCTGTTCTACGAGGAGAAGACGGGCGGTAACGGTCAGGGACGGGTGACGCGGTGGCGTTTGCCCCGATTGACGTCCGACACGCCGGCGACCTGCGGGCGGATCTGCCGTGAAGTGGCGACCGAGCGCGACTTGCTGCATGTCGGCGGCATCTTCTATGATTTGCCGGCTGTGACGGCGGGCGGGTTCAAGTATGTGAAGGCGGTGTCCGCAACGCCGCGCGCGATTGACGACTACGACACGTGGAAGGGGCTGCTGGTCGTTCGCGAAGCAGGGGCGTGTAAAGTCGGCGCCCTGGACGACGTGTGGAAGCTGGGGGCGCCGCGCGGGGTGGGCGGTCCGTGGAAGGAGACGTCCGTCACGGCGGGCGAGGCAAGCGATCCTTATTTGATGAACGGCTTTCAGGTGAAAGAGCTGACGCTGGCGGCATCTGCCGCGACGACGGTGACGCTCGAGGCCGACATCGACGGATGCGGTACCTGGGTGACTGCGGGTACGTATGCGTTGCAGGCGAACACCCGGAAGTCCGTGTCCTTGCCGCGCGCGTTTTCGGCCTACTGGGTGCGCGTACGCAGCTCCAAGTCCTGCACCGCCACCGCGCAGTTCATTTATGCGCAAGAGAATGACTAGCCTCTTCGGCTGAAGTGTGATATAATGTTTCACATGAATATCCAACGGCGAGATTTTCTGAGAACGGCGGCGGCTTCGGCGGCTGTTCTCGCGTTTCCGAACATTCGTGTGTCGGCGGCGTCTCCTAACGGTAAAGTGAACATGGCCTTTGTCGGTATCGGCAATCAGGCCGGTCGTGACTTTTCCATGTTCGCCTATTATAAAGACCTTGTCAACGTGGTTGCGTTCTGCGATACGCAGATGGGGGCCGAGCATACGCGGCGCGTGTTGAAGGATTTTCCGCAGGTTCCGCGTTATAAGGATTTCCGCCAGATGCTCGCGAAGCACGGGAAGGAGATCGATGCGGTGTGCGTGGCGACGCCCGACTTCTCGCATTTCCCGGCGGCGATGCTGGCGATGTCGATGGGCAAGGCCGTCTACTGCGAAAAGCCGATGTGCAACACCTTCCAGGAAGTCGCGCTGATGACGGCTGCGGCGAAGCGGCACAAAGTCGTCACGCAGATGGGCAACCAGGGCCATTCGGACGCGAACTACTGGCAGATGAAGACACTGGTGGAAAACGGCTTCATCAAGGACGTCACGAAGATCGACGCCTTCATGTGCGCGAACAACCGTCGTTGGTTCAAGTGGAAAGGCACGCTCAAGGAGATGCCGGACGAAGAGCCGATGGCGCCTGAAATGAATTGGGATGTCTGGCTCGCGCAGCGTCCGCAGCGTCCGTTCAATCACAATTTCATCAATGGCGACTGGCGGTGCTTCTTCGAGTATGGCACAGGTGCGCTCGGCGACTGGGGTGCGCACGTCTTCGACGCCGCGCATGAATTTCTGAAGCTGGGGCTGCCGACGAAGATCGAAACGGTGAAGAACGACCGGCGCACGCCGGTGGTGTATCCGATGGCGTCGACCATCCGCTACTCGTTCCCGGCGCGGGGCGAGGGCTTGCCGGCCTGTACGCTGACCTGGTACGACGGTGCGGGGAACTTCCCGGCGCCGGTGGAGAAGGTGACGGATGCCAAGTGGCGGCGGCGGGATTTTGGCGCGGAACTCCATTTGAAGGACGGACGCGTGTTCGCGCGTACAAGCCATGGCGCCGCCTTGCAGGCGATTGTGGGACTCGATCCGCGCGACGCGCAGGTGAAGCGCCTGATGAAGGACTTCCCGCGCGGCAAGAGCGGACACTACCTCAATTTCATCAAGGCCGTGAAAGGCGAAGAGAAGGCCAATTCGGACTTCTCCGTGGCGGGTCCGCTGTCGCAGGTTCTTGCGTTGGGCGCGATCGCGCAGCGCCTTGCCGTTCCCACGCTGACGTTCGATCCGGTGCAGGGACGTTTCACCGACAACGAGACGGCGAATGCCCTCCTGGCGGGTCCGCGTGTGCGCGCGGGCTGGGAAGAGTACGCCAAGATGTAATTGTAAGGCTAAAGGACTCTCGGAGGAAGCGATGAAGAAGATTCTGTTGGCAACGACTTTGGCGTTTACGGCGGTGTGCGCATCGGCGGCCCTTGACCGGCAACTGGCGGATGCGGCGCTGGCGAAGGGCGAGAAGATTGCCGTGTGGCCGACGGGCAAGGTGCCCGCGCAGAAGGGGACAACGCCGTATGTGGTGAAGGATACGAACGGCGGCATCGTGCGTCTTTCGAATGTGGACATTCCGGAGCTGGCGTTCTTCCCGGCACCGGGCGAAGGGACGAAGCCGTGCGTGCTGGTGTGTCCGGGCGGCGGCTATTCGATCCTCGCGTACAACCACGAAGGCGTGGAAATCGCCGAGGCGCTGAATAAGATCGGATTCTCGGCGTTTGTGCTGAAGTACCGTTGTCCGGGTCAGCCGGATGCGGCGCTGATGGATGCGCAGCGGGCGTTGTCGCTCATCCGCTCGAAGGCGGGCGAGTGGAAGGTGGACCCTACGCGGTTGGGCATCATGGGGTTCAGCGCGGGCGCGAATCTCACCTGCCGTGTGTCGACAAACCACAAGCAGCGCGCCTACGAGCCGGTGGATGCGGCTGACCAGTTCTCGTGCCGGCCTGATTTTTCGCTGCCGATCTATCCGTGGGCGCTTGTGCCGCAGGTGAAGAAAGACGCGGTGACGCCGTTGCGCCTGCAGGCGAAGTTCCCGGTCGACGCCACAACGCCGCCGGCGTTCATTGTACAGACGGAAGACGACGGCTGCAAGGTCGAGAATTCGCTTGCCTACTACGCGGCGCTCAAGCGTGCGGGCGTGAAGGCCGAAATGCATCTCTTCGCGAAAGGCGGCCATGGCTATGGCATCCGCAAGCACGGAACCGATGTCGATGGCTGGGAAAAGCTCGCCGCAACATGGCTCAAAAAAATCAAAGGCGGGAAGTAAGGGAAGACGGCGAAGCGAATTTTCCATTTTTCATTTTTAATTTTACATTTGATACGGGCGCGTGGTGGAATGGCAGACACGCTGGATTTAGGTTCCAGTTCGCAAGAGTGCGGGTTCAAGTCCCGCCGCGCCCACCAGAAGATTGCAAGTAAGACTTGTCCTCGCGTGCAAGCTTTGCTATAATGCTCACCTCTTTCCTCCGTGGAAAGAGGTGTTGCTTTTGGACGATTAGCTCAGTTGGTTAGAGCAGGACCTTTACACGGTCAAGGTCGGGGGTTCGAGTCCCTCATCGTCCACCAATTCGCCTGTCATCCACTTGGTTGCTTGAATGAAAGACGCAGTCCATAATTTGGTTCGAATG
>JAKSOY010000018.1 GCA_024405255.1 Kiritimatiellia bacterium
AATGCACCAACGCATCCGTGGGAATGCGTTCAAAACGATTAACGGCTGAAGGCAATGATCCCGTAATCAACGCCCCATCCCCCCGACCATACAACCCATGTTCCATAAATGGCCCAACATCGTGCGCCGACAATACCGAAAACATTCGCGCCCCCGCAGAAACCGTCAACGCATACTCAATCGTAAAGCCAGTCGTTCCTGCCGCGTTGTAAGCATCGATCACATCACGAAACTGATCATCATCCGTAACCGACATCGACGCCCGCCCATCAAAAGACGCACCGTTATCATACCAAGAGACACTCCCCTCGTTGATCGAGGCATATCGACCTTCATGGGCTAAATCCACCCATTTCGTCGTGTTCAAATCAGTCTGATTCTTTGCGACGTTCAAAACACCATCAAGCCAAAGCAACAATTTGTCAGCGGAATACATTTCCACTTTGGACTTCGCCGCCGCCATAAGAGCTCCAAGCATCATAAAGGCCACTCCTTACATTTCCACCATCGTCTCGTCATCGCAGATGTTGCGGAGGCGAATCTTGTTACTCAAAATGTTCGTACTCTGCACGTGATCGTAAACCGTCATCGTTCGATCGGTCAACAATGAATGCAGGACAAACACATCACACGCCCGAATAAACGATTCGTTGACATCCGGGTTTCTCCACTCTGGAACGATGGGGGTTACTCTTTGATTCTCAGACACAAATGACACATTCCTTTTTTCATACTATTATAGCATAATCTCATTATCCGTGAAAGATGTAATCAGTCAGCGGCGTAATCGTCGGGGTGTGTAACGCTCTCTGGTTCCTGGCTTGACGTTGAGGTGCCGTTTGGCAGACTCCGGCTGCGCCGTAATGCCGGGTCATTGGACAATTGTTTGCAATTCTTTGCGGCGCGGCTGGAATCCGCGCTCGCACCTACGCCCCCGCTAATCCTCACGGTACCGTTCACGGACCGATTACCCAGCGTCTGCGTCCATAATGTTCCAAGGGCCGCACGTCTGACTGCGCGCGGCCCCTGGGGATCAGCCAGAATGGCGTCTATTTGGGAGATGGACTCAACGGTTTCAGTACCGCTTTACTCCTCCTCGTAAAATGCCCGGAGGCTTTATTCGGCCCCCGGGCTGATGTTCCTCACCGACGCGGGATGCAGATGACGGAGAGGGAGAGCGCCGGGAATTCGCGTTGCAGCTTGCCGTCGCCGACGGCGATGGTCGTCGTCACCGGCTTCAGCGCGTTGGGATTCTCCAACGAGTTGCTCGCGTTCGCGTGAGGGCCTGTATAGGTCGTCAACTTTGCGGTGTTTGCGAGCTTCGCGTTCGCTACCACCACGTCGGCGACGAGCGGACGCTCCGCGAAGTTGACCACCTTCACGATGATTTCCTTGCCGTCCGGCGAGGTCACCGCACTCGCGAGCAACGCACTCTTGTTGGCATTGGACGCGCCGCCCTCGGGCAGTTTCACGCCGTCGATCGTCGCGCTCACCTTGCCGCCCTTGCGCGTCACGGTCACGTCGTACCAGCGGTCGCATTCGATCGTACCTGGCGTATGCCGGCCCGCGCTGCGGCCCTCGATGCCGTGTTCCTTGTTCTTCCAGCCGCCGAAGTTGACCCAGTTGCCGGCGACGCCGGTTCCTGTCGATGCGTAGAGCGCGAGGAAACCTTCCGGACCGTCCAGACGCTTCGCCTTGAACGAGCAGGTCGCTTCATCCGGCCAAACGCGGTCCAGGGTCAACGTCATCGCACCCTCCTTTTTCGTGACAAAGGACTGCACCAGCGTGCCGTCTTTCACCGACCACTGGCCCGCGCCCTGGGCCTTCCAGCCCTTCAGCGCCTCGGCGTCGGCGAACGAATTCGCGTACAGCACGCGCCCCGTGGCGTCGGTGACCTTGAAGTCCTTGAACGCGGCGGCACCCGACCAGGTACCCACGCCGAACGTGCAGTTTTCCTGCACCTTCAACGGCTCGGCCTCCACCACCGTGGTCAACACATCGCGGCCGCGGTTTTCGCTGAAGAGCTTCTGCACGTCGTAGCTGGGGTTGACGAAACTCGACCCCGAAGCGACGTAGATGAGGTCCGGCTTCCAGCGCAGATGCTTCACATGCGCGAAGAGCGGCGCGTAGGCGGCGAGCTTCACCACATCGGCGCAGTTTTCCATGCCGGTCATGAAGCAGGCTTCACCGATGGCAGCGCGCAAGGTACCGAACGGATGCTGGCGTCCGACCGAGGTCACGGCATATTCGCCCACGAACACGCCGAAATCGCGCTTGCCGAGGCGGCGCTCCTTCGCATTGGCGTAGATCATGTCATTGTAGAAGAACCAATCCGGCGAACGATAGAAGTGATCGTCGCGGAAGTTCTTGGGGGCGTTGACATCCCAAGTATCCTTATCCTTACGGCCGCTCCAGGGTCCGTCGAAGATGATCTTGATGTCGGGATACTTCGCGTGGACCGCCTTCGCCATCCGTTCATAGCGCTCTTCATAACGAGGTCCGCCGTTTTCATTGCCGATTTGAAGGTAGGCGAGGTTGAACGGCGCGGGATGGCCGTTCTTCGCGCGCTCCGCACCCCAGCGGGTGGACACCGGACCGTTCGCGTACTCAATGCAGTCCAACGCGTCCTGCACGAACTCGTCCATCTTCTCCATCGGCACGATTTCGCGGTGCGACATGCCCACGTTGATGCAGAACAGCGCCTTCGCATTGAGTTCTTCGCAGATCTGCAGGTACTCGTGGAAGCCGACGCCGTGGGTGGACCAATAGCCCCAGATGTTCCACTGGGTCGGACGCTCCCAGATCGAACCGATGGTCTTCTTCCAGCGATAGGCCGTGGCCATCGTGTTGCCTTCCACCCAGCAACCGCCCGGGAAGCGCACGAAGGACGGCTTGAGTCCGGCGAGCTTCTCCATCAGGTCCTTGCGGAAAAGTCCCGACTTGCCATAAGTGTCGCTCGGGAAGAGCGTCACGCAGTCGAGATAGAAGGTACCGCCCTTCGTCGTACGGAAGACGAGACGCGCATCTGGATCGTCGACAAGGCCCTTCAACGTCGCCTTGCAGGTCTTCCATTCACCGCCCTTGGCCGTGAACTTCGCGACCGACGTGGCGGACTGTCCGTTTTGAGATTCGAGCGACACTTCGAGCGTGCCCGCCTCGCCGCGCACGTCGAAGGACAGACGATAGTCGATACCCTTGCGCGCCGCAACGCCAAAATAGCCTTCGTTTGCAACCGCACCGCCCGCCGGCGCAACGACCTTCAGCGAATGCGCATTGATCTGCGAATGCGGCTTCTCATTCGTCACCGCCAGCTGCGCACCGCCCAGAGCGTTCCAGTACTTCTGCGCGTCAGGCGCCTTGCCGGCATTATCCTCAAAGGAACGGTTGCGCACAAGTTCGGCATAGACACCGCCGTCGAGCGAGAGGTCGATGTCCTCGAAGAAGATGCCCCAGAGATCGGGCGCACAGGCGCACTTGACCTTGGCGGCGTCGATGCGGATGGTATTGGCGGCGAAAGCGGCCCCTGCGAGGGCGACCATACCAGTGAACAGCAGTTTTTTCATTTTCGTATTCCTCGGTTTTCAGGTTTGATTAAAGCGATTTGATTTGCACGTCGGCACGGCGGCTGGCCGGCGTGACGACCAGGTCCTTGACCTGGCCGTTTTCGATGCGGCCCTCAAGGACGGTCCGATGCGGCGCATGCAGCTTGAAGGAACCGTTCCAGTCCTTCGGCCACGCGGGCAAAAGGAAGATCTTGTCGCCGTCGACCTGCATCAGCATCGACTGCAGGGTGTTCTGCACATTCGCCCCTTCATCGCCATCGGGACAGCAGTTGAAGTTCGGACCCCAATAGGCCGGCCAACGGAACTTCTTCTGCACATGCGTCAGCACGCGGTTGACAAAATGTTTGCGCGCCTCTTCCGCCATGCCCAAGTAGCAGGCAAAGAGCTCCTCCTGCGACCAACCGTGGAAAAGACGGTCGGTCCGCACTTCGTAGGTGGCGCGTCCCTGCTCGGCGTTCGGCTTCTCGAATGAACAGAGTCGGAACGGGAAAATGCAGTACATCTCGGGATGTTCGCAATTGCACTTTTTCGCGTACTTGCGAGCCGGTGCAAAAGCGCAGCGTCCATCCTTGAGCGGACGCGTGGGCAACTCGGGAATGCGTGTGCGAATGCGCGTGAAAAGCGCACGGTCCTCGGCGCCGACGACCTTGGACGGCAAGGCAAGAAGGCGTTCGGTGATGCGCGTGAGTCCGGCCACTTCGGGCATCGAGTCGGTGCACTGCCACCAAGTCTCGGTCGCCTGCGACGGCTGCCAATCGTAGCGTCCGTCCGCCGTCAGGCGGTAGTGTTCGTCGAAGTAGCGGACAAATTCGCGGATTGCCGGCAACGCACGGTCCTTGAACCAGACCGGATCATCCTGGTAGGCGGCATAATCGAGCATCATCAGCGACAGTTCAAGCTGCCCCACCCATTCATACTTGTGCCAGCCCGACTCTTGAAGCTTGTCCGTACGGTCCTTGAACGCACGCGTACCGTAGCAACCGACGAAATGGTCACCCCAGGGCTGCATGCATTCGGGGAAGAACGCGCCGCCGTGTTTGAGGTAGCGGCGGGTGCGCCGCTTGAGGAACTCGAGCAGATTGTAGTTGTACAGCCGAAATAGAGGATCCAGCATCTCGAGATCGCCCGCCGCGAACAACGGATAATACGGCAAACGCGTGTTCTGCCACCAGAAGCCGTGTCCCCACGGACGATAATCGGGATTGCCCTTCTCGTTCATGAGGAACAAGGACCCATTGAAGCGGATCGGCAGCTGGCCCGTGCCCGCGCACCGCGTCATGAACCGCTGCGCGGCCCAAGCGAGATTGACCGCCTTGCACTCTTCGGCAGGCGTCGCCTGCGGACCCGGATAGTCCTCTCGCACGCCATTGACCGTGGCGGCGACCTCCCCATACGGCGAGATTTCCACCGCCACCGTCGTCGGTTGACCGGCAACCATCGTTGTGGCATGGCGGAGCGTGCGCCGGCCAAGAATGACCCGCAACCGACCATCTAGCACATCGACGAGCAGACCGTCGGACCCGCCACTCGTGATGTTGTCCAGCAATCGCTGCGGAGGCTTAACGGTGGACAGCGTGAATTCGCAGTCGAACCGCAAGGCGTTTTTCACATTGGCGGGCGCAGGGGCCAGAACGTCTCCCGCCTTGGGGGCGCCCGTAAAGACGACCTTGCCGTCGAACGCGAGCTCCGCTTTCGTACACGCGCCTTTGAGGGGAAACTGACGATCGGAGGAAACACCGAAGGCAAAGGGCCGCTTGCGGTTATGCGGCAGTTCGAAGAGTGTACGCTTTCCGTCGTTGGAACGAGGCGCAATCTCAATGTGGCTGCGGTCCCAGAAACGGCGCCAACCGGCCCAATGGGCAGCGCGACGCGCCGGCTCGTCGGCGAGTATCCATCCCTTATCGGACAACACCTCGCATGTGCGCTGCGTCCATTCACCCTCGCCCGCGCAAGGCTGGAAACAGGTGATGGCCGAAAGGAACAACGTCTTTCCCGCCGCCCCCTTCGCGGTGCGCGTGATCACGCCGAAACAGCGATTGTGCAGCAGATCGGGCTTGCCGAGATCGGCAGTTGCCTGCGTGTAGTCGTAGAAGGCCAACAGCTGGTCCACAGTCGAATTGCGGTTCACATGGCACCACCCGCTCAGTACGGGGGGGTATCCCGCCAGCAACCTGTCGGCGGAAACGGCGAAGGTCTGCTTGAATCCCGCATCCTCCGTATAGCTGAAGTTGACCGTGCGCCGCAGCTCCTTCGCCGTAAACTCGCGCACGCCACCCGGGAAGAGCCGCCAGTTGACATTCGTGGCCACCACCTCGGGCGCGCCGTCGAAAGCGCACACCGCGAGGTGGGCGTCGCCCCACTGAACGCGATACGACACCGCGACCGGACGTCCACCGCTCTTCCACGTTGCGGAAAACTCGCCGTGCTCGAGCGACATCTCCTGACGGAAGGTCCCCGCGTCGACGGGACACCACGAGACGTAGTCGATGCCGCCGACCTTCACATGTTCGCCCACTTCATTCCAGCTGTCGCTGCGCTGCAAGTAGGTGTGAAGCGTGCCGTCGGCCGTGACCCACGCCATTGCGCCCACCTCACCGTCGCCCAACAGCATCGCTCCCCGGTCGTTCGCCGACGGGGTGTCAAAGACGATCGCCGGCGGCGTATAGGCCAATGCCGTCGCCGAAGCCATGACGAACATGAAACGGAAGAACAGCTTTTTCATGCGATTCCTTTTAAGTTGCTCACGTTACAACTTAGGCCCGACGGTCGAATTTCGCCAGCACGCGCATCGACTCGTCGGTTGCATCGAGCAGATAGACGCGATAGTCGTTTCCACCCGGCAGGACCTTGACCACGACATGCGCGGCGCCGAGACGTTCCATCTTGTAGCCGTATTTCTTCTGTCCCTTGGCCTGGACACTGCAGACAAGATTCGGCACCAAAAGCGGTGCGGGCTCGCCGGCGTTCTTCGACGCCTTGACGAGACGATCGAGCACGATCGGATGCGCCTGGCTCGGACACCACATGCACGAGGTATACGTCTGGGCATGAATGCCCTTCAAAAGACTCGCCCCCATCGCGTTCGTACAGCCGTGATGGCTCATCTTGCAGAGCGAAACCGGTCCCACCAACTCGCCGATACGACCTTCATAATCAAACATCGTACCGTCTTTCTGGATGAACCCGTCGCTCTGGATATCGCCGCTTGTGAAGTATTTAAACTTACCATACTGGATCACAAACGCCATCGACAGCATGTTCTGCGTCAAACGCCGCGTCGTATGCCGCACATGTTCCGCCGCATAGTCGACCGTACCGGTCCGACCATCCCACAGCACGCCGTTCGCGCAGATGTTCCGCACCGAAAAGAGGTCCTTGTACTTCGCCGGATCCCGCTGCAGCGCGATCTGGTTGAGGGCGCCCGGATGGAACGCCTCCGCCTGCAGGCCCTTCTGCCGCTGTTCCTCCACCCATGGCGCGAGCAGCTTCATCGACAAATCATGAGTACCATAGGTGCCACGCGCCGGATATTGGTGGTCCATATAGCGGCGGAACTTGAAGGCTTCGGCCACGCAGAGGAATCCATTGATTTTACGTCCGTCGGCCGTCGTACGGTAGCGAATGCCGCGATCAGGCGTTGTGGGTGCCGAGAATCCCGCATGGCCAATGTGGTCGGTATGCCAATGCGAGAAGATCGCGTAGTCGATCGTCGACTCAGGATAGACGCGCTTCAGATAACGTGCCACCCAGTCGCCACCAATGCGCGAGTCGTTCGGCAGGAGCGGCACTTCCTTCAAATCGCGCGGACGATAGAAATCACCCGTATCGTTGAGAATGGCGGTGCCATCCGGCAGGCGATAGAACATGTTCTCGCCGCAGCCCGTGTAGATGAAGTGCAGGTCCATTTCGCCCGGCTTCCACCCGGGATACACTTCTCCGGACGCTGGTTCCTGCGCCCAGGCCGTCCAACCGAATGCCTGCGCCGTACCGACCGCTGTACAGAGTTTCAAAAACGAACGACGTGATGTCTTTGTATCCATCTTCACTTCTCCTTCATTCAGGTTAAGACAAATCTGCGCACCAGCGAGGCGGCCAAATCGATCATTGTCGCGCCGTCGACGCCGACAGCCGTTGAAGCCCAGGCAACGGTCGACGACCGACCGTGCGTGCCCTTGATCCGCGAATCGTCCTGACACGTCTTCGGCGGGAACGACCGATCGAAGAACAGTTCGCACGGATCGTAGCCCGGCTTGTTGTGAATGTCGATGTGCGTCGCCCAATCGGGCGCTTCGCGGCGATGCGTCCACCACGGATAGGCACACCAGCTGCCGGCTTTCGCGGCCAACAGGATTTCGCCCGCCGAGACGTGCGCCCAGGGCTGACCCTCACGGACTTCAACAGACGCATAGTCGCCTGTTTCAACGAGCAGCTTCGCGACCGCCGCGACATCCTCGGGCTCACGTACATAGACGTGTGCGACCTCGTGGTCGCACATCGCAAACGCACGAGACGTGTAGAAATCAGGATAGGCTCGACCCGCAACCGGACGGACCTTGAAATACCCCGCCTGACGCAATGTCGCATTCGGATGCACCGGCGCAGAGGTCACATCCGTGATTTCATAGTCGCCGCACACGGTCAATGCAGCCCCTGCCTTTGAGGCAAAGGAAACGAGCTGTTCCAGCTGACGGGCAAAAACCGCCAACGCCCGATCGGCTGCAGCGCCTTGCGGTCCTGTCCGCTGCGCCTCGTAGTCCAGCGTCGGCAGGTAGAGGAACGCATAATCAGGCGCGTGCGTTTCCATCATTGCAAAAAAATTCTTCAGGACCGCATCTCCGACCTTGGGCGAAGCCAGCGGTCCCCAATAACGATGGAGCGGAAATGTGCCGCACGTCTTATCCAGGATTTCACCCATCTCCGGCGGCTGTGCATAGTTGCGCATGATCATGCCGCCCCCATGCTTGTGAATCGGCGCCGGGGAAATGACCGAGTCGACGCATTCACCCAGGGACTGCTGCCAGAAATACATGCCAACCGTCGCTCCGGACGCGCGCACGGGAGACCAGATGCGCGGCCCTTGCACCAAGGAAGCCGACTGTTCCCAGAATGACGGTTTCCGCAGCACGCGCGAATAAAAACCGTTGGACGTCATCCCGTGGACGCGTGGTTCCGTCGCCGTACGGAACGACGCCTGCGCCACACAGGTGACAGCGGGAAACACGCTCGTCGCAGGCTTGAAATCAAGCCCCGCCAATCGCAGCAACTTGCGTCGTTCGAGACCTTGATAGCCGAGTGCGGCCGCCATCACAACGAGTTGCTTCATGAATTTCCCCTCGAATCAAATGAAGTGTCGACGGATTTCATCCGTCCAGGGAAGATTCGCCAGCTCGTCTTCCCATTGTTTTTTCAACGCGCCCAAGACGTCCAGAGAAGCCCCGTCCGTCAAATCGTCGTTGATTTGAAAAAGCACACCATAGGTGAGGCCAAACGTCCGTGCCGCAGCCGCATCGCCGCCGGCCGCCAACGCACCCAGCTGGGCTGCAAGGGCAAACGCTTCCCCCGTCTTACGCCGACACACCGAAACGTAGGCGTCGGGATCAAAAACCGTCTCTTTGAGAGGATTGGCAGATGGATTCAAAAGGTCGTCGCCCTGTCCCTCACAGAGATTCAGATGACTATCGACAGTGGCCGCCAGCATCTGCGCCGCAGACGCGAATCCACTATGGGCAATCAGCTGATAACCGCGGGCCACAAGCCAGTCGCCAACGGCAATCGCCACGGCCATGCCGTGTTCCTTCCACACGGTGGGGCGCCCATAGCGCGTCTCATCACCGTCTTGAATATCGTCGTGAACAAGCGACGCCTTGTGGAAACACTCCACGGCATCGCACAGACACGACACGTCGTCCGCGCCGCCAAAGGCGGCGTAGACGGCTTTACAAAGACGCGGCCGCAATTTCTTGCCGCCGCGTCCCATGAAGTCGATCGCAATTGAGGCGATGTTCGACATACAACCAAAGTGGCTTACTTGCCGAAGACTTCGATTTCAATGTAGTTGTTCACAGGCTCGCTCGTGGAACCCGCGGAATAGACGCGCACATAGCGGCCCTTCGTCATCTTTGCATCGACCGGACGGCCATCATTACGCTCACGATATTCCTTGTCCGGACCCTTGCCGAGACCGAGCTTGGACGATTCATCGTGGTCGTTGTTGAACACCGTCTTGACCTGCGCCTTGTCGGCGAACTTCGGGTCGTTCGAGATCTGCATGATCACGTCGCGATAGACGCGCTCGTCACCCTGATCGTGCCACACGCAGATGGCGCTGATCGTGTGTTCGGCGCCGAGGTCGAGCTGCACCCACTGGAGTCCGCCCGGGAGCTGGAGCATGCTCGTCATGTCGGCCGTCTTGTCGCCGTCCACCACATACTCGTTGTCACCCGTCACGGCCTCTTCGGACGTCGTCACCTTCGTGTCTTCGTTCGTGAGCTTCTTCGCATATTCGGCTTCCACCATGATCGGCGCACGGAGCTTGCCCGGGCCGCGATCCGGCTCGAGGTTATCGCTCTTGATTTCCTTCGGCGTACCCGTGATGTGGGGCGGAGGGAGTTCGAACTTAATGGCAACCTTGTCGGCGAAAACAGCCGTCGCGCAAAGTGCCGCACCGAGGAGCATGAGCTTCTTCATTTCTATTTATCCTTTCGTGAAAAAATTGATTAGTAGATTTTACCAAAAAGAGACAAACTTGTCTATTCGAGATTACATCGCACGCAGGCGCTTGACCGCGAGGGCAATGTCGGCCGTACGGCTGTTGCCGCCTTCGCGTTCAACTGCGAGCGCACCCTTGTAGCCGATCTTGTCGAGCGCCGCAAGGAACGCCGCCGCATTCGCTTTACCATCGCCCCAGGGCACTTCGTTGCCCCATTCGAAACCCGGCTTCGGGGACGGAAATGCGTCCTTGATGTGCACGTGTTCGATCCACGGCGCCAGTTTCGCGACAGCCGCCACGGGATCGCCCATGCCGTAGAGGAGCATGTTGGCGGGGTCGAAATTGACACCGACGCCCTTCACCTTGCCGAGGAACTTCATCAGATCGTCGGCCGTCTCCTGTCCCGTCTCGAGGAGCAGCTTCAAGCCATTCGCCGCACAGGCATCCGCCAGGAACTGTACGCGCTCGGTGTACTTCTCCACGGCCGACGCATTCTTCTCGTCGAGATACCCCGCGTGAAGCGTAAGGTACTTCGTCTTGAACTGCTTCGCAAGTTGCGCGGCCTGCTTGATGAGCTTCTTATTGGCGTCCCACTTGTCGTCCGGCACGATGCCGCCGGTCTTGCGGATCGTCACCGGCGTCGTGTAGTCCTCGTACGAGAACGACAGCATCGCCGCGGTTACGGTCCAACGACCCGAATCAATCAGACCTTCCACATAGCCACGCGTCAGCGCACCTTCGGCGGCGCCATGACGCGCATCGCCTTCGAGGAACGGCTGAAGCGCGAGATGGATGTGCTTGACGTCGATCTTGCGCATCTCTTCGGCCACCGTCATCAACGGCTTCTGGTACGACCAGGAGCAAACTGCAATCGGATTCTTCATTTGGTTAATCCCCTTTCTGTTACTTGTAAATGAGATGACTATTCGAGCATGAGCGAACGGAACTTCTCGATGTCGGCCTTCGTGAAACCGAGTGCGAGCACATAGTTCTCGATCTTCTCGTGCAATGTCGCGCCCGGAACCTTCTCCTTGAAACCTTCGACGAGCTTGTTGAACAGGCGCGCGTGGTTGAAGGAGGAGTGTCCGTTCCAAAAGCCTGTCGTCTCCCAGTCGAGATAGAGGTCCTCTTCCTTGACGCCCAGAAGGCCGTTGAGGATGAAGGCCACGGCTCCCGTGCGGTCCTGTCCCGCAATGCAGTGGAAGTCGATCGGATAGTTCTTCTCGTCGAGGAACACCTTGAACACCTTCGTGAAGGCCTCCTTGCCCCACTGAGACTGCATGCCGTCGTAAGCCGAAGACGAATAATGGAACCACGTCACCGTCGGCCCGAGCGGCGAACCGGTCATGCCGTAGCATTCGCCGTCGCTGCGCAGATCGATGTCGCTCTTGATCCCCAGCTCCTTCAGCATGTAGTCGCGATTGACATCCGAGATGCGGTTCTTGCCGGGCTTCTGGCCCTTCTTCACGTGGAACACCTTGTCGAGCGACTTCTGATCGCCGTCAAGACGATACTTGAAGTAGTCGGCCACCGTCGCAGACGGCTTCCCCTTCGCAAACGCAAGCCATCCCTTGTGTGCGCGGTTGAATTTCTTCGGATCCGCCTGATAGCCGCGATAGCGCGCCATGTGATCCTTGATCTGCTGTTCCTTCTTCAACATTGCCGGCGTGATCTTGCCCAGCTTCTCCAGCTCGTCGCGCGTATAGTACTCGGTGCTGGCATTGTCGTTGAGACCCGCCGTGCGGATGACACGCCCCTGCTTCACACGGCGACCGTTGAGGCCGATACGACCACCCAGGTCGCGCACGTTCGGCACATCCGGCACGCGGATCAACCGCGGCGCCATGTCCTCCGTCGAAAACTTCGCCGTCAGTTCGCCTCCGCCCGTCACCGACCACTCGTAGGTACGGGCGATTTCAAGGTTGTCGACCTTCACCGACGTGTTCGTCCCTTCGCTCGTAAAGAACACCTTGCCATCCGGCAAACGCTTCACGACGACCTTGTAGTTCGCCCCGGCGGCGCCATCCTTCCACGCCAGCGTAATCGGCTGCGGATAATAGCCGAGCGCCTTCATCTCCTGGCGCTTGGCGTGATTGGCGAAATAGGCGACACGCTCTTTACGCGGCATCGTCAGGTAGGCTTTCTGTCCATCCGAAAGCGTCGGAACCGTCGCACCATTCTGCGGCGAAACGAGCGTCAGCGGAGCCGCCACCAGCATCAGCGGCGCAAACGCAAAGGTCATCATCAGATTTTTCATGAATTCTCTCTTTCCTTTCATCTTGAGTGCAAAGCCTCCTCAAAGGAGTAGGCAAAAAAATCGCGGATACTACACCTCATTTTTTCGGAAGGCCAAGGGCATCCCAGGTCACCGTGGCGGACTTCAGACCGTCCACGGATGCCGTGAGGGAAATGGAGCCCTCCTCATCCGCCGACGCGGCCGTCTTCTTCCGGCGCACGACCACAACGGCCTTGCCATAGTAGAGCGGATGCGAATCGGTCTTCTTGAAGGAATCGTATCCACGCGGATTGCCATTGCCCACGGCGACAATCTCGCCAGGCCCCGTCAACTTGAAGTTCACACGATTTGTCGCCAGCGGATCGCGCGTACCCTTCGCATCGACGAGATCGACCTCGACGAACGCCAGTTCGTTCATCTTCATCATCGGCAGCGGTTCCGCCGTCAGCTTGACCGCTACGGGCTTTTCCGCTGTCCGCATCGTCTTTTCGCCGATGACTTCGCCCTGCTTGTAGGCGACGACCTTCAGCTCGCCCGGCTGATACGGCACATTGAACCAGCGCAGACGATAGTCGTCGCACAGCGCGTAGTACGGATTCAGCTGGTAGGCTTCAACCGCGTCGGAAACGAACAGCTCGCTCACCGAGGCCCACGAGCCTTCCTTGAGCTGATCGATGACGAGGCGCACATAACGCGCCGACTCGGACTTGATCTCGTACGCCTGCATCTTTCCAAGCGCCTTCTTCGTATAGTCGCGCCACGTCTGACCATCATCGGAAACCTTGATCGTCCAACCATAGTGGTCGTCACCGCGCTCGCCCGTCACGGCCACCATGCGGAAGTTCGTCTTCTGACCGAGATCCACCTGAACCCATTCACCCCTACGACCGTCCTTCGCACACCAGCGCGTTTCCTTGTCGCCATCGGCGACAAACACGGCAAGGTTCCTGCCATTCGCGTCATTCTGTTCCGAGCTGCACGTATAGGTCTTGCCCTGGGCAAAGTTCTTCGGTTGCTGACGCACGCCCTTCACCCGCTTGCCGAGCGACTTACCATTGAGGAAGAGTTCCGCCGAGTCGCCGTCCGTATAGACATAGACCGGTACGTTCTTCCCTTCGCGTCCCGCCCAGTTCCAATGCGGCAGGATGTGAATCGTATGCGCCTTCTTGTTCCACAGCGAACGATAGAGGTAATAGCGGTCCTTCGGAAGGCCCATCAGGTCGCAGATGCCGAAATACGAACTGCGCGCCAGCTCGCGGTTCGGCATGCCCTTCATCATGCTGTGCACGTACGGCGTCGGCTCCCCGAGGTAGTCAATGCCCGTCCACACGAACTCGCCGCCCACATAGCGGTCGCGTTCCATTCGCATGAACTCCCAGTCGGGGATGTCGCTCCACGGGGCCGCGTTATGATCGTAGGACCCCACTTCGTGCGCCTCGCGCGCGAACGCCGTCTTACTCGGCGACGGCGGCATTTCGTAATACCCGTAGGAACTCAGCGCGGACGCGCTTTCCGTATAGAGAATGGGCTTGTCGGGATGGCGCGCACGCACCGGCAGGTAGCGCGCCACATAGTTCCAGCCCGAGATGTCGAGTTCCGAGAACATGCCCGAATCGACCGCGTTCGCATGGCAGCATCCAATGCCCACAGGACGCGTCGTATCGAATTCGCGGATGGCGTTCCGGAAACGGCGGAACCGCTCCGCGCTCATGCCATTGCCCTTGTTGCCCACGTCGGGACCGATCTCGTTGCCGATCGACCAGGCGATCACCGAAGGATGGTTGCGGTCGCGCTGCGCGAAAGCGCGCAGATTCTCTTCCACATATCCTTCGAGGTTCTGGTCGCCGCGACGACCGCTCGTGCCGTCCCACTTGTCGAAGCACTCGTTCCACACCACAATGCCCATTTCATCGCAGAGATCAAGCACCTGCGGATCGCACGCATTGTGCGAGGTGCGAAGTGCGTTCACGCCCATGTCCTTCATGATGCGGAGCTGACGGCGCATCGCCGAGCGGTTGAACGCCATGCCCAAGGGACCGAGATCCGAATGCAGATCGACACCGTAGATTTGGACACGACGTCCATTGAGATGGAAACCGTCGTCCGGCGGGAAGGCGATCGTGCGAATGCCAAAACGCACCGGCCGCACATCCGGCGACTCGGGGTCCTCCTTCGTGACAACGCCCAGACGCGCCGAGTAGAGCTGCGGATCTTCGACATCCCACAAATGCGGATTGCGCACTTCGACATCGAACGCGAAGGTGGCGACCCCGCGAGCGGGAATCGTCCGACGCGTACCGTCCTTCGCCACCGGCTTCACCATCGACTCCGGCGCGCTGTTCATTCCCCAATCAAGACGGAATCCCGCCCCCGCGTCAACCGCCTGCGACAGACGATTCGTCACGGCAAACTCGATATGCACCGTCGCGCTTTCCTTTGCGACGCCCGGTGTCGACACAAACTCGGACCCCGGCAGGATGTGCACCGCCGGCGCACACACGAGCCGCACATCACGATAGATGCCGGCGCCCGGATACCAGCGTGAACGATGGTCGCGCGTATCGGCCCGAACGGCGAGCGAATTCTTCCCCACCGTAATGAACGGCGCCGCATCCACGCGGAACCCCATGTAGCCATACTGCCAACCGCCGGCCGGATGTCCGTTGACGTAGACCTTCGCATCCGCCATCACGCCGTCGAATTCAAGCCACAGGGCCGCACCGTTCTGTACCTTGGCATAGAGACCCGGCGTGACATCAAACGAACGGCGATACCAGCCCACGCCCTTCCATGGCAGTTTACCCGTGCTGCCCGCCCCTTCCGGATCGAAGGGTCCCGCAATGGCCCAGTCGTGCGGCACTTCGACCGCATCCCATCCCGCGTCATTGAACTTCGCAGGGGCGGCTTCGAGCGTCCCCTGTTCAGTCGTATCGCGCGTGAACTTCCAACCCTCTCCGCTCAGCGAGGTGACCGTACGCGCATTCTTTTCGTCGCAACCGGCAACGAGAATGGACAACACAATGATTGAGATCAGATTTTTCATAGGCTGTTTATTGTTAAGGAGTGAGTATTAAGTTCCAAATAGATGGTCAGGAATGATTTTTAAATTCAGTGGAAACGAATTCGCGCAGGGCGGTTTTCCAATCCGGCATCTCGTACCCGATTTTTCCGAGCACGCCCTTGGCCAGCGCGGAAAACGCGGGGCGCGGCGCCGGACGCGGGAACTCCGCGGTCGTACAACGCACGACCGGACGCACCGATCCCAGCAAGCTGAACAGTTCCATCGTCAGATCATACCAGCTGCAGATTCCCGTGCACGTACCATGTACGATTCCCTGGACCTCCGGATGAACGAGCAGAAACGCAATCAGATTCGCCACCGCCGTCGTCGAGGTCGGATTGCCGCGCTGATCGTCCACGACCTTGAGCGGCTCGCCGACTTGCGCACCGAGCTTCGCCATCGTATGCACAAAGCTTGGTCCTCCCGCACCGTACAGCCATGCAATCCGCACGATGGTCGCCGTCGGAAGAATGTCGAGCATCGAACGCTCGCCGGCGAGTTTGCTCTTGCCGTACACGGTAGCCGGCAAGGGCTGGTCGGTCTCAAGATACCCCTCGGACGAACTCGGACCGAACGCCGGATACTCGCCCGGCTTGAAGCCCGAGAACACGTAGTCCGTGGAAATCGCGATCAACCGCGCACCGCACGCCTGCGCCGCCTTGGCGACATTCGCACTGCCCATGCCGTTCAAACGGAAGGCAAGTTCCTGATTCGCCTCGCAATCGTCCACACGCGTCATCGCCGCACAGTGGATGATCACATCGGGGGAGAGTCCCTTCGCATAGGTCGTCAAGTCTTGCTCCTCGAGGATATCCATCTCCGGCAAGTCGGCCACATACAACTCGTGCTCGGCGAGACGCTTCTGCAACGTCCGCCCCAGCATGCCATTTCCACCTGTGATGAGAATCTTCATGGCATTCACCCGACCAGTTGCCGTAGATAGAGTCCGTAGGACGACTTTCCGTACCCATCGGCCAGTTTACGCAACTGGTCGTCCGTGATCCATCCACGATTCCACGCGATCTCCTCGATGCACGAGAGCTGCAATCCCTGGCGTTCGACGATCGCGCGCACGAAGTTCGTCGCATCCGCGAGCGACTGGTGCGTTCCCGTGTCGAGCCAGGCGAAACCGCGGCTCATCTGCTTCACGCGCAAGCGTCCCTGCCGCAGGTATTCACGATTCACATCGGTGATTTCATATTCGCCGCGCGCGGACGGTTTGAGTTCGCTCGCGATCTTCACCACGTCGTTCGGGTAGAAGTAGAGTCCAACGACCGCATAATTGGATTTCGGATGCGCCGGCTTCTCTTCGATCGTCTCGGCGCGTCCATCCGCACCGAACGAAACAACGCCATAGCGCTCCGGATCGGCCACCCGGTAGCCGAACACCGTCGGCTCCTTCGCCGCATTGGCCTCCTTCAGGAGATGCGGCAGTTCCGCCCCGTAGAAGATGTTGTCGCCCAACACAAGACAGGCGTCGTCGTCGCCCAGGAAGTCGCGTCCCAGCACAAACGCCTGCGCCAACCCGTTCGGCACTTCCTGCACCTGATAGGAGAACTTCATTCCAAGGTCGGACCCATCGCCCAGCAAACGCTCGAAGTTCGGCAGGTCTTGCGGCGTCGAAATGATCAGCACCTCGCGGATCCCCGCCAGCATCAGCGTGGACAACGGGTAGAAGACCATCGGCTTGTCATAGACCGGCAGCAGTTGCTTCGACACGACCCGCGTCAACGGGTGCAGGCGCGTCCCCGCGCCACCGGCTAGAATGATTCCTTTACGCATCCTCGTTCCTCCAGACTTTACGACTCAACATCCACTTTGCTCGTCGACGTTCACTTGCCCCAGTGTCCGGTCTCCTGCAGAATCATCACCGTCAGGTAGGCAAGAAAACCGAAGATCCAGAGAGCGCCCTCCCATCGCCAGATGCGACCCGCCTGCAAAGGACGACGCCAGTTGATTCCGAAGAGCGCGATGGACAACGCAACAAGCGCCATCATCGGCAGATCGCGGGAAACAATGTACGGGCTGTATCCCTTGAACGGCGCAAGCGTTCCCGAGATGCCGACGACCGCCAGCATGTTGAAGAGGTTCGACCCGACGATATTGCCAATCACAAATTCATGCTCGTGACGGCGCGCCGAGGCAATGGCGCTCGCGAGTTCCGGCAAGGAGGTCCCCGCCGCGACCACGGTGAGTCCGATCAAGAGCGGCGACACGCCCAGAACGTCGCGCGCGAAGTCCACGCATCCCCACACCAGCACATGCGACGAGCAGACGAGCAGCACAAGTCCCAGCAGAAGCCACACGAAATCCATCGGCTTCGCCTTCGGCCGGGTCGGCACCACGACAGGTACATCCGCAGTTTCCGAAGTATTCTTCTTGCCCTTCATCTGATCAAACCAGCAATACAACGGCATGATGATCGCAAAGGCAATCAATAGAATGATGCCGTTCTGCCGGGAAAAGGCCATGTCCTTCACCAGGAAATACGACAGCGCGGTCACGCCCATAAGGATCGGCACGCCAATATAGCAGAGCGACGTCTTGACCTTGATTGGACACACCAGCGCCGCAATACCGAGAATCGCGGCGACATTGAACGTACACGAACCGTAGGCATTGCCAAGCGAAATGTCCGCCTTGTCGGCCAATCCCGAGAGGACGGACACCGCGAGCTCTGGCGCACTGGTGCCGAAACCGATGATCACCATACCGACAATCAACGGCGACACGCCGAAAGCTCGCGCAAGTTTTGCGGCGGCATCGACGAACTTGTCGGCGCTCCAACTGAGGACGAAGAGTCCTCCCGCCATGAAAACCAGCGAGAGCAAGAGCGGAATATTTCGATTCAAATCAAACATCGTTTAGACCTTTCGTTCTTGAATGGCCGTCGTCAGAACTGATTCGAGCTGCGGCAACTTCGCATGCTGCACGATCTTGAACGGCAGCTGCATGCCGAGGGGTCGTAGGAAGCGCGTCATCCGACGCGACCGCACATGGATTTCACCGGGGACGCGTCCCACCCCGAGAATGGCCGTGAGCAAGCGCTGGGCATGACCTTCCCACAAACGCAGAAGACCATTTTCCTTGCCATCGACGGAAAGTCGCTGCCACACCATTCGCTCGCCGGTCGCCTGATTGACTGCCACAAAAATATAGAGGAAACGCGAATCCGGCGGCGGCGTGTGATAGGACGGCACGAGAACATAGTCGACCTCCCACACTTCCTTCGGGAACACCGGCAGCTCTTTCGCTTTCGCACAGTCGTCCTTCTGCAGCGAAATACGTTCCTGCATCTGCACCACTTCTTCTTTGGGCAGCATCAGAGGACCGTCGATCCAATTGTCCGGCAGCACTTCCTTGCGGGCGAACATCGCCTTCTTTTCGAGGTACGTCAACGGCAAATCGGGCTTCTCGCTTAAACGCAGCAGGAAACCATAGCACTCATAGAGAATCGGCGCAAAAAACGCGCGCTGCTCGCTCGTCGGCGGCTGGGGCACGTAACCGGACCGGTAGTTGAACAGTTCGACGTTTCCGTTGCGCAACCCCACCGCCTCGAAGTGCGGGAAGTCAAGCGGACTCATATACACGCCGAAATCGCTGATCTGACGCGAGAGCACATAGTCGCGAAACACGTTCAGGCCGGGAAACAGCATCAAGCGTCCCTCGACGGGACTCGCCGGCTTTTCCGCCATCGCCGTGGCAATATACGGCAGATCGCTCGTCTGCGGCACGAGCGCCCAATTATGCCGTGCGGCCTGTTCCCACATCTTCAGGTCCGCGATCGCACGGGTTATCTCGTATGGATCAGTCTTGTCCATTCCTCTAACACTTTCTCACTCAAACATTCAAATATTCGAGCATTCAAACATTCGAACACTCCCTCACTCAAACATTCAAACATTCGAACATTCAAACACTCAAAAAGCTCTCCGCCTCCAGAGCCGCCACCGCACCGGCACCCGCCGCAATGACCGCCTGCTTGTAGAACGGATCCGCACAGTCGCCGGCGGCAAAAACGCCAGGAACGGACGTACGCTGCTGCCGGTCGACGACCACATAGCCCGCCGCGTCGCGCGCAACCTGGTCGGCAAGGAATGCCGTCGTGGGATCATGTCCGATCGCCACGAACGCACCCGACGCAAGACAGTCGTGCAGTTCACCCGTCTGGACATTCTTGAGACGAAGTCCCGTCAGACGCTTTCCGTCGCCGAGGAATTCGTCCACCACGGTGTTCCATTCGACCTTGATGTTCGCCGTCGACAGCACGCGATCGCCCAACACTTTCGACGCCCTGAACTGGTCGCGCCGATGGACGACCGTGACGGACGCGCAGAGCCGCGCAAGGTAGAGCGCATCGGCCATCGCCGTGTCGCCGCCGCCGATCACCACGACATCCTTGCCCTTGTAGAACGCCCCGTCACACGTCGCGCAGGCGCTGATCCCGCGATTCCGGTATTTCCGCTCGCCCGGCAGATTCGTCCAACGCGCGGCCGCACCCGTACACACGATCACCGCCTTCGCCTCGAGCGTGCCGTTCATCATCGTCGCAAGCTTCTTCACCTCGCCGGCAAAATCGACGCTCTGAATCTCGTCCATCACGAACGAAACGCCACAGCGCTCGGCCTGCTTGCGCATCGACTCCATCAACGCCGCGCCGCCGACGGGTTCGACGAATCCGGGGAAGTTCTCCACTTCCGCCGTCTGGATGAGCTGTCCGCCGGCCTGCATTCCCTCGATGACGAGCGGACGCAGATTCGCGCGCGCCGCATAGATGGCCGCTGTCAGCCCCGCAGGGCCGCTTCCAATGATCACGAGATCGTACATGCTGCGTGTTCCTCTACTTGCGAAGCGAATCGCAGAAATCCATCAACCACATCCAGTCGTGCGCGGCATAGCCGTGTCCTTCCGGACGGCGCACGTAGGCCACGTCCTCGCCGATGCACGACGTCTCGAAATCCGCCGGATACGGCTTGTCGGGCAGTCCCTGCTTGCCCAGGAACGTCCATGCAGGCGACGCCGCCTTGATCGCCAGATACTCGCCTTCCGTGTCAAACCAGGGCACATCGAAGCCCTGGCAGAAGAACTTGCGCGGTGCGATTGCCGCGATCAGCAGATGCTGGTCGAACGTGAGCAGCTTGGCAGGATCCTTCTCGAACTTCTTGTAGGCGGGACAATACCAGTGCGGGAACGAACGCATTTCGGTTCCGATGTTTTCACCGTAGTCGCGCTTCGCGAGAGGGCAGCCGCCACCGCCCGTCTGATTCGGCACGCACGCCGCAAAGCGCGTATCGCGCGCAGCGGCCACAAGCGCCGTCTTGCCCAGACGCGAGTAGCCGGCGGCAATCGCGTGCTTCGCATCGAGGCCGGGAATCTGCTCGACGAGGTCGAGTCCGCGCGACAACGCCCACGCCCACGCGCCGATCGACGTCGTATTGTCGGTCCGCTTCGGATCACGCGCCGGCCAGAGGTCGAACACCCCCTGCCAGGCCGTCATCGTCTCGCCGGTCGCCGGATCCTTCGTGGGACGCGCCGCATCCGGCGAAACCTGCGCATAGCACGCCGTCACCACCGCATAGCCGCGGGCGAGCAGTCCATCGGCCGGGAACATGAATTCGGCAGGATTGATGTCCTTCTTGTCGGCATGGTGGCCGTCGTAGATGCCCCGCAGCTCCTCGGGCTTGTACTGGGCGTGGAACAGCCGCCACATCTTGGGGATGCTCACCTTCGGATCGCGGATCAGCTCGTGGTTGCCGCTGTAATTGAGGAAGAGGATCGGCGTCGCGGGCTTTTTCGCATAACGCGGCGACAGCACGAGCCAGTCGATGCTCGGACCCGTCTTGTCCTTCTTGAACCACATGCGGTACTGCCGGCGAATGCCGAAACCGCCGATCATCACGCCTTCGTCGAATTTCTCGAAGACGACCGCCTCAGGCGCGGGCGGCGGCTGACCGAACATGTTCTTCGCGAAGATGTCGAGGATTTCCTGACGGCGGCGCTCCCAGTCGGCCGGCGTCTTCACCTTCGTACCGTCGACGAACGTCAGCGGATCTTCCAATGTGTACGGCGCGATTTTGCCCTTGTCATAGTTCGGCTGGGCATAGTTTGCACGCCCGCCAAACGCGGACAGACCGACCACGCTTGCCAGTAGACTGAAGAGAATCGACTTAAATTTCATTTGCCACCTCGTTGTTTTTCGGTCCATTATATCATAAAATTGAATACAAGTCACCTTTCGCAAGATATGGTATACTATTCGCCTATGAAAAAAGTCATTCTCAATTTCAAGCGGGACTACGCCACGATCCATCACCATCCCTGGATTTTCTCGGGGGCCATCAAGGAGGTCGAAGGCGAACCCCGGATGGGCGAAACCGTCGCCGTCGCCAACGCCAGGGGCGAGACGATTGGCTATGGGTCTTATTCGCCGGCGAGCCAGATCCGGGTCCGCATGCTCAGCTTCAAGGCGTCGGACGTGCCGGACGCCGATTTTGTCGACGGCCTTGTGGCGGCGTCCGTTGCGCGTCGCGCCCCCTTCTGGACCGCGAATGAAACAAACGCATTCCGTCTCGTCAACGCCGAGAATGACGGGCTCCCCGGCGTGACGGCCGACTACTATGACGGTTTCGTCGTCGTGCAGCTCGCGAGCACCGGAGCCGAATTCTGGAAGCAGACGCTCGTCGACGCCTTTATGAAGCACGTCCCGAACTGCCGCGGCGTCTTCAACCGCAGCGACGTCGATGCGCGCGTGCGCGAAGGTCTGCGGGCGCGCGGAGAAGAAGTCGCCCCCGGTGAAGTCGGCCGACTCGCGGGCGAGGAACCGCCGGACCTCATCCCGATCCACGAGGGCGCCATCCGCTATCTCGTCGATGTGCGTCGTGGACACAAGACCGGCTTCTATCTCGACCAACGCGACGCGCGCGCCGTCGTCGGGTCCTTCGCCCGAGACGCGGATATGCTCAATTGCTTTTCCTACACGGGCGGCTTCGGACTCGCCGCCCGCGCAGCCGGCGCCAAGTCGGTCACGCACCTCGACGTCTCGAAGGATGCGCTTGCGCTCGCCCAACGCAATACTGAACTGACACCTGGCACCGACACGGTCTCGGACTTTGTCGAGGCCGACGTGTTCAAGCAGCTGCGCCTCTATCGCGACCAGGGCCGCTCCTTCGATCTCATCGTGCTCGATCCGCCGAAATTCGCGGACACGAAAGCCGGTCTGATGCGCGCCACGCGCGGCTATAAGGACATCAACCTCCTCGCGATGAAGCTGTTGCGTTCCAACGGCATCCTGGCCACGTTCTCGTGCTCCGGCGCAATGACGCGCGACCTCTTCGACAAGGTCTGCGCCGAAGCCGCCTTCGACGCGAAGCGTGACTTCCAGATCGTCGCCCGCACCCGTCAGGCGACGGGCGACCATCCCGTGGCGCTCACCTTCCCCGAAGGACTCTACCTCAAGGGCCTCATCCTGCGCGCCACGAACTGACGAATCAGTCGGTCAGCTGCGGAATCCAGACGCGATAGCGGTTGGCCGGCTTCCACTCGTTGCCGGCCGAAGCGAAATCGCAGAAATGGACTCCGACCGGCTTCCGTTCGCCCGTGTACATGTTGAGCGAACCGAGCGAGTTCGCGGTCTGCACAAACGAGAGCCAGCGGCCCGGATGCGGCGCCTTGTCGATGCGCAGCTCGCCGGTCAGCTGGATCGTGTCGTCCGTATCGCCGTCGTTGTAGCGCGAGTCGCGCGCAAGCGCGAGCGGCCCCCACGTATAGGCGAGATGCCCTTCCTGCCGGTGGACCTTCGCCTTGATCGGCCAGTCGAGCACCACTTCGTCGCCCCGCTTCCAGTCGCGCACGATGTCCTTCCAGCCCGTCGGTTCGGTGGTCACCCACGACGGCACGCGCACACGCAGCGTGAAGCGTCCCGGCTTCGACGGATTCACCACCAGCTTCACCTTGCCGCTCGCCGGATAGTCCGTCTGCTGGACGATTTCCACCTTGTTGTCGCCGCAGGCGATCGCCGCGCGTCCCGGCATGTACTGCGTCACGGAAACGACGCCCGGCTCGGCGAGCAGGATCGTGTCGAGCAGGCAGGCCAGCCCGCGCGGACCGTTCTCGTTGCAGCAGTGCGTCGGCAGATTGCACTGGTTCGGACCCTCGCCACGGTGACCCGCCAGCGGGAAGTACATCGAGAAGCGCGTGCAGTCCGGCTTGATGGACGCGAGAAACGCATTGTAGAACGTGCGCTCGAACTCATCCGCCCAGCGCGCCTCGCCCGTCGCCTTCAACAGCGCCCGGCAGAGATGCATCCACAGGATCGTCGTACAGCCCTCATTCTGGCAGCGCGCCATCTTCGTCTGTTTCGCGGCGCCGTGATACCAGTATTCGCAAGTCGAACCCGAACCGATCAGCGAGAGCTCCGTGCGCGTGATGTTGTCCGCCGCCGCCTTCACCGCCGCGAGCGCGCGTTCGTTGCCCGTCGCCGCCCAGTACTCGACAAGGCCGAGATAACAGGTCGTCATTTCATAGGACTTGTTCGTACGGTCCCATGCGAACGGACGCGACTTGTTCTCGGAGTAGCTGGCGATGTCCTTGCCCGCAAGCGCGTTAGAGAGCAGATGCGCGCTCTTCGGGTCGCCGTCTTCCATCTGCGACACGATGTAGTTCGCATAGTCGAGATACTTCTGTTCCTTCGTCCGCGCATAGAGACCGGCGGCCACCTGCAGATAACCCATCGACGCATAGCCGTGGTGCGTACCCACCGTCGCGATCGCACGCGGCGCCTTCGGACCCACTTCCGTCATCAGCTGGTCGCAGAGCTTCTTGACCGTTTCAAGCACGCCCTTGTCGCCCGTTGCGTCGTACCACGCGAGCAATCCCAGCGAGGTATACTTACGGCACCAGATGTCCCAGTCGGACTGCCGATAGCGGCGTTGAAGCGGCAGCGAACCGATGTAGCCGTCGTCGTATTGCGACTCCTGGATGAACTTCACCGTACGGTTGATCTTGTCGCGCAACGCGGAATCGCCCGTCAGCTGCCACACCGGCACGGCCGCCGTCATCCACTTGCCCCAGTACTCGCCCGCCCAGGCCGGAAGCTTGCCCATGCTGTCGCGCGCAAAGACCATCGCGAGCTGCTCCGCGTCCTTGCCCTTGACCGACATGTCGGCATAACGCGCCATCCAATTGCCCACGTATCCCTTCAGTTCGACATCACACGGCTTGGGTCCGACGCGCACGGGACCTTGCGCCGCGCAAACCCAGGCCATTCCCAACATTCCCCACATCATTACGGTCTTCATTCAACTGCTCCTTTTATTTTTACGTTAAATCGCTTCGCCGCGCGCCCAGGTCCAACCTGCACCCGTCGGCTTCCAACGGCACCCATTCTACCAAATACAGCCGTTTTTATCAACTCGGTTCAATGCGAAGAAGATGTCGTTGCGCGAATGACCGTTCTTTCTCCACGAATTTTAGGGAGCAATCCGGAGAAGATAGAACATCTTTCCTTCCTGCGGAATACGAGGCACGACAAGCTTTTCGGATGGTCCGGGCAGGACCGTTCCTAGATCGGTCATTGAGACGGGTTCTCCCTCCAAGTCACGGAAGGCGACCAGTTTCAATCTTCCATTGAGCGGACGCACCACCAGTTCGCCCTTCTGGCGGAGTTCGACGCCGAAGACGAGATTTCCCGCCCCGTCATACGCGATCGACGAAATCCGCAAGTCAAGATCGGGTTCCGTTTCCGGCAACGCCGCGACAAGATAGCTCTGCGCCAATGTCTCAGAGGACCCGCGAAACGCGCGAATCGCCGCCGCGCCTGTCTCGGAAGCGGCAAGCTGGACAAGCCAATTCTGGATCGACGGCAGCGCAACGATCGCATCGGCCACGGCCTGACGGACGGTCTTGTCGTCAATGTCGGGAATCGACGGACGCCACCCCGATTCGTCCAGGACCTCTCGATCAAAGGACGTCGCCACGAACGCCCCGCCCTTTCCGTTGCACATCCGAAACGCATCCGACCCCTTCGTCGTCAGAAACAGATGCTGAACCACATTACCGGACGCATCGAACAGACACACATCCACCGAACCATCCGTAATCTTGCCATCCGGCCAAAACGCCTCTTTCGTGCAGACAAGCGAACCGCCTGCGGCAAGGCTGGTTCCCAGAGGGAATGTGAAATCGCATTTCGCCACGGTGTCACCGCTCTTCGTACACGTCACGCGCACGCCGCCCAGCGCAAGCGCCGTTGTCGCATCCAGATTGGTGAGAACCAGATATTCGGCCCCATCGGGCCCGCCAAGCACCGGCACGCTCATCACTTCGGCCACCCGCAGCGAGGCCTCCACATCGGCCGAAAGATCCGTCCGTTCCCCCGCTGCCCAGGGCGTTCCCGCCAAAGCGAGCGCTGCCGACGCCGCAAGTTCCGTCCGGACGGACTCACCGCCTACCCGTCCCTGGCTGGGACCCGCGATCAACACCCCGCCGACGGGATAATAGAACTTCGCCCCGATTGTTTCAAAGAGGCACACCACGCCCGCCTCGTCCCGTGCGGGTTCATAGTTACGGCGGATCGTCTGCCCTTCGTAGAATTTGAGCGCATAGACCGTACCATAACTGTAGCTTCCCTGCGACGTTGTCGAGAACAGATAGGTCGCATTCGAATAGTCGCTTGGGAATGTGATCGCATTTCCCTGGAGCAGCAGTGTATTGGACACCAGATCTTTCAAATAGAAATTGCCAAATTCAAAATCATAAACTGTTGTCGAATCGGCGACAATCGGCGCCAGCAGACGGGCCGCCGAACCAGCCGGGAAATCCAGATAGGTATTCTTCGTCGCATCTTTGTCCTTATTGCTGAAGAAGCGCCAGTCCGTACTGTCGTTGCCTTTATCCGTTCCGACGAACACGCCGCCACAGCCCACGTCGAAGGCGAACTTGATCTGGCAGCGTGTCTGTTCCGTCGGCGAATAGTCCAGTGGGACACGCTGGGACCCATCGCCACGAACATACGCGAGCGACTCGTATCCGCCGACGACCGTCTCGACCGCGAGGAAACACCGTACGTACGCGCAGAGCGGACTGTTCGGATCGTATCCCGCAGGCGCGCCGACACGACACGCGCCCGAACCGGCGGCGACTTCACCAAGATCGACGCGTGTCGACCAATTGGTCAACGATGCGCCTTGGTCGGACGCCCCCCAGGCCAAAAACAGATGCGCGGCGCGGGGAAGATGCGCATAGGCGATTTCCAGTTGCGATTCCTCTTCATTCATTTTCGCGACGAGTTCGACCGGCTGGTAACCGGGCACCTCGATTTCCGCCAAGGCGCTCCATTCGCCGGACGACGAACGGGCACGTGCCCAGACGGTGAACCCAGTCCGAGTCGTCGCCAGCGGTGCCGTATACGCCGTGGCGTCGGCATTGACCGTACCACCCCAGAGTCGCGGATCGGTTCCCGCGCACGCATAGTAGATCGTCGCACCCGCAGTGGAAACGAGTTCGGCCCGTGCGCCCTCCTCGACAAGATTGAGTTTCGGCGCATCGATGGACGGATACCAACCAGCTGCACGATAATGGGACAGCAGATACGGCAACCGCCGTTCAATGAAATTCGAGATGATGTACTCGCAGGCCGTCGTCCAGGTCGCGTACGTCTGTCCCGCACGCCCCCACCGGGCGGCTTCGCACACGATGACGTCGTCGATCTCCGCCATGCGCGCGCGGAAGCGACGGATGTTGTTCGTCATGGACATCGCCCCGTCGCGGAAAAAGTGACGGTAGAAAAGATCGGCGAACACCTGTCGGTATTCGGCGTTCTGCATCAACCGCGCATTGAGCCAGTGAGAATTAAAGTTGCCGAGTCCCGAATAGACGCCCCAGCCGACCGGATTCGACTCGACTTCACCCGCCCCGTGTACGACGCCCATGCCGAGGGCATGTTCGCCGTCGTGGCAGAACCACTTGAAACCTGTCGAATTGGCCGTGTGGTCCCAGATGGCAAAATAGTTGTTCGGACGACCTCCCCAAACCGAACACGGCGAATCGCCATCGGCCGTGTAGTGTCCGATCAGCGTACGCGTGATGAGGTTCGTGACATCCAGGTAGACGGGATACGCCTCGTTGCGCGTGCCGTCGGGATTGCGTCCTTGAACACGCTGATAGGCCTCGTTGGAGGCGAACCCGTTCATCATCAGATTGTAGAGCGCCTGACGTCCTTCGTCCGTTCCCGAATTGAGATCATTCACATTGTAGGTATCATAGTCTTCGGATGAACCGCCGAGATACGATTCGGCGAAATGATCGTCGGCCCGTTCCTGAGTCTGGTAGAGTCCCCAATAGACGCCATTGATGAAGAGATTGTAGTAGCGGCTGCGCGTATACGGTTCGCCGAGATCGCGCTGCGCATCGCGTTCAAAGGTCTCGGTCACGAAGGCGTCGCGCAAGAATCCGGCCTTGGCCTCATCAGGATTGTTGGCCCAGGAATAGTTCTGCGAACACCGCAGGTCCATACGCTTGAACGTGTCGACGCCTTCATCGCCGAAGAACGGGAAGTTCACGTGCTTCTTGCCATACGCCTGCCGGAAGAACAGACGGAACGAATGCTTGGGGTAGCCGGCGTTTCGGCTCGCCGCACCGCGCATGCGCAATCCCATCGGCGCAAAGAATTCGTTCGTCGCACCGCGCACCGGATCGATCTGCTCGACCATGCCAGCCCGTTCCCAGGTCTCGCCGCGCTGGGAAATGTTCACGTAGATACCGGTCGAGGCATTGAAGAGATTCTGGGGATCGATGAGGATCGAAATCGTCGCAACCGTGTTCGTAAAACCGCGCAAGATCTTGGCACGCGCGGTCGCGTCGTTGACGAGATCGGTGCGCATGCCGTAGACCATCGCCTGGTTGTTGACCTGCTTGCTTGACGGGAATCCGTGGCCGGGCGAAGTCGTACTCGGAGCCTGCGACAGCACGTCATCGAGGAAGATGTAGGTCGCGACGCTTTCGCGCGGCTGAACGGACAGAGGATCGACGGCACAAGCGCGAATCGCCGTCGTTGCGGCGATTCGAATCGGGCCTGTATAGCGTAGGTTTGCGGGCGTTGGCGCCGTTCCATCCGTTGTGTAGAAAATCTGCGCGGCCGAGTTCTCAAGGTTCGTGATCGTCAATAGAAACGGCGCGGTCTTATAACCGTGTGGCTCGCTGAACACGAGCGGCGGAGTCGGTCCATTTCGTCCTTCGCCATTGGCTGCGCCGGGTGTCGGGGGCTGAAGGTAGCGCAGCGCCTCCGCCGCGCCGTCGCTTGGACAGCCGTATGAAGCCCCCTCGATCTGCTCGGGGAATTCAAGCGTCGACACGACCGTACCATCAGGTTGCGCCAAGGCGACATTCTCGCCATCGGACGAGAACCCGAGATCGACATGTACGTCCCCATCCGTCCAGCCTGTCACCCCATCGGCGTAGACGACAAGATAACCGTGAGCGGGTACGCTTGTGCCCTCTGGCAAGGTTTTCCATTTGGACAATTTCTTCGACGGGTCATCCGTCACGTACCACCCCGTCAAATCCTGCGGCACGGAATTCGGATTGAAGATCTCGAACCAGTCGACATCGTCCGCCGCAACCACCTCATTCACACGCACAGGTTGCAGCGCAGCCGTCGGCGTCGTGAACAGGCCGTTGAATCGTTCCGAGACACGACCAAGCGAATTGGACGCAAAAAGCGAGTAGGCGTAGGTTCGGCCGGGCGTCAAGTCCACCTTGGGCACATAGACACGACCTTTGGCGGGGACAGTCCCCACGCGCACGGGCGCGGGCAGAGGTTCGTTGGCTGGACCGAACGCGAGACAGACATCCGCCGTCTCGACGTCTCGCCCCGGCCAGTGCATTACGGCCGCAAACGATGCACGCGTAGACTCGACACCCGACACAACGGCAGTCAATGCGGGCTCTACCGTCGAACACGATCCCGTGGCTTCGACTTCAACGTAACCGGCGCCGTTGTTGTCTTGAGGGCCAAACACGAGTTTCAGGCCAACGACGTCCGTCGCGAGGACCCCCGTGGCGACATCGGCGAGCGTCGCAAAAGAAGCACCCGTCCCCGTCCAATTGCCCGACGAACCACCTAGATTGTACGACACCGACGGCACGGACAATGTCACCCAACTCGACGACTGGGTCCGTAGCACTTGTACCGAACTGACACCGATGCCGTCGCGTCCAGAATCGCCCCAACGCGATGAAATGCGGATCTGCTCGACACATTTCGGTTCGTCGAATCTCCAGGCCAACGTCACACCTGCCGTGATTCCGACAATCTGCGAATAGTCGCAGGCACTGCCCGGTACTGAACCGTCAGTCAGTTTGCCCAAGCCTGCAGCGGACGCGACCAGCGGCTTGCCGTTCTCCGTGTAGAACGTCCCAGTCATCTCAGGCGAGAGTCCACGCAGCAAATGTTCACCTGCAAGCGGCTTCCAAACGGAAGGATCATACGCGCCCGTCTGCCACACAGGTGCACCATAAAGCGCCGCACTCTGGAATACTGCACACATCAGCAATAAACCAAAGGACGCTTTCATCAGGTGCCCACGTGCACGCACCCAAACTCGCATTGAAATAAACATTTGGTTTATTCTAGCACATTACCAGAGCATGGGCAATGGGAAAGTATCTGGAGCGAAAAGGACGCGCAGGACGGGCACACGACACGCAGGACGAGCACGACGAGCAGGTTGCTACGCACAAACAAGTCGCACGAGGAGCGTATAGGTACGGCAGAATACGTTACAGATTCCCCGCCACCAGACTCGCCGCCGCCAAGCACGCACAAAACGGTAGGGAATGCGGCGTGAATAGGGGACTCGCGTGAGGAGTTCGTGGAACAAGGGTGCCCGTTCGGCAAGGAGTCGATCAAAGGATGCGAGGTCATAAGCCGCCGCCCCACGAGGATCGTTAAAAATCGCGCCCCGATAGACTTCGGCAATCGTCATTGCCAGTCGCCATTGTAACATAACCTGACAGTCGGCTGGCGCAGCAGAGGAGACTGAATCATATTTTTCTGCAATATCAACGGCCACCTCCGCACGTCGAGCCCACCCGCGTGCAAGTTCTGACGGTGCCATCGTCTGTCCGGACCGACCCAACAGATATCGGTAGAGGACCTTGGGAAAACGAATCACCCGCCTCACATGCGCCAGCGGCAACAACGTCCACTCCTGATCGGTATACGGCGAACCTTCGAGTTGGCAATACCCTGTCTCACGCAGAAGTTCCGTTCGATATGTGAAAGCATGCATCGTCACAACTTCCGGCCCCATCAGAAACGTTTTCAAGTCAAAGACACGTTCAGGCGCAAACGGCAGAATCTCATGGTGTACAAGTCGGCCATTCGCATCAACGATTTCATAGTCGCTCAAGACCAGGTCCGGCAACGACTTCATCTGCTCGCCGAGGAATGCGAGGAATGCCACTAGGTGCTCCCGCGAAAACGTATCGTCGGCATCGAGCACTTTTACGAACGTTCCACGCGCGACCGGCAGCGCCGCATTGATGCAACTGCCATAGTTGCCATTGGGTTTGTCGATGACACGAACGGATTCGGGGTACTTGTCCGCAAAGGCATGCGCGATTTCAGAGGTACGATCCAATGAACCGTCGTTGACGACGATGATCTCCAGGAACTGCATGGACTCACTCGGCAGCTCGACACTCGCCAGACATGTCGGCAGATAGGCCTCCATATTGTAGGCCGGCACAATCAGTGTGAGACGTTTCTCCATCACCCCACCCATTGTTTCAAGCGGCGTACGAAAAGGACGCAGGCCCCTCGGAAACGGCGACAGGAACTCAACGCATCCAATGTAACGCCGATGACGCGCTTGACGCGCCAGAAGAACCGGCCAGTCGAGGACAAATCGCAAACACGTTGGCAACGCGCGATCTCGCTCGTTTCAGGATGGTCAAACGAAACTTGCGTACAAACGGTCGGCCGCGCGTGAAAGAGACGAATCACCCCCTGATCAACCCAGCGGCTCCATGTGTCGTTCATCACACGCAGCGGCGAGTTGTCCGCCAACAACGCCTCGGCTGCGGACCGGGTCAGCACATACCCTTCCGCACACCAGTCCCACGTGGCCGGTTCAAGTCCGATATCAGGAACGACCTTCTGCGCCCCGCCATCGTGGTCGCAGAGAAGAACGACCTGGGGGGACGTCCTTTCAAGATGCGCTTCAACCCAGGACAGGACTTCGGGGAACCGATCGTCCAGAACGACATCGTCCTCGAGCACGCACGCAAAGGGAAGTCCTTCCTCGATGATTTTCCGATAGGCTTTCTGATGACTCAACGCACAACCGATCTGACCATGCACCGGCGGTGCCAATGTACAGCACCACCAGCCGAAAGCACTAAACCGGCGTCCCCTTTCGGAGGGTTCCAGTTCTGCATCGTCAATCGCCTCCAATCGTTCCCAAGAAACCCCCAGCGCCTCAAGGCGCGCCGAAACACGCGCGAGTCGCGTCGTGGAACGAGGCAGATTGATGAGGAATACTTTCATCGACGAAAGTGGTCAATCGGCTTCGCTTCATCAGAAGCGTACCGTAAATTCCCAGCGGATGAAATACGCCGGACGCGACGAGTCGTAATAGTCGCCAGGATTGAAGACTTCCGCCACGACGTGTCCGAACACTTCAAAGCGCTTGATGCCCTGCGCCTCCTTCGGACGCAACAACAGCGGGAAGTCGTAGCGGATGGACGACAGAAGGCCCTTGTAAAGGCTGTCGCCCGACCCATCGGCGTGTCCCTGATGATCCTGAACGGCGGCCCACATCGGTCCCGAATAGAGCGCGAGGCTGTGGTGCGGCCCGAATTCGGCACCCAGCGTCAGCTTCGTATAGAGCATATTGCTCCAATACCCCAGACCGTAAAGCGTACCGTACTGCATCATCTCGGAATCGCAAGGGGCACGTGCCCACATCGGGTCCCACGCCGTATCATTGTCGTCGGCGCCGTTCCGCTGACGGTCACCCGACAGGTAGTAGGCCGACAGGCGCGAATACGGACGAATCCCCTGATAGGTCTTTTCCTTGTGGAAATCAATCGCGGCATAACCCATCCAGCCACCGGCCTGCGTATTGTTCGAACGCGTGCCAAACTGTTTCGCGACATCGAAATCGAACGACAGGTTGTCCGTCACCTGCGGCATGATGTGCCACCCGACGGCCGTAATCTGCTTGTCTTCGACACGCTCGCCCTTCGGCGTCTTGTACGACTCGTTATGCTTGTGCACGACATAGAGCTGATAGGGCAGATTCTCGCCGAAAACATCTTCCGCCAGAAAATGGTTCCAGACGAGTCCGCCGCCCCATTCGTCCATCCCCTGATCGTCGCCCGGATGAATGGCGTTCATCGGACGATGACGCGAATGACGTGAGCCATAGCGGTAGATGTTCTTGCCATTGTCGTAAAGCGCGAACGAATCGAGCGACGACTTCTCGGACGTGTGGAACGTGAAGCGGGCCATATCGGCATAGCACGAACGCGAACCGACATAGGGGGCGCCATCCAGCATCAGGCGATCGAGGCCGAGCACCGAATGGCGGCCGTCGAAGAGATCCTGACGGCCAAGACGGAAATCAAGAAAATCGTCGAAGAGGCCACGTCCCTCGAAGTAGAGGTTGTCGAGGATGACTTCATCCGGAAAGTTGTAATTGCGGAATTTGCGCTTCGTGCCGTTCTTCACGACATACTCGCGCATTTCATCCACGACACGTGCATAGAGGCCAAAGTCCTCGGTATCCAGTCGCGCCCAGACGCGCGGACGATACCGAATGTGGTTCTGCGCTTCCTTGTAGGCGCGCGGCATCATGGCTCCCGGCGCACCCGGAAGTCCGGGCACGTTGTGCATAATCTCCTGTCGCAGACGGAAATCAGCACCGGCGTCAAACTTGAGCGACGAATTCCGATCCGGCGCGGGGACCTTTTCGGCCGCGGGTCCAGCCCACACGCTCGCCACGGACAATGCCGCAACACCCAACGAGAGCATTCTTCTCAC
>JAKSOY010000180.1 GCA_024405255.1 Kiritimatiellia bacterium
ACATGAAGGTTCTTTTTCAATCGTAAAAAGTTCCTTCAACCGTGGCACAAAATACAAGGGAACGGACATCAGAGGTCCCTCCCGATGGAAGTTCTTTTCCGAAAGGCGCAAGGCGAGATCCGGTTTGTGCTTCTTGACATAGCTCTTCAGACTCGGCGACTTGACGGCTTCACCGCCTTTCACTTCAACTGGCACGGTCTTATCGTCCAACTGCAGGATAAAATCAATTTCATGACTGTCTTTGACTGAAAAATAATGCGGCGGTACATCCATGAAAACCGACAGCTGCTGAAGAACATAATTCTCCACAAACGGTCCCTTGAACTGATAGTCCGACTTAGACAGAAGCGCCGCCGTCGGCACCCGGGCCATGCGACGCGCCAACCCCGTGTCAAACAGAAATATCTTGTAGCAGTCAAGCCGCTCGAACGCCTTATGCGGGCACTCCGCTTTCGCGACATTGTAGAGACGGTTGAAGAGTCCGGCCTGCACACACCATTCGACAGCCGTTTCAAATTCACGTGCCCGAGCACCTTCCTTGATTGCACCGTAGAGGAACTTCTCATTTTGCTTTGCCAACTGCGGAATCACACTGCGGAACGTCAACAGCACCCGCGTGGCATCAATACCTTCCAAATGCTTTCCAAAATCACCCTCGTAAAAGGCCAGCAACTCGTCCTGTATGCGTTCCACCTCTTGCAAGTCTCGATTTCGACACCAGGCATCCACGCATTCGGGCATACCTCCTACCAGCAAATACCGATGATAGGCATCAAGCAGCTTCAGATGAAATGTCGCGTCTATTGTTTCACCTGGCTTGATCCAATTGAAAATTCGAAAGGCTTCGACATCCGACGCTTCAAGAAATTCGGCAAAATCCATCGGTCGCACATCAACCAGATTGACCTTGCCAACGGGATAGGACATCGGCTTCGCCAAAATGGTTCCCAGCAGGCTGCCGGCTGCGGCCACATGCAACTCCGGCATGTCTTCGCAAAAGTATTTCAAAGCTCCTAAGGCTGGCGGAAACTCCTGTATCTCATCCAACACCAGCAAAGTTTCGCCGGGGACGAACTTATGACCTGCAATGAGTTCCAACTCCTCGACAATCCGTTTTGGATTTTTAGTCTCGAACGCCATTCGTGGCGCGTCTTCACGATCAAAGCTGAAATAGGCCACATGCTTAAAATGGGTACGTCCAAACTCTTTCAAAAGCCAAGTCTTGCCAACTTGGCGGGCACCTCTCAGAACCAACGGCTTTCTAAACCGCGATTCTTTCCATTTCACAAGAGTTTTCTCTATTTTACGTATCATTTCATGTCATCCATCAAATGGCATACACATTTTTCGGATAAAATCAGGCAATATTGTACACATTTTTCGGGCGAAATTCAAGCCCTCCATACACATTATTCGGAAAATTGGAAGGATCATTCATTGAGGACAGGAAGGTCGGAGCCCCACGCCATTTTCGAGCATACGCTTTACTCCTGGCGGATGCGCTCTGGATCGTCACGATGGCAGAAAACACAGTCTTTTCGCGGAACGCCTTTCACGCTGCGCCCCATCGATCCCCAATCCTTCGCATCAGGACGCGCGATATCAAACCTCACCACCGTCCATTGTCCCTCGATTGCGGACTGTCCCACCAAATAATAGTTATAGATTGAAACATATGATGCCGCCAAGATGCATTCCCTGACCGTCTCCACCTTGGCCATCGGCGCAACTTTAAGAACCATGTCGACATCGGGACGTCCAGACCTTGCCTTCCTCAGGACTTCGCGCAAAGCTTCTGTTCCTTCCGCCTTCACACCGGCCACCGTCACCCTGCCATTTTCGTCCACTTCAACCAACACGCGATTGACATACCGGGCGGACAAGTCGACAGGGAATCCATGAGGCAACGGACACGACGTCTCCACTTCAAAACAGGACGTTTCCTCTTCAAAACCGTCAGATGTCCGATATCCGCCGAAACCCACGAAATTCCTCAATCCCGCTTCCGCACAAACATCCAATACCTTTACGAAACTTGCATACGGGCTCGACAAGTTGCAAGTCATACGCACTGGAACGGCAGACACTCGGTCCTTTGGAATCTCATTGACCTCCAATCCTCGAATGAGGCATTTTCTCAAATCTGCCAGGGAGGTAAATCGTTCCCCATTGCAGAAATTGTCTTTCCCTCCCAAGTCTATCCCGAACGAAAAAAGATTCTCACCTTCGGCCAACAGAATTGTCCGACCGCATCCATCATCAGGATTCCAACGCAATCCATGGCGTGCGTAGACATGATACACTTCGGGGAAAGCGTTCTGCAAAGACCGATCAACACGGCCAAACAACGGACAATCGCCTTGAAGAAGAACCATACCCAACAGAGCTCCCAGGACAAGGGAACTCAAAGCCAATATGATTCCTTTCTTCTTCATTTTCATCAGTACGCCGCCATGAGTTTCAAGAAGAAATACGCATTGACAAAATAGCCGCCCACAATCACGCTGCCGCCAACCCAATAGAACAGATGTTTGCCAGAGGCTGCGACACCGATCACCGACAAAACAACAATAATCATCGCGATACCGGCCAGTTGCCCGTCAGGACAGAGTTCCCATAGACCATAATCCCAACAGCGCAGGCGAGAGAAGCCAGACGGTCGTCCGGCAACCGCGCCCAAGAACGTCTTGTAGACGCTCATGCCCGCCCACCAGTTCCACAGGCGATATCCGATACACGCCAGAAGGATCAGCGCCAACACTCCCGCCCCCACACGCTCAATCTCTTGGTTTATGTCATGGTCATCCCACATGCTCATCAACTCCTCTATTATCCCATTTATGATTTGAGGGATGCAGTTTAGCGTCGCTTTTCGAAAAGCGTTCGGCCTTATCATGAAAATCTTCTTTGAGGAAACACAGATGGGCCATGCCGGCATCGAACAGGAATTTCATCACTTCGGCATCGGAATACTTGGGTGAAGTCAAAGCCGTACGCTCAAACTCCTTCCCTTGTTTCGACACACAGTGAATGACCAGCAGATGAAGTCCGTCTCGGTCCTCAAACGAAATCGACCGAATCTGTTCTCGCGGCAACGGAACACACGCGTTTCCGCACTGGAGGAAAATCCCCTTTTCGGTTATGTGTACGTTGTACGGAAACAGCGCGAACAAATACCCCAACCAGGGGAACGCAGAGCAAACGAATACCGCCGCACACATTCGGCCCCACGTAAGCTCCGAAGCGCCTTCAGGCAAGAACCAACGAACGCCGATCATCACGCCCAGCGACAGCAAACCGCCCCACACCGAGATCTTTCCAACAGAAGGCATAGACTCGCTCACTTCACGAATCCGCCGGCGAATGATCGCTCGATTCCAGGGTTCTGTCCAAGACAGCTTCATATTCCGTGCCAATCCTAAGCGTGTACGCGTCGCCCAGCATTCACAACCTCTCGAGCGTGAACTTTTCTCCGAGCATCGCGCCGCTCCTTGAGAATCTTCAACGACTCTGCACGTGTATAATGACGCGGATCGTTCTCACAAAGCGCATCCACCTGATTCAATTCAGGAATAATAGGATCGTTGAGATGCTTATAGGTCTCAAAGCTCATCGTCACCATGCACCCATAACCATTGCGCGTAAAGATCACCGTATTCCCACTCTGTACATAATCCGCAATCTCCGCGAATTTATTACGCAAGTCAGAAATCGGCCGGATGTCAGAATCTATTACTCTCGTTGCCGCCATCTTCATCTCCTGTCTTTTGATGTCAAATATTTTATCATAATTATGATACTTCACACAAGTCCATTCCACCTGGAGTTTACCCATTTTTCAACCTCCTACGTACCGAACGCCCCCTGTACCGTGTCCGTCCGTGTGGGTGGAGGCATAGCTGCCTACAATCACTCTACCGTCAACCCAATAGAACAGACGTTTGCCAGAGGCCGCGACACCGATCATCGACAAAACAACAATAATCATTGCGATACCAGCCAGTTGTCCGTCAGGACAGAGTTCCCATAGACCATTGACCATTTCAACCAACCAACGACTCATACACCGCTTTATCTCCGGCCGAGAAGCAGCAGAAGATCACCTCAAGATCGGGATGTTCTGCCAGCACCGCCTTCACCTCGTGAACGGCGATCTCGGCAGCATCGCGGATTGGATAGCCATACACTCCCGTCGAAATGCACGGGAAGGCAACCGAACGGCAACCATTCGCAATAGCGGCGGTCAGCGAGTTGCGGTAGCACCCCGCCAACTTCTCCGGCTCGCCGTGTTGGCCGTCCCGATAGACGGGTCCAACCGTGTGGACCACGAACTTGGCAGGCAGCTTGAATCCCGGCGTGATCCGCGCCTCGCCCGTCGGACACCGCACCCCCGGACGCACCTCTGGTACCTTGAGACACGCCTCGTAGAGTTCGCGTCCCGCCGCCCGATGGATCGCCCCATCCACGCCACCGCCACCCAGCATCACCTGGTTCGCGGCATTGACGATGGCATCCACCGCCAGTTTCGTGATATCGCCCTGTTCAATTCGAATCATTCCTGGCCCTTTCATCTTCCAGACTGCACAAATGAAATTCGATGTAGACTAGTGTTCGCAGCAACTCCAGATTGAATCCTACACGACGGGGATCCGCTACTTCAGTACGATCGTATCGGGGGCGAGGCCGGGGGCGGAAACGGTGAGTTTGAGTTCGCCCGGACTTGTGCGGCGAATGACCGCCGTGACTTTACCATAAAACATCGGATGGGAATCGGTTTTCGTGAAGGCCTCGAATTCATGGGCGTTGCCGTTGCCCACGCCGAGGATCCGCCCTGGTCCGTCGAGACGGAACTGTACACGATCATTCGCCCACGGGTTGCGCACGCCCTTCGCATCGAGCGCATCCACCTGTACCCAGAGAAGTTCCTCCGGATCATTCGTCAGGCGACGTTCCTGCACCGCCGCCAGGCGTACCGGCTTCTCCGCCGTACACACGCGCGCCTCGTCGATGACTCGTCCGTCACGCGAACAAACCGCCTTGAGTTCGCCCGGCTCGTACGGCACGTCGAACCACATGAGACGATACTTGTAGCAGATGTCGTAATAATCCGGGAGCGGTTTCTTCTGTTCCCGTACCACCACCTCGCGAATCGATGGCCATCCGCCTTTCACGCCGGTCACCGTGAGGCGCAGCGCCTTCGCGGAAACCTCCTGCGCGAACTCCGGCCGCGCCTCGCTCGCGATGGGCTTCTCAAAGATCTTCCGCCACGACACCCCATCCTCCGATGCATCCAGCTGATAGGCGTACTGCGCGTAGGCATTTTCGAATTCGATGTCCACGTACTTGAAACGGACCGGCTGCGCGCGTTCGAGCGTGACGGCTTCCGGCAGATGGTTTGTTGCGGCGCACCACCGCGTCATCGGATCGCCGTCCAGCAGATGTCCCGCAAGATTTCCCCGGCTCGTCTCCTCCGAACTCACCGTCACCTTCGCATCGGCGAAGAGATTCTTGAAGAGGCCCTCGCCCTTCCGACGCACGCCCATCGACTTGCCGTTTACGAACAGTTCCGCCGAATCGCCACTCGTGTAGACGAACACGGGGACCGTCTTCGAGGCGCGTTTCGGCCACGTCCAGTGCGGCACGAGATGGCAGGTTTCCGCCGTCTTGTTCCACTGGCTGCGGTAGAGGTAGTAGCGATCTTTGGGAACGCCCGTCAAATCGACGATGCCGAAATACGAGGACCGCGCCTCGCGATTGAACGGCGACGGTTCGCCCAGGTAGTCGATCCCCGTCCAAACGAACTCGCCGCAGACGTAGATGTCCTTCTCCATGCGATCGAATTCCCAATCCGCAATATCGGGACCGGCATTGAAGTCGTAGCCCGAGCATTGATACTCACCCGGCACATGGTCTCGCTTCCCCAGCGGCAGCGTCTCGGGATAGTAGCCGTATGAACTGTGGGCAGACGCGCTTTCGGTGTAGACGATCGCCTGATGGGGATAGCGCGCCTTCGCGGGACGATAGCACGCCATGTAGTTCCAGCCGGTGATATCGAGATCCGCAAAGATCTCCGCCTTCATCGGTTCGTCATGGCTCAGGAAGTAGATGTTGCCGTTGCCCACGGGACGCGTCGCATCCATCTGGCGCATCAGGTCGCGGAAGAAACGGCACCGTTCGCGACTGAGACCGTCGCGCGAGGCCCCCCGCCCGACGGTTCCCGCGATTTCATTCGACATCGACCAGGCCACCACACACGGATGATTGCGGTCGCGCTTCACAAATGCCTGCAGATTGCGCGCCACGTACATTTCAAGATTCTGGTCGCTCCGTCGCCCCGCCGTGCCTTCCCATTTGTCGAAGCATTCGTCCCACACCAGGATGCCCATCTCGTCGCAGAGATCCAGTACTTCGGGCGCCGGACAGTTGTGGCTCGTCCTTAGCGCGTTCGCGCCCATGTCCTTCATGATCTGCAGTTGGCGGCGCATGGCCGACTTGTCGAACGCCATGCCCAAAAGCCCGAGATCGGAATGGAGGTCGACGCCCTTCATCTGCACGCGGCGTCCGTTGAGATGGAAACCGTTCGCCGCCCAGTCGCTCTTCGCCGGTTCAGCCGTGGGCGTCGGATACGCAATCGTGCGCACGCCAAAGCGGCACGTCTCACGCGACAGTTCTCGTCCCGAGCCCTCGCAGAGAACGACCTGAAGGTTGTAGAGATTCGGCGAATCGACATCCCACAGCGCCGGACGCACCAACGAAAAAGTCGCCGCGCCCGCCACCGCCGCCGCTTCAGCAACAAAGTCGAGTTGCCGTCCATCCCGCCCGACGAGAAGCCGCACCTTCGCGTCCGACGGCAACGCGCCCTCCGTCTCCCACGCCACCCGTACCGTCGCCGCGTCTGAAGTCACCTGAGGCGTCGTCACAAATACGCCGTGATACGCAAAATGCGCCGCCGCACGCACCCGCAGCGTCACCCGCCGATAGAGACCCGCACCCGGATACCAGCGCGAGCGATGATCGCGCGTATCGCATCGCACGGCCACCACGTTGCGTTCGCCGACTTTCACGAACGGCGTCGCGTCCACGCGGAAACTCGCGTAGCCATAGTCCCATCCGCCGGCAAAGTGTCCGTTCACATAGACTTTCGGCGCCGCCATCACGCCGTCGAAATCGAGGAACACGCAGTCCGTCGGCACGCGGCGGCCATTCGCATCAAGCTTGAAGCCAATGTCCTTCAGCTCGAACGTCTTGCGATACCAACCCACACCGCGCCACGGCAACTTGCCCGTGCCGCCGTGGGCCTTCGGATCGAACGGACCCGAAATTGCCCAGTCATGCGGAACCCGCACCGCCTCCCAGCCCGTATCGTCGAAGTTCGGTGCCTCCGCCTTCAGCGTGCACGACGGATCCTTCGCGAAACGCCATCCCTCGCCGCCCAACGGCACATCGGCCTCAAACGACCATGCACCCAGCGTCGCACAAAACAACAGACCAGCCACGAGCGTCTTTTTCATCTGCATCCTTTCTGCACATCGTTCGAAGACGCATTAGCGCGCCCGCGTGAAACGGACAATGCACCCGCCGCCGGGCGCGAGGGTGAAGGACATCTTCTCGCCGGCTTTCACCTTTTGCACGCGATGCACGTAATGCGTGGGGGCGGTGGCCGCATCGGCGGCGTCGCTGAAGATTTCAGCCATCCATTCGCCCTTGCCGAGGAACGCCGTCTCGAAGGCGATCTCCTGCTTTTGGGCGTTGCCGATCGCCGCCGCGTACCACACGTCGCCCGTACGGCGCGCCATCGCCGCATAAGTGGTGGGCGTGCCGCCGAGGGCCACCGTGTCGTCCCACACAACCGGAATCTGCGCCATGAATTTGAAGCACTCCATGTTGCGCTCGTATTTCGTAATCGACTCTGCGAGCATCTGGATGTAGGCCTGGAACATCATCACGAGCGCCATCTGGTGGACGCGCGTGCCCTGCGAACCGGGATGGTTGACGATGTTCTTGTGCTTCCCGAGCGGATAGTTGTCCATCGAGCCGGGCGTGTAGTCCATCGTGCCCGCCACAAGGCGCGTGTAGAACAGACCAAGGTCGTTCGCCATGAAGTCGTAGTTGTTCTTGAACAGGCGGGTGTTCTCAAGTCCGAACACGCCCTCGAAGCTGAGGATGTTCGGATAGGTACGGCAGAGTCCGGCCGGACGATGCGCGCCATGATAGTCCACGAGCAGCTTCCGCTTCGCGCAGAGTTCGGCGAAGCGCCACACGAAGCGTTCCATATCCGCATCGCCGCGATCGAGGAAGTCGATCTTGAAGCCCTTCAAGCCGATGTCGGCCGCCCAGTCGACGAGGTCCGCCTCGTTACCCTTGAACCACGAAACCGGCAGCCACACGAAGACGCCCACGCCTTTCTTCTGGCCGTACTCGGCAAGCGCAGGGATGTCGAACTTCGGCGCCTTGTCCCAGAAGACGGTGCGGCCCACATCGCACACGCCGTCGAGATACACGTACTCGATGCCGTGCTTCGCGGCGAAGTCGATGTAGCGGCGATACGTTTCCGTGGTGCAGCCCTTTGCCACGCCCAGATTGTCAAAGAAGCACCACCAGTCCCAAATCACCTTGCCGGGCTTCACCCACGAGAAGTCGCCCGTGGCCGGACGCGCAAGCGCGTCGATGAGGTCGGCCTCGCAGAGCTGCACGGGCGAATCGGCGAGGATGAAACCGCGCCACGGGAAGGTGCGCGTCCCTTCCGTTCGAACGAGATAGGGCGCGGTCTTCTTGATCTCCGCGCGCAGAGAGGTATACGAGATGAAATGCGGCCACGGTGCGAAATCCGCACGCAGACTCACGCCCTTCCCCTCTTCACCCGCACGCCGACGGAGATTCCACACGGGATAGTCGCGTCCGTCGGAATCGACCACCGCCACCGTGTGGCCCGCGCACGAATAGACGAACGGCAGATAGAAATGCACCTTCCCCTTCTCGCCCGTCGCGAGCGGCAGCGTCTCCGCCAGCCCGGTCTGCGGCACCGCCTCTTCGAAGCCATACCGCGTCTCGGGCGTGTAGATGCACGTGGCCTTGGCGTCCGGGATGGTCACGCCCGCCTCTTCGCCTTCCACTCGCATCTCGCCCCCGAAGTTCGTCTCGAAGCGATACGCCACTCCGTCGTTGCGCGCGATGAGCCGCACGCCCCAGCCGCCGAAATCGGCTTCCGTCTCGTTTGCGACAAGATCGATGAAGCTCTTCTTGTAGATGGGCATCGGCACGGTGCCCGAAAGTGCGCGCGTCTGCGT
>JAKSOY010000181.1 GCA_024405255.1 Kiritimatiellia bacterium
TTGGGGTTGGCCTGTGCGGCCTCGGCGGCGACTCCGTATCGGTTGGGCATTGCGGGCTACACGTTCTGTTCGACGAAGCTCGATCCGTCATTGGAGATCATGAAGCAGGTTGACAACCATTTACTCTGCGTCAAGGACTTCCATCTCAAGTACTCGGCGACAGACGCCGAAATCGCGGCGTTCAAGCAGAAGCTCGTGTCCTTCGGCGTCGAGGCGGTGGCGGCGGGTCCGCTCTACTGCGCGACCGAGAAGGACGCGCGCATGCTCTTCGACTTCGCGAAGCGCTACGGGATGAAGACCGTGGTGGGCGTGCCGTACGAAGTGGCGAAGGGACAGTCCGACAAGTGGAACCAGCGCGTGGAAAGCGACCAGATGCTCGACATCATCGAGAAGCTCGTGAAGGAGTATGACATCCGGTTCGCGATCCACAACCACGGACCCGATGCGCCGACGCTCTTTCCGACGGCGGAATCGGTGATGAAGCGCATCGCCCACCGCGACGCGCGCATCGGGCTTTGTCTGGACGTCTGCCACGAGCAGCGTTCGGGCAAGGACCCGGTGGCGACGATCTACAAGTACGGCGACCGCATCTACGACGTGCATGTGAACAACATCCTGTTCAAGAACGTGAAACGCGTGAAGGGGAAGGTCCCCTACACGCCGGTGCCGGGCGGACGCGGCGATATGGACCTGCCGGGCATCTTCCGTGCGTTGGCCGAGATCGGCTATGCGGGGGTGTGCCACATCGAGTATGGACGCAATCACGGCAATGGGGCGAAGGAGCTTCACGAGACCGTGGCGTACATGCGCGGCTGCATGGATACGGTCGTGGAGCCGACACCGACGTTTGTGCCGCCGCTGTTGAAGACGAACAAGAACCAGCCCGTGAAGACGGTCGAAGACTGGGAGAAGGTGCGTCGTCCGGAATTGCTGGAGTTCTTCCGCGCCAACGTGTACGGGCGTCGTCCTGTGCAGCGTCCGGAAGGCCTGACCTTCGAACAGCTTGGTGCGGACGAACCGGTGCTGAATGGCACGGCGATCAAGCGGCGGGTGAAGATCTCGTGGAAGGGCGCAGTGCGGCCGGGTTCGTTCACGGCCGTCGCGTATCTGCCGGCGAAGCGTACGCGCAAGGTGCCGGCGTTCGTGTTTCTGAATCTGGCCTTCAAGCAGTATGCGGTCGACGAGACGCTGCCGACGGTATATCCGTTCTGGCCGGTTCAGGATATCCTCGCGCGCGGCTATGCGACGGTGAAGCTCGACGTGGGCGAGGTGGCGCCGGATACGCCGGAGACGGATTTCGGCAAAGACGGCGTGTATGGCACGTTCACGACGGAGTCGAACCGGGCCCCGGACAGCTGGGGAACCCTCTCGGCGTGGGGCTGGGGCGCGAGCCGCGTGCTCGACTGGATCGAGACGCAGCCGGAGTTCGACGCCACGCGTGTGGCGGTGGCGGGACACTCCCGCGGCGGCAAGACGGCAATGTGGTGTGCGTGTGAAGACACGCGTTTCGCGATGGCGTGCGTGAACGATTCGGGCTGCGGCGGGGCCAAGTTCAACAACATGGATCTGCCGAAGTCCGAACAGCTCGGCGTGGGCGGTACGGATTTCAACTACTGGTATTGCCGCAACTACACGAAGTTCGCGGGTTGGGAGCGCACGCCTCACAACCGGTGCTACGACCAGCACCAGGCGCTGGCGCTCATCGCGCCGCGTCTGTTGTGTGTGGCGTCGGCGTCGTTGGATGCCTGGGCGGGTCCGCGCGGTGAATACTGGTCGGCGCGGCTCGCGTCGCCGGCTTGGGAGCTCTACGGACAGAAGGGGTTGGTGACGACGGACTTCCCCGCGCCCGATACGGCCCAGCAGGAAGGACGTGTCTCGTACCATCTGCGTCCGGGTCCGCACGGCTTCCGCCGTTCCGACTGGGGCCGCTATCTTGATTTTGCGGACCGTCACGGCTGGAACAAATAGCGCGGAACTAGTTTGCGTACGACGCAAAAAAAGGGTATAATATCTATCGTCAATTTCCGATTTCATTTCAACCAAGGAGTAATGATGCAGAAGTCCTTTAGTCTGTTGGCAGTTGCTGTGTTGGCGTGTGGGGCCGTGTGGGCGCAGCCGGTGGAGGCACCGGCACCGCAGAGTGCCTATGTGTCGCCGGAGTTTTTGACCGCGACGGCCGATGGTCAGGGTGTGTTCGCCACGTGCGCGACGGGTGCGAAAGTCGTCGCGTATGGTTTGGATGGCAAGTCCCGCGGGGCGTGGGCGCTTGAGAGCCGCCTCGTGAAGGGAACGCGCGTGAACCCCACGGGTATCACGTCGAAGGACGGTTTCGTGTATGTGACCTGCGGCGTGCAGGCGGGCGAACTGCAGAAGTTCAAGGAAGACGGCACGTTCGTCGCTTCGGCGTCGGTGGGCCATTCCCCGTGTGCGCCGGTTGTTTCGCCGGACGGCAAGACCATCTGGGTGATGAACCGCTTTCAGGCGCAGGTGAGCGCCGTCGATGCCGCCACGATGAAGGTGACGAAGACGGTGAAGGTGCTGCGTGAACCGTTCGCGGCGGGTCTGGGTGCGGGCGGCAAGCTGCTGTTCGTGGCGAACATGCTGCCGTACTGCGCGGCGACGAACGACGTGGTCGCGGCGAGCGTGAGCGTGATCGATACGGCGGCGGGTACGGTGAAGAAGCATATCCTGCTGCCGAACGGTTCGACGGGCGTGCGCGGTCTCGGCGTTTCGCCGGACGGCAAGAGCGTGTACGTGACGCATTCGATGGGACGCTACCAGCTGCCGACGACGCAGCTTGAACGCGGCTGGATGAATACGGCGGCGCTGTCGGTGTTCGACGGTGAAACGGGCGCCTATGTGAATACGGTGCTGTTGGACGATGTCGACCGCGGCGGGGCGAATCCCTGGGGCGTGGCGGTGACGCCGGATGGCAAGACGCTGCTCGTCGCGCATGCGGGTACGTGCGAACTTTCGATCATCGACCGTGCGGCGCTGCACGACCGCCTCGCGAAGGCGGCGAAGGGCGAGAGCGCGAGCGGCATTGTGAAGAGCGCCGAAGACGTGCCGAACGATCTGGCGTTTCTCGTGTCGATCCGTCGGCGCGTGCTGATCGGCGGCGACGGTCCGCGTGGTGTGGTGGCGCTCGGGCGCACGGCGGTGACGGCGCTCTACTTCGCGGATGCGGTTTCGACGTTCGCGCTTGATGACGCGATGGCGACGGCGAAGGTGACGCAGGTCGCGCCGAAGACGGACCTCACGAAGGACCGTGTGCGCCGCGGTGAAATGCTCTACAACGACGGTTCGATGTGCTTCCAGCAGTGGCAGAGCTGCGCGAGCTGCCATCCGGATGGCCGTATCGATGGCCTCAACTGGGACCTGCTCAATGACGGCATGGGCAATCCGAAGCAGACGAAGAGCGAACTGCTCTCGCACTGCACGCCCCCGACGATGGTGACGGGCATCCGCAAGGATATGCACACCTGCAACCGCGCGGGCCTCATCCACATTCAGTTTGTGACGCGTCCGGAAGAGGACGTTCACTGCTTCGACGCCTACTGCTCGCAGATGAAGGCGGTGCCGAGTCCGTATCTCGTCAACGGCCAGCTCTCGGCGCGCGCGAAGCGCGGCGAGGCGCTGTTCCAGAAGGCGAAGTGCGCGACGTGCCACGGTCCCGAGGGCAAGAGCCCGACGGGCGAGCAGCTGTGGACGGACCTCAAGCTCTACGACCTGGGCCTCGGCACGGGGACGGAAGCCGGTCGCAAGTTCGATACGCCGACGCTCGCCGAATGCTGGCGTACGGCACCCTACCTCTACGACGGCCGCGCGCTGACGATGGAGGAAGTGCTGACGGTGGCGAATCCAGGCGACAAGCACGGCGAGACCTCGAAGCTCTCGAAGGAAGAGATCAAGGACCTCGCGGAATACGTGTTGTCGCTCTAAGACAACACGGTCTCGGGAGGTCCCCGCATGAGCCGGAAACGCTATCCGCTGCGCGTCACCCGCACGGCGCATGGCATCCGCGCGCAGGATCTGCGCACGCTCGTGCGGACGGCCTGGTGGGCGCGCCGATGGATCGGCGCGCTCGAATCTATGCGGCTGGGACCGCGGTTGGGGCGCGGACGCCAATATGCGATTTCCGGCCAGGTCACTTCGCTTGAAATGGAAGGATCGCACGTGGAGGCGTGCGTGACGGGATCGCGTCCTGATCCCTACCGGGTGACTCTTGATTTTACGCATGTGGCCGCCGATGGACCGACGGCTCAGGCGATTGCGGGCGAGCCGATGCTGCTCGCCCGTTTGCTCACCGACGACCTGCCCACGCAGATTGAATCGCTGCTGCGCGACGAAGGCGTACCGCTCTTTCCGAAGACCGAACCGCTCGGCAAGACGCCCGAAGGACGCCCCGTCTACGATGTGAAGATGAACTGCACCTGCCCCGACTGGGCGCGTCCCTGCAAGCACATCGTCGCCGTCCTTTTGCTCTTAGGTGAAGAAATCGCGCATCATCCTGCCACTTTATTGACATTACGCGGAATCGACGTGGATGACCTCGTGGGGTCTGTCCCCGAAGAACCCGTGGGGTCTGTCCCCAATTCAATGCCGAATACTTCGTATGCGGCACTTCCTCTGGGGCCTGTCCCCACGCTTGAAGCGACCGCCGACCCGGCGACCCTGTTGAAACGTCTGGGGTCTGTCCCCTATTGGCGCGGCGGTGTACGCTTTCAGGACGCCCTTGCCAAAATCTATTCACGGGTGCGTCCGTTGGCGCAAGAGGCGGCCGAAGGCAAGTCCGTCGATTTGCGCTAGACGGCCTCATCGACTTTCTGATGATTCTTTTGGGCCACGAACTGATTATTTTGATATAATATATTCTCAATCTCTTTAGATCATACGAAAGGAATGAGATGGGAATAGCAAGATGGATGCTGGCGGCGGCGCTGGCAATGGCGGCGGCGATGATGCAGGCGGGCGTTGAGGACGGACGGATTTTTCTGGGCTCGCGTCCTTCGGTGACGGGAGACGGACGGCAGTTTGTGTTTGAATGGTGCGACCGTATCTGGCTCGCGCCGACGGCGGGCGGCGAGGCGCGGTGCGTGTCGGGCCGCGATACGAAGTGCGACAATCCGCTGATTTCGTCTGATGGACGCCGTCTCGTCTTCAACTCGAACCGCGAGGGCTGTGCGAACCATCTGTTCGAGCTCGACCTGGCGACGGGGGCCGCGCGTCTGCTTTCGAGTCATAGCGAAAGGACCCAGCCGCGCGCGTGGGGTGTGGGCGAGACGAACGTGCTCTGCATCATCTCGCGCGACCATTCGGGCAAGCACAGTTCGCGTCTGGCGAATCTGCCGACGGGCGTTGCGGGCGCCGTGCCGCGGGTGTTCTTCGACATGGAGGGGTTCAATCCGTCGTTGTCGCCGGACGGTACCCAGCTGCTGTTTTCGCGTCGTGGCAGCAGACTGTTCCGTAAGCGCCGCCACTCGGTGGGGCCTGAGGCGGGCCAGATCTGGCTCTATACGCTCAAGACCGGCGCGTTCACGCCGCTCGTCTGCGAGGCGACGGATTCGGGTTCGCCGATCTGGGCGCCGGACGGCCAGGGTTTCTACTACCTCAATGCGACGGGCGGCGTGCGCAATCTCTACTACCGCGCATTGAAGGCCGGGTCGACGTCCGTCAAGCTGACGGCGTTTACGGACGACCATATTTTCACTCCGTCGTTGTCGGCGGATGGTTCGACGATGGTGTTCCGGCAGAAGTTCGACTTCTACCGCCTTGCGCTCAAGAAACCCGGTGCGAAGCCCGAGTTGATCGCGTTGCGTCCGGCGGCCGGTTCGCCGCTGCGCGGGAAGACGCGCCGTCGCTTCTACACTTCGTGCTGGAACAACAACAAGAGCGGCTGTGTGACGTTCTGCGACAAGGGTTCGCAGATCGCGTTTACGTCGGGTGGCGACCTCTACGTGATGGACACCGTCCTGCGCGAGCCGCGTCTCGTACACGGGTCTTCGCTCACGCACGAGCGCACGTGCGTGTTCTCGCCGGACGGCAAGGTGCTCTACTATGTGTCCGATCGCGGTGACGGCATGGACATCTGGAAGGCCGAACGGGCGGATCCGAAGAAGGCGTGGTGGGAGAATCGTTCCTTCATCCGTACGCAGATCACGCACGACGACGAGATCCGCGACTCGTTCACGCTGTCGCCGGACGGCAAGAGCTTCGCGTGGATGGACTTCTGCGGGCGTCTCTCCTTCGCCGGTACGAACGGTGTGTTGCAGGCGAGAGGACCCGTCTCGCAGCGGCAGGGACACTACAGCTGGGCGCCGGACGGCAAGTATGTGGTGGCGGAGATCAGCAGCGTGGACGGCCAGCATGAGATCGCCATCGTTTCGACGAAGGAGAACGGAAAGTTCTGGCAGCTCACGAAGAACTTCGAGTACGACGGCTGGCCCACCTGGTCGCCCGATGGACAGATCATCGCGTGGACCTGTGAACATTCCGATATGGGATCGGGCTACCATCTGTGCTATGTCTATCTGGACAACGCGCTGGAGGAACGCGAACTCCTCTATTCGACGCTCAACAAGGCGCTCAAGGAAACGGGCGGCGCGAGCGTTGGAAACGGGAAGGAGAAGCGTCTGGTGCCGTTCGAGAAGCTCATCGACTACGTTCATGTCACGAACGTGGCGGGCGACTATCCCGAGTTCGCGGGCGATTCCCGCACGTTGATGCTCACGATGGACGGCAAGACGAAGAGCGTCTGCCTGCCGTCCGAACTGTCCCCGAAGGTCGTCAGCGGCCGCACGGGTACGCTCGACAAGTGGATCAAGAAGGACAAAAAGGATGGCGGCAAGATCCTCTGGATGGTCGGCAACAAGCCGGCGCACGGCGATACGGTGTTCGACTTCAGCGTCTATCAGACCACCGACATCGCCGACTACCAGGAACTTGCGTTCCGCACGGCATGGGGACGGATGAAGAACTTCTACTACGATCCGAATATGCATGGCGTCGACTGGAATGCCATTCGTACGAAGTACCTTTCGGTGGCGCGCAATGCGGGGTCGTCGTCCGTCTTCGCCCGCATCATCCAGATGATGCTCGGTGAACTCGACACGTCGCATGTGGGCTGGGAGTCGACGAAGGCCTCGCGGGAAGAATGGGAGCCGGAGTGCAGCATGCATGCGTGGTCCGCCCCGACGGTGCACTTGGGCCTGCGTTTCGACGACGCGTACGCCGGCAAGGGCTGGAAGATCCGCGACGTGATCCAGAAGTCTCCCGCCGACCGGCGTGAATTCGGCTTCAAGCCGGGTGACATCGTGGAGAAGATCGACGGCGTGCCGGTGGACGCGCAGCACGATGTGTCGCAGGTGTTGAACGGTCCGGCGGGTCGCACGGTGACGCTCACCGTGAAAGGACGCGACTACCGCGTGAAGTCCATTTCCTACGAGGAGGCGCGGAACCTCGTGTGCGAGCAGCAGCTGAAGGCGAAGGTCGATCGCGTGCACGCGCGTTCGCAGAATCGCTTCGGCTACCTCAACATCGACGCGATGAACCGCACGTCGTTGCTGCGTTTCCAGCACGAGGCGTATGCGGAAGGGTACGGACGCGAGGGGCTCATCATCGACGTGCGGACGAATCACGGCGGCAACACGGCGGACGAGATCCTCTCTTCGCTCTTCGGCGTGCGCAACGGCTGTGCGATCACGCGTGACGGACGCGAGGGGTACATCATCGACTGGACCAAGCGTCCTCTGTGGACGAAGCCGATCGTGGTGCTGTGCAGCGAGGAAAGCGGTTCCAATGCCGAGATGTTCTCGCATACGATCAAGCGCGAAAAGCGCGGCAAGCTTGTGGGACGCCAAACGGGCGGCAACGTGATCTGCACGTACAACGCCAATGTGCTCGACTACGGCGAGTTCCGCAATCCGTATCTCGGCATCTTCTGTCTTGACGGCCGCGACATGGAGTACAACGGCGCGCAGCCCGACGTGGTGGTGGAAGATACGCCGGCCGCGCTCGTGAAGGGTGTCGACGAACAGCTGGAGAAGGCCATCGACGTCCTCACGGCCGAGATGGAGGCGTGGAAGAAGGCGAATCCGCCGCTGAAGCCCGTCTATGCCAAATAAGGAACCGGAGCCGTCTCAAACCAAATCGGGAATAAAACGATGGACCTCTCGCTACTCGTCAATAAATTCAATGTGAAGGGGCGTCTCGTGACGCTCGTCCCCTTCGGTAACGGGAACATCAACGATACGTTTCTTGCGGTCTTCCGCAATACGTTCACGGAAACGCAGGTCATTCTGCAGCGAGTGAACCGCGCCGTTTTCACGCATCCCGAAGCGATCATGAGCAACATGCACAATGTGACGCTGCATTGCCATGAGAAACTTGAAGCGGATGCACGTACGAATCGCGATGACCGCGTGTGGCAGATGCCGCGCATCATCAAGACGAAAGACGGCGGCGATTTCGTGACCGACGAGAAGGGCGAGGTCTGGCGTGTCATTACGCGCATCCTCTCCGCGCATGCGTTCGACACGGCGCAGAGTCCCGAGCACGCGCTTGAATGCGGTGCGGCCCTGGGCCACTTCCACTATCTCGTTTCGGACATGGATCCGTCGACGATCATCAATCCCTTGCCCGGGTTCCATGTGACGAGCGGCTACCTGGCGCAGTACGATGCCACGCTGGCGAATGCCAGTGCGCGTGAAATCCTGCAGGCCTCGATGGAGGCGCGCCGCCTGGCGAAGTACATTGAAGAACGCCGAGAGTTCGCCGTCTCGCTCGAGCGGGCGGAGGCGCGCGGCGAGTTGAAAAAGCGCATGTTCCACGGCGACCCCAAGGTGAACAACATCATGATCGACGACTTCACCGGCAAGGGCACGGCGATGATCGATCTCGATACGGTGTCGTCCGGATTGATGCACGTCGACGTCGGCGACGCCGTGCGTTCGATTTGCAATCCGGCCGGTGAAGAGGAGCTCAACCTCGGCAAGGTCTCGTTCGACGAAAACCTGTTCCTTGCGTTCATGAAGGGGTACATGAAGGAGGCGGGTGCGTTCCTGACGGATGCCGACCGGGCGTATCTTTACGATGCGATCCGGCTGCTGCCGTTCGAGCTCGGTCTGCGCTTCTTCCAGGACTACCTGGCCGGCGACTGCTACTTCAAGGTGCGTCAGCCGGGACAGAACCTCAACCGCGCGCGCGTGCAGTTCCGTCTGTGCGAGGCCATCGAAGCCCGCGAGCGGACCATCCGTGAAATGCTCGCGCGTCTCT
>JAKSOY010000182.1 GCA_024405255.1 Kiritimatiellia bacterium
AGATAAATGATGACCTACTATTTTACCGTCTTCGCCTGTTTCGCCTTTGCGATGGGCGCGTGCATTGCGAGTTTCCTGAATGTGTGCATCTGGCGTATCCCGCGTGGCGAGAATGTCGCCTATCCGCCGTCGCATTGCCCGAACTGCAATGCGCCGATCCACTGGTATCAGAACATTCCGATCATCAGCTGGTGCTGTCTGCGCGGCAAGTGCGCGAACTGCCACAAGCCGATTTCGATGCGCTACACAATCGTGGAGGCGATGGGCGGCGTCTTCTTCCTGCTGGCCTACCTTGAATGGGGCATGCCGTTCTTCTTTGGGGGACAGGCCCCCGCGTTCGGACTCGCCGCCTGCCGGTCTTTGTGGATGGTGCCGGCGAACTGGGTGATTCTCGCGTGGCTGATGCTGCTCGCGTTCATCGATCTCGAGAACTCGTTCTTTCCGACGGTCCTCCTCTACGCGGGTCTTGTGATGGGACCGATTCTGAGTTTCCTCGTGCCGGAACTGCAGGGCGAAGTGAAACGTCTGCCCGCGCTTTATTGGTCCCTCGGGGGCGAGGCGGTGGGGTTTGTATCCCTGTGGATCGTGCGCAAGGTCGGTACGGTCGTGGTGCGGCGGATGAAACACGACGACACACTCGAGGCGATGGGCGATGGCGACCCGTACTTCCTCGGCGCCGTTGGCGGGTTTTTCGGACTCTTCCCCGTGCTCTTTACGATTATGATGGCGTCCTTCTCGGGGGCGCTCATCGGTCTATGTCTGATTGTACGCGGTCGAGCCAAGCTGGGGGCCATGACGGCGGTACCCTTCGGACCCTACCTCGCGCTCGGTGCGGTGTCGTGGGTGTTCTGGGGGCCGGTGATCACCAACTGGTACCTTCACCTCTTCGACGCGATTCCCGTGAAGTGACAAGGGGTCTGTCCCCATGGATTCCCAAGGGGACTGTCCCCAAAATTCCCATGAAATGAGTGAAAAGGGGTCTGTCCCCATGAGTGAAGAGAGCGAAAAGGGGTCTGTCCCCATGAGTGAAGAGAGCGAAAATTTCCAAGGGGACTGTCCCCAAAATTCCCGTGAAATGAGAGAAATGGGGTCTGTCCCCATGAATTCGGCACCGACGCAGGCGATTTTCGCCCGCATTGCGGGTTGCTATGACATCCTCAATCGTGTGATGACCTGTGGCATCGACATCCTGTGGCGTCGGCGTGCACTTACGGCCCTGCGGTCTTCGTTCAAGGGGTCTGTCCCCTTGGCGATCCTGGACGAGGCGACTGGTACGGCGGATTTCGCGATTGGTGCGGCGAAGAAATTTCCGTCCGCGCGGATCACCGGAATCGATATGTCGGCGCCGATGCTCGCCGTTGGCCGGCAGAAGGTCGCAAAGGCGGGATTGGCCGACCGTGTGACGCTTCTCGAGGGAAATGCCGAGGCGCTGGCGCTGCCGGATGCCTCCTTCGATGTGGTGATGTGTGCGTTCGGCTACCGCAATTTTCCGCACAAGAATCTTGCCCTTGCGGAGGCGGCACGCGTACTCAAGCCCGAGGGACGTCTGCTCGTATTGGAACTTTTCCGCATCGAATCGCGTTTCTTTGCGTGGTTCACGTCGCTTTGGCTCGATCTTCTGGCGCGGTTCTTCCCGCGTTCGCTGCGAAGTGACTACGTTTATCTGCGTGGATCGATCGAAAAGACGGCATCGGCGGCCGAGTTCAAGAACTTGGCAGAATCCGCCGGCTTTACGCGCCTGGCCGATTCCTTCTATCTTCCCTCGTGCCATTGCCTTCTTTTCGAGCGGGGGCATACAGTCGAAGACGAAGCAGTGACCTCGCGTCCCCCGGCAAAGGTTGTATGATTTACCTTGAGGCGTGCGGGGGCTTTTGATATGATAGGACCAAACTTGAAAATGACGGAGGAATCAAAGATGAAAGCGTATTGGCTGATCTGTGTGGCGGTGCTGGCGGCAGTTGCCGTCGAGGCGGGTACGGTCCGTCTGGCCGACTTGGAGATCGAACAGATGTCCACGGGCTGGGGACAGGCCCAGCGTGGCAAGTCGATCGTGGGTGAACCGCTGAAGATTGCGGGGCGTCCCTTTACGGTGGGTGTCGGCTCCCATGCACCGAGCTACTTCTCGGTGAATCTCGCCGGCAAGGCGAAGTCCTTCTCGGCGATGGTGGGCGTGGATGACGACAACGGGAAGAACGGAAAGGGTTCGTTGCGTTTTTCAGTCTACGCCGATGGTCGCGTCGTGGCGGATTCGGGTGTGATGAAAAGCGGCGACAAGGCCCGCGCGCTTCGGGCCGATCTCACGGGTGCGCGCACGGCGATGCTCTTCATCGACGATTTGGGCAATGACCAGTTCGACCATGGCGACTGGTGCGACGCCGTCTTCGAGATGGAGGGTGATGCGAAGCCGACGGCCTTGGTGGCGAAGGACCAGCAGCTCGGCATTCTGACGCCGAAGCCCGGTCCGGAGCCGAAGTTCACGGGTCCGCGCATTTTCGGCGTGCGGCCCGGACATCCGGTTCTCTTCAAGGTGACGGCCACGGGCGAGCGTCCGCTTCGCTTCGCGGCGAAGGGCCTGCCGGCGGGCGTGACGCTCGACCCGGCCACGGGCCTTCTCTCGGGTGCCGCGGCGCAGCCGGGACGCTACCGCATCGAACTGACGGCCACGAATGCGCGCGGTGTGGCGACCCGGACTTTCACGCTCGCCGTGGGACCCAAGATCTGCCTGACCCCGCCGATGGGCTGGAACTCGTGGTATGTCTACTTCGGCGGTGTGCGCGACCAGGATATGCGCGATGCGGCGGATGCGATGGTGTCGAGCGGACTCATCGATCACGGCTGGAGCTATGTGAACGTGGACGACTTCTGGGAGAACAGAGCCGGCGAGAAGAAGGATCCCACGCTGATGGGCCCGATGCGTCTTGCCGACGGCACAATCGCGACGAACCGCCGCTTCCCTGATATGAAGGCGCTCACCGACTACATCCACGCGAAGGGCCTCAAGGCGGGACTCTACACCTCGCCGGGTCCGTTGACCTGCGGTGGCTGCGCGGCTTCCTGGCTTTACGAGGAGAAGGATGCGAAGACGTATGCGGACTGGGGCTTTGACTTCCTCAAGTACGACCGCTGCTCGTATTCGCACAAGGTGCTTGGCGTCTACCATCAGCGCGAAATCGTGCCGTACCTGTATATGGGCCGGTTGCTTGAACGTCAGAATCGCGACATCGTCTATTCGCTCTGCCAGTACGGATTCGACTTTGTCTCGGCCTGGGGTGAACGCGTGGGGGCGCATTTGTGGCGCACGACGGGCGACAGCGGCAACAACTGGCCTGTGGTACGGCGCATCTTGTCCCAGCAGGTCGGCCTCGAAATGTTCACGGGCCCCGGACAGTACAACGACCCCGACATGCTCTTTGTCGGCAGGGTGGGTGCGGGTTATTCGTACACCAGCCGCAAGCGTGTGCCGACGAAGCTCACGCCGAACGAGCAGTACACGCAGGTCTCGTTGTGGAGCCTTCTCGCGGCGCCGCTTCTGATCAGCTGCGACATGCTGCAGCTTGATGAATTCACGCTGTCGCTGCTGACGAACGACGAAATCATCGACATCGACCAGGATGAACTCGGCGCCGGCGCGGGACTCGTCCAGGAATCGGACGGTACGGAAGTGTGGGCGCGTCCGTTGGCGGATGGATCCGTGGCGGCGGGTCTCTTCAATCCGCAGCCGATCGCGCGTGAGATCGTGTTCGATCTCGATGCGGCGGGTCTCACGGGCTCGTGGAAGGTACGCGATGCGTGGCGTCAGCGCGATGAGGGCACTGCCACACGGACCTATCGTGCTGAAGTGCTGCCGCACGCAACGCATGTCATCCGTCTCACGCCGCAGGCCGGAGCGGGGATGAAGCCGGGCTTCAAGGATGTGCGCGACGCCGCCTGGTGGCGACTCTTCCGCGACCGCCCCGAGGCACAGCGTCCTGCGACCGCGCCGCTCGACTGTCCTGAATGTCAAATCAAGCTTAAAGGTTCGAAATAAGAGGAAATTGGGTGCCGAAGGCGTAAAGCGGGATATCTTTAATCACCTCGCCGTCTGCATGTGGGGCGAGTGACGTGCGGATAAGGTGCATCACATTATTCGATCGAAAAATGTGATGAGCATCACATTTTTCCAACGAATAATGTGATGAGCATTCTGATGGACTTTGACGCAGGGTTTTGCTAAACTACGCACTTGGTAGTATCCAAGGAAAGGTGAGTAAAGGAATTGAAAATGGAATCGCGGTTCTTGCATTGGTTGGCGTTGGGGACAATTGGCGCGTGTTTGCCGTTTGGCGCCTGGGGTGCGCGGATCGTCTATGATTTTGAGACGGGCGATCTTCAGGGGTGGCAGGTGACGGAGGGTTTCTTCGAGAAGGCCGTTTCGGATCTCGCCAAGGAACACAACTCGGGCAAGCCCTATGTGAAGGGCGGCAAATGGTTCCTGACCACGCTGGAGAACAAGCGGGACCAGTCCACCGCCTGTCAGCAGGGGCGCGTGCAGAGTCCGCTCATTCGCCTCGCCTCGCCGCACATCTCCTTCAAGCTCGGCGGCGGTTCGAATGCCAGCGACTTCCAGCTTGTCGATCGCAAGACGGGTGAGATCTACGCGCGGGCCGTGGGCCGGAACGAAGAACCGCTTCTGCCCGCCGTCTGGAATGTGCCGCGTGCCGTAGGGCGCGACGTGTTCTTCTGTCTGAGCGACCTGAGCGGCGGCCCCTGGGCCTACATCGCCGTCGACGACATCGTGTGCGAAGGCGAAGTGCTGGCCGACGATTTCGCCACGCGTACGATCGGCGTGTACGAACCGCGTCCCGATGCCGCCGCGTATGCCGCCGTGAATGCCGCAGTGCGCGAACTCGGCGCGCGTTTCCCGTCCTATCCGGCGGCCGCGTTTCTCGCGGCCTTTGCGCAGCTTCAAAAAGACGACGCACCGTGTTCGGCCTTCGAGGCGAAACGCCTTGAGGCGTTGATCCGGGCGAATCCCCTCGTCAATGCGCACGAAATCCTCTACACGACGCACGCGATGTGGCCGCCCGACCACCACAACACGGCGAGCCTTTTCCAGTGCGGTGAAGTCAATACGCATAAGTACGCGACGCAAGGTGCGCTCAAGGCGCTCAATCCGAAGACGGGTCTTGCGCGCGACATCGTGGGCGAGATCCTTGGACGCACGGTGCGCGATCCCGAAGTCGACTTCGACGCACGGCGCATCGTCTTTGCGATGCGACGCAGCCAGGCGGAAAACTATCACATCTACACGGTCAATGTGGACGGTTCGGATCTGCGTCCGCTCACGTTCGCCAAGGACGTGTGCGATGTGCAACCCGCCTGGCTCCCCGATGGCGGCATCGTCTTTGCCTCCACGCGCGAGCCGAAATACTGCATGTGCAACCGCCACATCATGGCGAATCTGTTCCGCATGGAGGCGGATGGTGCGAACATCCACCAGCTTGGCAGGTCCACGCTTTTCGAAGAGCATCCCGTGGTGCTGGCCGACGGACGCATCCTCTACGACCGTTGGGAATATGTGGATCGCAATTTCGCCGATGCGCAGGCGCTGTGGACTTGCAATGCCGACGGCACGCACCATGCCCTCTTCTGGGGCAACAACACGGCGTGTCCCGGGGCGCTGATGAATGCGCGTCCGCTTTCGGATCCGTCGCGCGCGATCGCTGTGTTCGGCAGCTGCCACGACCGCCAGTGGGGGGCGCTCGGTATCGTCGACCGCACGAAGGGCGTGGACGGCAAGGCGCCGGTGCTGCGCACATGGCCGGCGAGCTATCGCAACCAGATCCGCGCAAGTTCCAACAATTCGTTCGACCACCGGCTCTATGACAGCACGCGGCGACTCGGGTGCAAGTACGCGGACCCGTTCCCGCTCGACGATGAACACTTCCTCTGTGCACGCCAGACCGGTCACGGCGAGGAGATGGGACTCGTCTACCTCGATCTGCACGGGAACGAAGTCTTGTTCCACCGCGACGGACTCGGCTGCCACGACCCCATGCCGATCCGACCGTCGAAGCGCCCGCCCGTGCAGAGCGTGCAGCGCAACTACGTCGATGTGAAGGCGCCGGGGCGCTTCTATGTGCAGGATGTCTATGTGGGTACGCACATGAAGGGCGTGCCGCGCGGATCGATCAAGGCGCTTCGCGTGGTGGAGAGTCCGGAGAAACGCCAATGGATCAAGGTCCGCAGTTGGTGGAACGATGCGGCCTGCACGATGAACTGGCGGGCGTTCGACAACAAGCGCGTCTTGGGCACGGTACCGGTGGCGGAAGACGGTAGCGCGTATTTCGAAGTGCCGGGCAACACCTACGTCTATTTTCAGGCCCTCGACGCGGAGGGGAAGATGGTGCAGTCGATGCGTTCGGGCGTGATCGTGCAGCCGGGCGAAACATACGGTTGCGTGGGGTGCCACGAAAGCCGGGGCGGAGATCTGCCGAAGATGGAGAAGAAGTCAGAGGCCTTCACGCGTGCACCGATGAAGCTCGACGGCGCCTATAATCTGCGTGGTCTCTATCGCGGACGCGCGCCGGAGCATCTTTCGTACCAACGGGAGGTCCAGCCTGTCTTCACGCGGCACTGCATTGCCTGTCACGACTACGGTAAACCTGCGGGCGGGAAGCTCAACCTCAGCGGTGACCGCGGGGCGTACTTCTGCACGAGCTACGTCGACCTCTGTGCGAAGAAGTTGGTGGCGTGCCCGGGGGATGGTCCGGCCGAAACGCTGCCGGCGTATTCCTGGGGGGCGCGAGCCTCGCGTCTTTTGAAGGCGCTGGAGGGGAAGCACCACGGGGTTGTGCTGACGGCCGACGAACGCGACCAGGTGATCGCCTGGATGGATCTCAATGCGCCGTACTGGCCCTGTTATGAATGCGCCTGGCCCGAGAACTATGGCGGGCGGATGCCGATCACGTGCGCGGAGCACGACCGGCTGCAGCGACTCGCCGGCCGGATGATTTCGAACCGTTACGAACGCGGGCAGCTCGAACAGCTCGACTTCGATCGGCCGGCCTGTTCGCGCATTCTCGAACCGTTGCGGGGCAAGCCAGCCTATGCGGAGGCGTTGGCGATCATTGAAAAGGGCAAGGAACGGCTCAAGACGAACCCGCGGGCCGACATGGAGGGCTTTGTACCGTGCGCCGTCGATCGGATGCGCGAGGCGCGCTATCAACGGCGCGCCGTCGAAGAAAAGGCCGTCTACGACGCGATCCGTCTCGGCAAGAAGAAATACGATCTTCGGTGAATCGGAGATCCCGCTGGCGTGGGATGCCGCTCGTTTCCGGAATTCAGGGCGTGGTCTTGGACTTCGCCCTTCAATGCACCGGGGTTTTCAAAGGCTGGACAGTCTTGGTTATCTAGTGGTATAATACTCCGCAAACTAAGGAGAAAAACTATGAAGAAAATTGCACTTGTTTTTGCCCTGGCTCTGGTCGGGGTCATGTCCGTTTCCGCCCAGGGGACGAAGGTCCTCCTGTTTTCGGAGTTCTACGGGTTCAACCACAGGCAGGGACGCGAGGCCGGCGACGCCAAGCTGGCCGAGGAAATCGCGAAACGTCCTGGCTGGTCGTTGGTCAAGGAGCGCGACCCCAAGAAACTCGGCGATGAGAAGTTCCTGGCCGGTTTCGATGCGATCGTCTTCAACAATTCGACTGGACTCGGCGAGAAGCAGGCGCCTGGTCTCACCAAGGCATTGCAGTCCTACCTTGCCTCGGGCAAGGGCGTGTGCCTCATTCATTCTGCGCTTGACGCGTTCAACCGCGAGCCAGAACTGTCGAAGGCCTTTGGCGGACTCTTCACCGGCCATCCCTGGTATGCGCATGGCAAGTGGCGTTTCAAACTCGAAAATGCGACCTCTCCGCTGAATGCGCCGCTGGCGAAGTATACTCAGGGTTTCACGAAGAGCGACGAGATCTATATGTTTGGCAAACACTACGACCGCACGGGTACGAAAGTGCTGGTCTCGCTCGACCTCACAGATCAGGCGACCGCTGCCGCTGAAAAGAAGTGGGGGGCTAATCCCAAGCTCGCGCCGTTGCGTAAAGATCGCGATTATGCTGTCGCCTGGACGCGTGATGTTGGCAAGGGCCGCGTTTTCTACTCGTCCTTCGGACATGACGCCCGCGCATTCAACGATCGCGAGCTGGTGGCTCATTTCCTCGCAGGTCTCGACTATTGCGTGGGAACCCGAAAGTAACACGTGCATTTCTGAAGACGCGGGGAATTTAACTGGAAGAAGATGGAATCGCGGTTCTTGCATTTGCTGGCATTGGGGTTGATGGGCGCATGCTTGCCGTTTGGTACCTGGGGCTCGCGGATTGTCTATGATTTTGAGACGGGCAACCTCCAGGGCTGGAAGGTGACAGAGGGGTTCTTCGGGAAACCGGTTTCAGATTTGTCCAGGGAGTTTGTCACAGGCAAGCCCTGCGTGAAGGGCGGCAAGTGGTTCCTGACGACGTTCGAAGACGAGCAGGGGCGACCGACCACCAAACAGATGGGCCGCGTGCAGAGTCCGCTCATCCGCCTCGCCTCGCCGCAGATCACCTTCAGGCTGGGCTGCGGATCGAACAAATGCGACTTCCGTCTGGTGGATCGCAAGACGGGCGAGGTGCTGGCCTATGCCACAGGCCAGAACGATCAGCCGCTCCTGCCCGCCAGATGGAACGTGCCGAAGGCCGTGGGGCGCGAGGTGTTTTTCTGCCTCAGCGACTTGCATGTTGGACATTGGGCGTGCATCGCCGTCGACGACATCGTGTGCGAAGGCGAAGTGCTGGCCGACGATTTCGCCACGCGTACGATCGGCGTGTACGAACCGCGTCCCGATGCCGCCGCGTATGCCGCCGTGAATGCTGCGGTGCGCGAACTCGGCGCGCGCTTCTCCGACTATCCGGCGGCAGCGTTCCTCTCGGCCTTTGCGCAGCTTCAAAAAGACGATGCGCCGTGTTCGGTCTTTGAGGCCAAACGCGTCGAGGCGCTGATTCGGGCGGGGTAAATGGGGACAGTCCCCCTGCGTTTGTCTCCACAGGGGACAGTCCCCTCTGCATTGTCTCATCCAGGGACTGTCCCCCTGTGCCTATACCCTTTACCCGTCGCCGGTCTCGCCGCTGTTGTTTTCTTGTTAAAATGTTTGGGGTGAATGGGGACAGTCCACCTGCGTTTGTACCCTTTTCCATCGCCGATCCCGCCGCTGTTATTTTCTGGTTAGAATTGTTATTTTCTGGTTAGAATCTTTTT
>JAKSOY010000183.1 GCA_024405255.1 Kiritimatiellia bacterium
GATTGCAAAACAGTCAGAATGTGATACAATATTTGTGTGTAAATCGTTTTTTTTAGAAGGGAGGAAATCGTGAAACAGATAATTATGGTCGCCTTGGCGGCGGGTATGATCGGCCTGGCACGGGCGGAGGTGAACGTGTCGACCGATACCGTGTTGTCGGATGACACCGACTGGCGGGGACAGGGGCTGGTGACGATCGCCGAGGGGGCTACGCTGGACCTGAACGGCCACCTCCTGCAGGTGGACGCTCTTGCGGGTGCGGGCCGCATTACCGATTCCCAGTGCTATGAGGTGCTGGACTACGTGCAGGCAACCGGCCTGCAGCGCGTTCCCACCGGTTACATCCCCGGTCCTCAGACGATGGTCGAGGTCGACTTCCTCTCCGAAAGCAATGACAACCACACCCTGTATGGTACCGTTAACTGGAACTCTAATCGGTTTCTCTGTATGGTCACAAGCAACCGGGTATACTTCTTCGGTTCAGGCAAGTACATGGATTTTGTCAACGGCGCGCGTCACCGTTCGATTCTTCGCAACGGGAAAATGTCTCTGTTGCAGATGGAGGACTGCAAGTCGATCGGCTCTATCGACGCCGGACAGACCAATACCGACGGAACCGAACTCAATTTCTTCGGCATCGACAACGCAGGCCCCCGCTACGGGTACTACAAGTTCTATGCGGGTCGTATCTGGCACGATACGGCCTTGAAATTCGATTTTATTCCCGCACGCAACGCCGTCACGGGCGAAGTCGGCCTCTTCAACCGTGTGAACGGGACGCTTTTGACCAGCTGCACGGAAGCGCCGCTTGTGGCCGGCGCGGCCACCGGGGCGACGCTCGGCATTGGTTCCCTGCGCGTGGCGGCGACAGGCGGGGCGTCCCTCACCGGTTTCACCGGTACGATCGATGCGTCCGTGCGCCGTTTTGTGGATGGCACGTTCGCACTTTCGGAAGATGCCGACTGGCGCGCTTTCGGTGCCTGCGCCATTGACGGGCAGATCGATCTCCACGGTTTCAATCTCACCGTCGCCGCGCTTGAAGGCATCGGGTCGATCACCGATTCCAATGATTGTTTCGACCGTCTCGAGTATGTCGAATGTACCAACAAGCAGCGCGTGCTCACGGGCATCACGCCTGGACCTGACACCGCCGTGGAACTGGACCTGATGTTCACGAGTGCGAGCGCCGCCAAGACCTGTACGGTTCTCGGCTGCAAGTCCTGGACCTCGAACCGGTATCTGATGTTCCTCGAAAGTGGCAAGTTCTACTTCTTCAGTAATGGGCAATACGTCCCATCTGTCATCGACACGCGCTGTCATGTGACGGTGACGCCGACGACTTCGCCGAACGGTGTGTTCACGGTGGTGAATGCCGCGACGGGGGCGCAGATCGGCAGTACGCCTGTGGTGTTGACCAATTCCGACAACTCCCAGATGGCGCTATTCTCCCAGGCGGAGGATCTCTCCCGAGCCGGGGCGTTTCGCCTCTATTCGCTCAAGATCACCAAGTCCGGCAAGGTGGCGCGCGATTTCACGCCGGTGCGCAATCCGCAGACCGGAGAGGTGGGATTGTTTGACGCCGTGAGCGGTCGTGTCTACAACTCGAATACCGGTGTGGGTTTGGTGGCGGGGCCGGTGGTCTCGTCTGCGGCGAGCCGTCTGGGCCGCTTGCATGTGGTGGTGCCGGAGGGCCAGGCTCGTGTCAATGCAGGTCTCGCGCTGAATGGATCGCTCACGCTCGTCAAGGAGGGCACGGGATCGCTGATGGTCATGAAGGAAGGGCAGACCTACGGTGGCGGTACGCGAATCAAGGCCGGTGAACTGGGACTGCCGTATGGTGGATTCTCCGGCGATTTCGGGGCCGAAAACAGTTATCTGGGCCCGATGGCAGGCGACTATGTGGAGCCGAAGTCCGAAATCATCGTTGAGCCGGGTGCCGTGTTCGATATCAGGGGCAATTGCAACTATCGATACTTCCATATCGTCCTTGCCGGCGGTACGGTGCGCAACAGCGGACGAAACCAGGGTTTCAGGGAAGGAAGTTTCGGTACCGTCACCCTCACGGCGGATTCCACGTTTGACGCCATTCGGAATTTGACCTGCTTTGACGTACCGCCGATCAACTTGCAACTGGGGGGACATGTCCTCACCGTCGATACGCACGACCAAAGCGAATTGTTCTTCCAGAATCAGGCGATTGTGACGAATGGCACGCTGTCCTTGATCGGGGGCGGCAACTTCCATGCGTACAATCCGATCGACGCCCGCACGGCGGAACTGCGGGTGGCGACGTCGATGTGTCTGGATAAGCAGGTCGACGTGGGCGACTACTATGCCGCCTGTACGGTGGACCGTAATGCCGGCGCGGGGGCGATGAATGTGTACGGACGCTTCACGCCGGCGACGGATTACTTCTACGGCTGTACGCTGCAGAACGGGTCCACGCTCGATTTGACTGCGCACGAAGGCGTGTGGTCCACTCAGTCCGCCTTTACCGACGGCATCACGCGCGTGACTTTTGCCGAAGGGGCGACGGTGACGATCGACGTCCACGGGCGCCGCGTCTGGGCGGGCCAGATCGTGAACTGGGGCGAGGGTAATGCGCCGACGGATGTGACCTTCAAGCTGGATGACGAGTCGCGTGCGCTCGGTCGTTCCCTCTATGTGACGGACAATGGACTCTACGCCACGGGCGGCGTTGTGATTATCCTGAGATGAGCGCGATGAAATGGTTTGCTCTCGGGGTCGTGCTGATCGGTTGGGCGGCGGGCGCGGATGTCTTTGATCCGCGCGTGCCGGCGATTTTCACGGGCAGCGTGATGACGAACGAAACCGTCCTCTTCATGGGGACGGGCGATGCGGCGCCGCTGATGTATGCGCCGGAGGAGATCCTTTCGGTCAAGAGTTTCGATCTCCAGACCGAATACCGGGAAGGGGTGGATTGGACCTTCGATCGCGCCACTCGTCGGCTCCGGCCTACGGCGAATACGCGCATGCCGTTTTTCACCGAGGCGGAGTGGTATCCGTCGACCGGACGTTTCGCCTGCAATCTGCCCGGCAAGGCCTACGTCTACTGGGCCGAGGATAGTTCGATTTCGCTGCACCAGGTGTGCGTGACCTACCGGCACGCCGACGAGTGGACGGGTCCGGTGCCGCGCGACGAGTCTGCTGCCTTCGCGCCGTTTCTGACCGCACTCGCCGAAGCCGCGGGCGGCATGACGGCGGTCTACTACGGCGATTCGATCACGGCCGGCGGCAACGCGTCTGGAATCCTTGGATTTGCACCGTATCTGCCGAGCTGGCCCGAGCAGGTGAACAACGGTCTTCGTGCCGCGACGGGTAACGAGAAACTGCGGTATGTCAACACGGCCGTGGGCGGGATGAACACCCAATGGGGTGTCGACAACGTGCAGACGCGGGTCATCGACTACCATCCGAATTTCGTGCTCATCGCCTTTGGCATGAATGACACGTTGGCCGCAAGCGACTATGCCGCGAAGACGGAGCGGATGGTGAATACGATCCACGCGGCGCTGCCGAATACGTCGGTGCTGCTCGTGCCGCCGATGGTGCCGAATCCCGAGGCGACGACTTTCGCGGGACGGCGCACGCTCTATGCCGGCTATGAGGCGGCGCTGATTGCGCTCGTCGAGAACTGCCATCGGAACGGGTTTGCACGCATTGGATGTGCGAATGTCACGACGATGTACGTGTCGGTGTTGGACCGTAAGCGTTTCCGCGATATGACCGGCAACGACATCAACCACTGCAACGACTTTTCGTCGCGCATCTACCGGGACACGATCCTCGCGGCGATGGGATTGCCGAAGGCGCCGCAATCGTCGTGGATGCCGCGCCGCACGGGGGCGGTGGCGGACTGGTTTGACGCCGGCATCGCCGAAGGGTGGCCGCAGGCGGCTTCGCGCTTTGGCGGGACATGGCGCAATCCGCAGGACGGGACCTTTGCGGCGGGAGCGGTGGCGCCTAGGCTTGAGACGGGGCTTCTTGATTTCGACGCGACGCGTCCGGTGGAGACCGCACAGACGAATGTGATGGTGTCGGCGACGATGGAGTTCCTGCCGCTCATCGAACCTCCGCTCGTGGGAACGGACGCGGTGGCGGCGATGACGGCGGTGTGGGAAGGACGCGCGACGAACTACTGGGTGCTCGCGAAGGGGTCTGCGGACACGAATGTGTGGCGGCGTTTGTCCGGCTCGAAGGCGAAGGTGAATGGACCTGTGGCGGTGTCGATCGAGTTCGCCACTGCGGACGCGGAAACGCGGGTGCGGTATCGGGCGGACGATTTCGTTTCGGATTGGTTGCCGATCGCCGGCGCCGACCGTGTGCAGGGTGTTCAGGTGAGGGGTAGATGTCCGTCGCTCAAGGCGCAGTACGAGAATCTGGTACCGTCCAAAGGGTTGGTAATCAAATTGGCAAGCCAGTCTATCTACCCTTCGTCCGGGGGACGTGGCGATTGATTTTTCTTGTTTTACGATTACAGTGCGAAAAAAGGAATACGAGGATGAAGATCAGGTTCTGGTTGCAGGTGGCGACGGTTGGATTGGGATTGACGGTTCTGGCCGATAATTCGCGGGTGACGGCGTCGACATATATTCAAAATGGGCTCATCGCCCAGTGGGATGGTATCGACAACGCGGGTACGGGAACGCACGATTCTGCTGCCACGGCGTGGATCGACCGTGTGAACGGCCGGCCGTTCTCGCTCTATAACACAGTATGGCAAAATGGTAAAACCCTGCATTTCGACGCCAAGAGCGCCTACGGATTCTTGTCGGGAGACGATACTGACGCCACATTTGGCGTGGTCGCTTCGCTGGGCGTTTTTGAAACGGCACTCAGCGTTCCCAAGACGTTTTCCAAGACCATTCTGAAGTCGACGGCCAACGTCGCCTTCAACGTGCCGGGGGGTAAGAACAATATCGAATTCCAGTTCCGCAATAACAAAACCAAGACATACGCTGTGAGTTACAATACTCCGACAACGGTGGCGGCGGTCTACACGAGCAGTGCCGATGCGGATTTCTCCGTCTACGGCGATGGTAAACTCCTTATGATCGGTACTGCGGACAGCGTGGGCGGCAATGCCGGCGGCGGAACGCTGCTCGGCTGCCGGAACAGCGGATCGGGGACAACCCGTGAACGGTATTTCGGCGGTGACATCTGGGCGATCCGGCTCTACAGTCGGATATTGTCGCAGGAAGAGCTTAAAATCAACGCCGCTCTGGACCAGGTGCGCTTCTTCGGTGTGACGGCCGACGTCAACACGGTTCTGCCGACGGGCTGGGGCGTGGGCGACGACGGCGTACTGTGCCACCTCTACGCCAACGAGGCGACGTTGACGCCCGGCCAGGTTTTCAACGACTTCGATGTAGAATTCGCCCCCGGGGCACATGTGACGCTGTCGTCGGTTCCGACGGCGGAGTCTGTTGTACTCACGGCGTCCGGGAAGAAAATCACGGTGAAGGGCGCGGTGACGTTTACGCTTCCAGAGGATGCGGTTCCGGGCACCTATGCCCTCGCCCATGCCGATGAAATCGTGCTGGCCGACGGTGCTTCGGTGACGGTGGACCATCTGCACGCCGGTTATCTGTGTACGTCGACGGTCACGGGGACGGATATCTCGGTTGAAGTCGCCTACGATACGTCGCTGCCGCCCACTGCGGAATGGATCGGCGGTTCGACGGGCCGCGCGGACGATCCGGCCAGCTGGATCTGCCGTCGCAGCAACGGCGAGGTGATCGAAAATGGACTGCCCACGGCCGAGATGCAGGTGCTGCTGCCGGACGGCTGTGCCGCGAGCTTCCCCGTCGGTGCGGCCTTTTCGGCCCTTGAGGTCATTTTGCCCGCCACGTTGGGCGCAGATTGCGACTGGAGCGGCATTGTCGCGCCGCTCGTGGGCAAGCTCGATCTGAAGGGACACAAGTTGACGGTTTCACAGCTTGTGGGGACCTCGACTGCGGCAATCACCGATACGACCAACTACGAACTGCTGGAATGGATAGCCTCGCAGTCTGACAAAAAACAGTACATCGATACGGGCGTGGTGCCGAAGACGCCGCTGGTCGGCGAGTTCGATCTGGAGAAGCTGGATTCGACATACGATGTCGGCGTCATGGGGTATCGAAGCACCGATGCGGTTGTAGATGACAACAACTTTTTCCTGTTATCCTATTACGGTGGGTGGCGTTTCACGATCGGCCCCCGTATGCTTGATGGTCCGGGTGTCGTTCGAACGGGACGTGTGCACCTCTGCAGTTCGTTCCTGGATGACCTCCAGGAGTTGAAGGACCTTGATGCGGGGGACACGCTCTGGATCAAGACGGGCACGCCGCATTCCTATGAGAGCGGCAGTCTCTTCCTGTTCGGCTATTCGAAGGCCGGGGTGCTGGGCGATCCCATGCGGATGCGGCTCTTTTCGTGCAAGCTCGATGACGGGCAGGGGACGGTCTTCCGTAACTACGTACCGGCGCGGCGGCTGTCGGACGGTGCGGTGGGGTTGCTCGATCTCGCGCATCTCGGCGAGGCGAACGAGTTCTACAAAAACGCCGGCACGGGGGAATTCGTGTCCGGACCGGTCACGAATGCGCACTACCACAGCGGTGCCACCGCGAGTGAACTGCGTGTGGTGGTGGGACCCGGGCAGATGGCCGAGAGTACGTCTGTGACATTCACGGGGGCGGTCCCGTTGGTGAAGGAGGGCGCAGGTGCGTTGACGTGGGTTGGCGACGGGGACACGGTGTCGACCTCCGTCCTGTTGTACGTTTCGAATGGCGTGTTCACGGCCTCGCAGGGAATCTCGCTTGCGGTGCTGGATGTCGCCGACGGCGCGACGTTCAGCGCTCCCGCCGCGTCCATCCCGGTGGAGTCGCTTTCGGGTGACGGCACGGTGACCGGCGCGGGTTTCGCCTTTGGCGGGGCGGATGCGCGCTGGACGATGATGGCAAACGATTCGGGCTGGACGAAGAAAGTCGCCTTGTCCGAGGTGAACGCCGCGGCTCTCGTGTCGCTTCAGACGATTGACGTCATCTACGCCGGCGAGAATCCTACGACGCTGGAGATTTCTCCTGCCCTGGGGTTGACGACGGAGACGCTGCCCGCATTGACGGTACGCGCCCCCGACGGCAAGTTGGTCGACAGCGAACTCAAAATCCGCGAAGGGCAGCTTGTGCTTGAGATCGCCCGCCGCGTTTTCGAAGCCACCTGGACCGGGACGGCGAACGATGGCGATTTTGCCAACACCGAAAACTGGTCGTGCGTGAATGGTTTGGGACAGGCGATGACGGGCGTGCCGGACGGGCACTCGACCGTATATGTCGAAGATGCCAACCTGCCGGACATCCCGGCGGGGACGCCGCTGTTCGCGGCCAAGTGCGTGGTCCTCTCCGGGACGATGACGGCGGACCGCGACTGGCGCGGACTGACCTTGCCGATTGCTGGCAAGCTTGACTTGAAAGGCCACACCCTCACGGTCTCGCAGCTCGCGGCTGCCGGCGCGGCGGAGATCACCGACTCGAACGGTAAGGCCTACCAGCTGCTGGAATCGATCACCTCGCAGTCCGATCGAAAACAGTACATCGATACGGGCGTGGTGCCGAAGACGCCGATGGTCTGCGAGTTTGATTTCGAGAAGCTGGATGAGGTTGACGACACGGGCGTGATCGGATATCGCAATACCTCTTCACGTGTCGGTGACAATAACTTCTTCCCGCTGTCGTATTACTATGGGTGGAGCTACTCGACCGGAGGTCAGCTCTCGAAGAGTACCATCCGTACGGGACGGTTGCACTTCCGAAGCACGTTCCTTGATGGCTTCCAGGAACTGAAGGACCTGACCATGGGCGACGTGCTCAAGACCTCGTCGAATATTCCGCATTCCTATTCGAGCGGAAGTCTCTTCCTGTTCGGCTATTCAAAGGCCGGGGTGTTGGGCGATCCCATCCAGATGCGGCTCTACTCGTGCAAGATCGACGACGGGCAGGGAAATGTCTTCCGCCACTTCGTGCCGGTACGGCGGTTGTCCGACGGCGCGGTCGGTCTGCTCGACCTTGCGCACCTCAACACGGAAAGCGAGTTCTATGGAAACGCCGGTTCGGGCGTGTTCACGGCGGGCACGGCGACGGGGATGCTGAACCTTGGCGCGACCGGCGGCGAATTGCATGTGGTCTGTGCCGACGAGGTCGTGAACGACGGGGTGGCGCTTACGGGTTCGCTCAAGCTTGTCAAGGAGGGCGCAGGCACGTTCGTCGCGGCGATGAAGGGCCAGACCTACTTCGGCGGTACTGAGGTGAAGGATGGTTTATTCGCGTTGTTCAACGACGCGACGAAATTCTCGGCCGACCAGCAGGTGCTGGGTCTGCCGGGATCGATTGTCCGGATCGAAGCGGGGGCGGAACTGAACCTTTCGGGTACGAAGGGGCTGGACGCCTATCCGTTTGAACTCAACGGCGGACGCCTGGGGAACTGGAGCTTCAACGGCGCGGACTACTCCGATGCGGAGATCGGGCCCGTTACGCTGTTGGCCGATTCCTATCTGGAGACCCCGCTCAACCTCGTCGTCCGGCGTGGTGCCATCGACTTGGGCGGCCATACGCTGTATCTCGCCGCGGCAGCCGACAAACGCGACGGCAAGAAAACGACGGGGTATGGATACTTCTACTTGGACGGTACCTGCACGATGGTCAATGGTACGCTGGAGACGACGACCATGGGCGGTTGGTTCGCCAACCGAAGCGCCGTACGCGATTTGCGTTCGGTCGAACTGAAACTGCGCAGCGCGTTGCGGATCGACTTCGACATCCAGGTGAACAATCTGGAACTCATCTACAATTCGAATTACGCCGAAGGCGATGGAAATGTCCTCGTGAACGGCGTCTTCACGCCCACAGCCTCAAAGGGCTACCATCGCAATTGCGTCCTGCAGGATGGCGCCACGCTGAATCTGGCGTCGAAGACGGACACGTGGTCGGTCGTGCCGGACAGTTCATTGAATAAATGCAACAATCTCACCTTCGCGGAAGGAGCGACGATCACGGTCATTCCGCCGGAATCCCTGAAAACTCCCTTGGTGATGACCTCGGACGGCATCGACCCCGACCTCTGGGAATCGCTCCACTTCGTGAAGGGATCCAGAGAGAGAGGCTCGCTCGTGAAACGTGAGGAAGGTCTCACCTGGGAACGGGGCCTCTCGATCATCTTGCGGTAGTC
>JAKSOY010000184.1 GCA_024405255.1 Kiritimatiellia bacterium
GAGAGTCCATCGTCAGGTCCGTCGGATTGTTGAGGCACGAGAAGAGCGAAATCTTGGTGAAGCGCGTCACCCCCGTCGCCATCAGGAACCGGATACGCTCCACGTTCGCCTTGAGGACGAGAAAGAACTGGTGCATCACATCCCGGAACGCCATCAGCTTCTCAGGATTGTTGATGAATCCGTTCACCGGAGCATCGTATTCGTCGATGAGCACGACCACCTGCTTGTGCTCGCTCGTGTCGGCAACATGATTGATCAGATTCTCAAAATTGTCCCCGCTGGGGATGGACCTATCGAACGGTACGCCGAAATTCTGTGCCAGGTTCGAGATGACATCCTCAAGCTTCACCTCCAGCACCTCGGGCGTGGAGGCAACGACCTTGGAAAGGTCAAGGTGGATCACAGGGTAGACGGGCCAATCATAACCGCTCTTGCCGATGAAGGTATCCTTGAAGAGCTCGCGCCTCCCCTTGAAGATTTCCCGAAGCGTGTTGATCATGAGCGACTTCCCGAAGCGCCGCGGACGCGACAGGAAGAACTGACTCGCAAGCGGATCGCGAACAAGCCCCAAGAGTACGTCGGTCTTGTCGACGTACACACCGTTGTTCACGATCAGGTTCTCAACACTTGGATTATCTGTACAGATGCCCTTCATCGCCGCATATTATACCAAATTTCCCGTACCCCGACCACGGGCAAATGACTAGGTTTTAGGTTTCAGGTTTTAGTTCGTACGACCACCGCGACGTACTCCCCCCTAATCCCTAATCCCTAACACCTAAAACCTAACCCGTCAGCGGAAGATGATCAACTGCTTGAAGGGACGCACCCAAATGCCGTCGTCGGCGATGCGCGGCTCCGACATGTATTTTAATTCCGGTTCGAATATGAATTTCAACGTCGAGAGGTTTTCGGGGGCGGTGGTCCACGAAACTACCTTTTCCTTCTCCTTGAAATTGCGTCCCGTCACATCAATCGTGATCGTCGCGTTGTCGGCAAAGGCGAGCGACGTTGCGTGCGCCCCCGTCCCTTCAATCGGCCAGGCCGCCGTCTTTTCGCCAAGATTGAGCGTCGCACCGTCCTGAAGTTCGAAGTTGGCAATGTAACCGCCCTTCGGCGTGAACGTGTCGGAGATGCGCACCCTGCCACTGCCAGGGTCCGAATCGACCGCGGGGGTGAACACCGTGAGGTCGCGTACAAGGAGATCCCGTTCAAGGGCGAGCGTGCCGCCGTCGAGTACGACCTTCGCGACCGTGGAGGTGCCGGCGACTTCAAGCCGTCCCGATGTTTCCACCGAGACCTCGGACGCCGCGAGCGTCGTTTCGCCCGCCAGGCGCAACGCGCCCCCTTCCACGCGAATTGCGCCCGTATTCGAATAGGCACCCTTCAAAACGAGCGTACCCGGATTCACCTTCTTGAACCCCCACGCTCCACTCGCCAGATTCGGCAAAAATTCGAACGTGTGCGCCGTCGTGCCATCCAGCGGATCGAGTGTATCGAAAATGAGCATCGGCGATTCCGTGCGCAGAAGATCCGTGGACCACTCCACCGGCATGTTCAATTCATCGCTCGGCCATACCGACCAGTCGCAGGTCGCCGCGAAACGCGTTGAGACGCCTTCCACCTGATGGCGATTGCGGCTCGACGCCTTGTTGTTGCGAATCGGACGCCCCGTCGTGAAGACGACATTCGCGAGCTCCCAACGCGTCCAGGAATTTTGGAACGAACCCAGGTAGCCGAGCGCGAGCGTGCCCGTTCCTTGGAAGTAAGGACCATTATTCCCCGTTGCATTGACCGCGCCCGTATCCAGTTTGCCGTCGATCACATACAGCGCCTGCGCCACCTTCACGTCCTCCGCGCACGTCACCGTGACGCCGGCGCCGATGCCGTAGGAGGCGCTTGCATTTTCCGCATACTGCCGCATCGACCGCACCGCGAGCGAGGCCGCACGCGTCCCCGAGGCGAGCGCAAGATCCGTCACCGAAGAAGCGTTGAACGCGAGCGCGGCCGACGAGAAGTCGTTCGTACCGGCAAGGTACAGGGTCTTGTTCGCCGTGCGGAACGACACCGCCGTGCCGGTGAACGTCACGCCGTCGAGCGTGAGCGAACCATTGCTCGTGAAGACGAAACCCGCGAGTTCCGCCGCCGAAGAACCAATCGTGGGGCCCACGCGCACCGGCCCGCGAATCGTGAGCGCGCCCGTGCCGCGCTTCGTGAAACCCGTCGCCTTGGGCATCACGAGGCCACCGTTGAGCGTGAGTGCCTTGTTGCTGTTGTATTCGAGCGTTCCCGTCCCCGTGAGCACCACCGGCACATCGAACGTGAGATCGCTCGAATGCGTGGCGAACCAGATGTCCGCAATCGAAACGAGCTGACCGTTCTCCCACTTGTAGGCGCCCGTGTCGCCCGAGCCCAGCGCGAGCGCGGCCGCCGCGGCTGCAGCCAGGGTATCCGGTTCGGCCGGTGCGGGGCCGGTCGCCAAACGGAATCCGAGGTAGGTGGCCGAGCAGTCGGCCGAAAGCATTTCGGGCCGATCAGTCGGACGCGCCCACGTACCCGGCACCGCACATGCCGGACCGCCGAGAATGCGGCAGCGCCCGCGCGCCGCGTCGACGGTCGAGGTCCACTCCGAAATCTCCCGCGCGAAGTTCCCGTCGAACGCCACGGCAAGTTCCTCGGCGGTCGGCAGACGGTAAGTTCCCGTCGAACCGTTGAGCCACGCGAGGAACGCTTCGATCTCCGCCTTGGAGACGTCCGTCACAGGCGCATCCGCGGTCCCTTCCGGATAGGTGAATGCAAGGCCCACCGCATCGGCATATTCCTTCCACTTCGCATTCGTGACCGGCTTCGTGGTGAATTCCGCGAAGGACGCAGGGGCGGCACACACGGGTGCGCTGACCGCCGGTACTGCGGGCGCGGCGACCGTCTTTGACGTGAGGCGGAACGCGTCGAACACGCCGATGTAGCTGCCGTCCGCATTGAAGCCGAAGGCGCGATAGACGAGTTCGTTTCCTTTGAATGTGAGTTCGCCGTACCCCATGAGCATGCCCATGCGCACGGGCTCGGCCGCGCCGAGGACGTTGTGATCGGCGACCGACTGGCGCGCCCAGAGGAACGGCACGTCCCGATGTCCGCCCACCACCGACGCATCACCCCAGTTGTGGACGACGCTGAGCGGGTGGTCGAGGTAGCCCGCGCACCCGTTCACCACGTAGGTGACGCCGCTGAAGAACAGCCGCTCGTAGCCATGCATATGACCGCCGAGAACGAGATCCACGCCGCCGTTGATGAACGTCTGTTCGAGAGTGCGATCCATCGACCCGGAGACCTCGGTGTAGATCGGCACGTGGTGCAGCACGATGCGGAACTTCGCCGCGCGCGCACGAGACGTCGCCAGGAGACTGGCGAGCCACTCCTTCGTGGCGGACGCCGTACAAACGGAATCATCAAGCAGGATGAAGAGCACGTTCCCACGATAGAGGTAGCTGTTGCCCTTTTCCGACGTGCGAGAACTTGGATCGTCGATCGCCGGCGTTTCGAAGTACGGTTTGTTGTCCGGATAGGAGGAGTCGTGGTTGCCCCACGCGACGTAATAGGGTTTCGTCGAGCCGAAGATCACGTCCGTACGGTCAAGGACGAGCGGCTTGATCTGCGTGGCGTAATTCGCACTCGAGGCCATGTCGCCCGTACAAAGACCGAAATCGACATCGCGCGCCATCATGTGTTCGAAGAGACGCGTCACATAGAGATTTTTGTCCTCATCCCAATCGCCCGCGCGGGCGCCCTCCTGATTGTCGCCCCACACGGAACAGGAGAAGGACTCGTTGTCGTCCATCGGCCAGAGCTTCACCATGCCCTCCAGCTCCGCCGCGCGCGTTCCGTTGAACGGCATGCCCGCCTGACCGACGCGGTAGGGAATCGTTTCGCCCGGATGCCCGTTGAGCGTCACCCGCCCCTTGTAGATCCAAGTGTTGCCAGCAGTTGCGCAGACGCCCGACATCGCCACCATCTGCGTGTAGCTTTCGCCATATTGCAGCTGCAAACCCGCGACTTCGCGATTCATTTCGACCATGATCGTAAAGCGGTTCGTGTAGACGTTCTGCTGCCACGGCCGGGTGAGAAGCAGGTTGTCGACATTCATGGCCGTGAATTTGAGCGTAATCGGCGTACCGCTCGCCCATGCACCCGTCTGACCGTTCTGCGAGACGGCACGGACCCGCGGCGTATAGGTACCAACTTGCGAATAGAGATGGCTGAAGGTGACTTCCTGACCCGGAATCACGAACGCGGGCGAACGTTCCACCGTTCCGTCGCCATAGTCGATTTCGATCATCGCCCAGTCGCCATCCTCATCCGTGAACGACGTCGTAAACGGTACCGGGTCAAGAACCGAGTACTCGTCCAGCGCGCGAGGTGCAATCGCCGCAACAGGCGCTGCGTTCTCAACAGGCGTAATGTCCAGAACGCCCAGCGACGCGATTTCAAACGGCGTGAGCGCCGTATCGTAGGCCACGAGACGCGTCACATCCGCGCCAAGGCCCGTGAAGAACGTCATCGTTCGAGTAGGTGTGGCCAGGCTTCCCGCCGCCGTCGGTTCGAGCTGTGCACGGAGGCGTCCGTTTTCATAGTAGGTGACATGCCCCGCCGCGCTCCATACCACAGCCACGCGCACTGCTCCGCCGCGTTGAAGTGGTTGATAGGTCCAGTAGCCCCAGTCCGCCGAACCCGTCCAGTCCGTCCCGGGCGCGAAGATCGAAGCGTCCGTCGTGGTGACGAAGCTGCCGCTCAAAAGGCCGGCGGTGCCGTAGATGCCGGTCGCGACGCCGTTCGCATTGGCCACGAATGTGCCGCCCGCAGTCTGCTCCTGCGGGAGCGTAAGGTCGGCGACGTAGGTCGCCGCGGCGGGCGCCGTCGAACGCTTCCAGGAATACGCCCCGTTCCCGAGCGCGGTGAGCGCCCCGCCCTGGCGCGCCACAAGCGTCCCCTCTTCCTTTTCCCACACGCCGACTGGCGACACGGTGGGGACAGTCGTATCCGTCGAGCCCGTGTGCGCCGTCGGCCGCGAGTGAAGTTCGGCCACTTCCGCATCCGTCAGCACACGGTTGTAGATGGCGGCGTAGCCGAGGTCGATCGCGTAGTCTTCGATCGTACCGCCCCAGGTATTGTTGTCGAGCCCGAAATAGAACGAGTCGCCCGTTACCTTCATTCGTTCGAACGCACGTACATCGATTTTCTGTCCGTTGATGTAAAGCGTCTTGTTGCCGCCGTGCTTGTAGGTGAGCACGCAACGCGCCCAGGTATCGACATCGAACCCGGCCGCTTTCCAGGTGCCGCTTGCGACCCAGGCCTCCAGCGCGGCCTGCCCGGCGTTTGCACGCAGGAAGAAACAGCTGTCGGTGCTGTGGTAGGGGTTCGGTTGGAAAACGGCACGCAGTTTCCCCATATCGGCATCCGAGTGAATACGCACATCCATCACCACCGAGTAGTTGGCATCGAGCGGCAGTCCATGGTGGCAGCGGTAGCCCTGATAGGTGGGGAGTCGCATGCCGGTATCGCCGAGGACCGTACCGTCGGCGAAACTCGTTTCTGTAAACGTGCCATCATACGTCAGGTTACAGCGCTCAAGGTCACGTCCTTTCGTCGCCCGAAGGGGATTCATCGCCGGAAACGTCCATTCGCCCGTCAGGCCGTCTTTCGTAAACTGCTCCAAGCGCGCTTCGCCCGCGCCGCCTTCCTTCCAGATCGCCACGCTGGAGAAGTCGATCGCCGTACCAAGGAGCACACTCGCATGTCCATTGAAAAACGTCGTCGCACTCCCGTTGCGGAAGGCGATGCGCTGTTCGTCGAGATAGGCATCCCATCGCCCGGGACCGCCCGAAACCGTGAGCGTGTGCCACACGTCGGCCGTAACGGCAAGTGTCGTGCTGGTTGAACCGTAGCCGATCTTCCCCGCCCCGTCGACGAACATCTCGTCTTCCGCGCCGTCGGCGCCGCCATCGAGCTTGAAGATCGTCCGCTTGCCGCTTCCCGAGCCGGGCACCCGAAAGCGGAACTTCATCGTCCAGGGACTGTTCTCCAACACGCCCGCAGGAAGCGACAGGGTGTTCTGAGCACCCGCGCCGAAGTTCCATTTCCCGACGAGCGCACCTGGCGTGCGGATCGTCACCACGTCGGACGCGGCCGCAACCGGGAATATCCGCGACTCGAAAGCGATCTCCGGTCCCTTCGTGAAAGTACCCGACCCTTGATTCTTGAAGAACGTATGCGAAACGGCATCATAGAGCCCCGCCGCCCCGGACGAATCTTCCGCCGGATAGAAGTCGCGCTGCAACACGTCGTCCAACCAGATCTTGCAGCCGTAGATGCGCACATTCGCGAACTGCCCGGGCGAACCGTACATGTTCGCGGCAAAAAGGTACAGGTTGAGGCCCGTATCGATAGACGTCGAGACCGTGGATTTAGAAACAGTCCCGTCTGCGTCGCGCACGACCAGCGTCCGTTCGGGCGTTCCAATATACGACTCGAGGTGCTGGTAACGATTTTTGTCCCGAACCTTCTGCCCAATATACCCTCCCCAGGCGTTCACCGCTTGAACGACATAGGCATAGTTGTCGCTCATTTTGTACCGATGCGCGAGAAAGAACCGCGTGTCGCCCGTATTCTTGCGGGCGCCAAGAATCGTCTTGTCTTCGCTCACCCCCACGGTCGCCAGATCCAAAACCGCCCGCACGGGCGTGCGGGCTCTCACGCCCGTATCGATGTATTGCGAACCGCTGGACTGAATATACACGAGTCTTTTCACAACCGGCTGCTCGGCCACGATGAGGAAGAACCGCGCAAAACGGTGTTCACCCTCGGGGAACGCGTAAGTGAGAGACGTCGCATCCGTCGCCACGGTGCCGACCTCTTCGAACGCCTCCCAGGCCGCGAGGTCCGATCCCGCGTCGAGGGCGCCACGCCCCACCATGAGCCGGTAGGCCTTCCCGTCCGCCTCGCCGAAGGCAAGCGATACAACGCCGTTCGTACAGCTCGTCACCTCCACGGTGCGCGCAAAACCGCTGAGACTCAACAGAAGCGCCAGCGCAAAAAAACTCTTACCAACCGTCGAACGAAACATCTCTCTATCCTTTCCTTCGATTCACACGAAGTCCCCCTAAGGACCTGCTTGTGTACGAAGCGGGATAGTATAATCTATTTTCCCCTCCAAGGGAAGTCCATTCACACTAAAAGTACCGAACAATCCGGACAATCGAACAATCCGAACAATCGAACAATCAAAACGCCATCTCACCAATGCCTTTTCCCGTAGACGAGAATCTTTCTCAGGCGAAGGGGTTCCACGCGGTCGCTCGCTTCGCGACCCACACGCACGTATTTCGCATGGGCGACAGTAAGCGGTACACGATAGGCCTTTTCGGTTTTATCGGTACGCCACACCTGCGTCCACGTCTTGCCGTCCATACTCGTCCATACGACGAGCGGAACCTGCGAAGCGCTTTCCTTGCCGTTGTCGTTATCGATGAAGACGCCCGTGACCTCGGCATCGCCCGTGAGCGTGACCGTGGCCCAAGGAGCCTTCTCGGCGTTCGTGTGAAGCCGGGCGGGCTTCACGCCATTGAGTCCGGCTCGGTCGATGAAGCGTGCGTAGTTTTCCGGCGCATCGTACTTGCCATGCGAACTTGAAAGTGTGAGCATGCCGTTGTGCGAGAGGATCTCGCCGCCGAAATCATTCGCGGGATAGACCTCGGGAGCCTTCGGTGGCACGAAGCTGTCGTGAAGGCGCACGGCCTCGCGGAATCCCGCGAGATCCCCTTCCTTCAAGGTACTGGCCACCATGCCGCGCCAGTCGAGTACCGCCGGCTTGCCAGGGGCCTTCTTGGCGTAGAGTTTTTCAATCGCCTTGACGAATTGTCCCAGGCGCTTCGCGTCCTTGCCCGCCCAGGTCGTGGCGCGTGCTAGACCGGCGCGAAAACTCTGGCGCGTCTCCCACTGGGTCGAGAGCCAGCGGTCGAGGAGGTCGAGCCACTCGGCATCCGTCGCAGGCGCGTAACGCTTCACGAGGCGGTCAAACACCTGTCCATAGTCGATGTCCTCGCGCACGCGCACCTCGCTCTCGCGCACGAGGGGCAGCAGATCGCGGATCTCCTCGCGCACGGCACCGACGCCCTCCGTTTTCGCGAGCACTTCGAGTTGGCGATCGATTTCATTCCAAAGGAGCCAGCGCGCATCATGAAGGCCCGTTGCGATGGCCTTCAAGAACGCATGGATCCGTGCGCGCGGTACCTTCGCTTCGATGAGCCACTTGCCATACGCCTGCCATGCCGGCACGAACGCCTCCTGCGCGCGCAGGGCGTTCTTAAGAAGACGCTCCTCCACCTCCGCCCCCGCCTTCTCGCGACGCGCGAGGTGATAGAGCCACAGCTGGTACTCGGCGTTCAGATGGGCGGCCGGATCGGCGAAGATCTTTTCCATCGCGGTGAGCCCGGTGAAACCACCGCCGAAGAGCGCGGCATTGCTCCATGTCGGGGGCTTGATGTAGTTGCTGATCGCCCAATAGCCAGTGGAAGTGCGCCAAATCCACGCCCGGTGGCCGGGCTGGCCGCATGTTCCGGAGGGAATTCCATGCGCACCCGCGCAGGCCGCCCCGAAGTCCGAAAGTTCCACACACACGCCGCCGACCTGCCGCCGGACCTCCATCGAAGGAATGTCGCAGCCACGCCACGCCCCGTAGTAGCGTCCCTTGTTGTAGAACGGTTCGCCGAAGCAGCTCGTCTTGCGGTAGGGCACCCAGCGGAAAATTCCGGCATAGGCATCACGGCTGACATTGACGAACTGGTTGAGAAAGAGGATGTCCGCCGCCGACCGAAAGTTCACGAGCCGCCAGTCGTGCGTTCCGAGCGCGTAGGCGCTGCGGTGGAGCCGTCCGGCGCGCGCGAGTACCGCGTAGGCACGGTAGGTCTGTACCATGGCGAGATGGTTGTTCTTGCCGTATCGGATAGCCATCGCCGTCGCGACACGACGCCCCATCGGCTCGCGTGTCCAGTCGTTGATGTCGTTATGGACGAGTTCGGCGAGTGCGATGTAGCAGTTGCCGGGATCGTTCACCGGGCCGGACGCAAAGAAGTCCTCAAGCCACTCGCGATTACGGAAAAAACG
>JAKSOY010000185.1 GCA_024405255.1 Kiritimatiellia bacterium
CGTGGAGAACAGGTTTGCTATAATCTGTTCCGCCTTGAAAAGGGAGAATACACAATGTTTCTTGGTCGAGAAAAAGAATTGGAGTCGTTACGGCGATTGTTGGAGAAGCCGACGGCTTCGCTTGTTGCCTGCCGTGGACGTCGGCGGATTGGCAAGTCGACGTTGTTCAAAGAGTTCGCGCAACGCGAACACCTCGGTTTTATTTCAATTGAAGGATTGGGACCGCGGAAGGGGCAGGGCAATGCCGACCAATTGCGCAACTTCGGAGAATGCCTTGCGCGACAGACGAAAGGGAAATTGAAAATTCCGCAAACATGGCCCGAGGCATTCCATCTGCTTTCCACACGCATCCCGAAGCGGGGGTGGCAACTCGTCCTTCTGGATGAAATTTCGTGGATGGGGAGGCACGAACCCGATTTCCCCGGTTACCTTAAAAACGGGTGGGACGACGAACTCAAACATCACGACAATCTCATTCTGGTCATCTGCGGATCCGTCTCTTCCTGGGTACGCAAAAATCTTCTGGATTCGGCGACATTCGGGGGGAGGTTTTCACGGGACATTGTTTTGCGGGAATTGCCGCTCTCGGTCTGCGCAGAATTCTGGGGCGAGAAACGGCGTGACCTTTTAAATCGCGAGATTCTCGATGTTCTGTCGGTGACGGGTGGGGTTCCGCGGTATTTGGAAGAGGTCGATCCTTCTTTGTCTGCGGCAGAAAACATACGTCTCATGTGCTTCACGCCTGACGGACCGCTTTTCAAGGACTTTTCGGCGATGTTCGGCGAGGTCTTCGGCGAAACGGTACGTGTCAAGGGCGATGTGCTGCGCATTCTTGCCGACGGTCCGCTGTCGCTCGATCAAATTGCCAAGGCGCTTGGTGTTGGGCGCGGTGGAAGTCTGGGGGCGAGCCTTGACGAGTTGGCGGAAGCGGGTTTCATTGCGCAGGACGAGGTGCTGAATCCTCGGACATGGAAGAAATCGCGGCTTGTTCGCTATCGTCTCTGCGACAACTATGCCCGCTTCTACTTGAAGTATATTGAGCCACATCTCGACGACATCAAGAACGGACGCTATGAGTTCGAGTCTTTGGCGGAACTTCCAGGCTGGCAGACCATCATGGGATTTCAATTTGAAAACCTGGTTCTCAATCGCGTAATGGACTTTAAGGATGCCCTGCATTTGACGGGGGCGACCATTCGAAGTGCGGCACCTTATCGGGTGGAGGGTGAAAACGGTGTGCAAGTTGATTTGCTCTTGCAGACGGACGAGGTGATGTACGTTGTCGAGATCAAGCGGCGTAAGGAGATACGTCCTTCAATCATTGAGGAGGTGCGCGCGAAGATCGCCAAGATCAGGCGGCCGAAACGTATCTCTGTTCGGAAGGGGCTTGTCTATGCAGGAGAATTGTCGCCCTCGGTCAGGCGTACAGGTTATTTTGACGCCTTGATCGACATTGGCACGATGATCTGAGTGAGAAATCCGCTCAGGGGCCCCGAAGCGGTGTGATCCTCCACCCACACAACCTCCGCGTCCTCCGCGTGAGGAAGATGCCTCACGCAGAGAACGCCGAGAGCGCAGAAGCATTCCGGACGCGGTCCGTGCGGGGGGGGGGCGGTCAATGCCAATTGGTGTCGTCAAGGGTGACGAGCATGCGACCATGCCGAATCGACAGGATGTGGCATTCGCTGTCGACGATTTCATAGACGATACGGTAGGGACTGACGATCAGCTGGTGAAGACGCTCGGGGTTGGACGGTACGGTATGGTAGCATTCGACGGGAATGGTTGGATGCGAGAGGGGAAAGTTACCGAGTCCGTCGGCGGCTTCTCGCAGTTTCATTTCCCAGCGAATACCGTCATCCGGGTAGAGCGCGGTTGCAATGCCGAGGACGATTTCCTCAAGAAGCGATGCGGCATGCGGAGACCATTTTACGGGAATCATACGGAGGCCCTTGCAGGTTTCATGGACAAGAGCTTCTCGTGAAGCCGATCGAATACCTCATTGTTGGGAATGCCTTTACCCTCCGCGAATTGGCGGCGGGAGATTTCGATGTCCGATTCAAGCTCGGCAATTTCGTCGCGCCGCGTGATAGGCGCGCTGATGGCAAACGGCACGCGCCGCTCGCGGACCGTGGTCACCATGAACACGTTGATGAGCGATGACGCGGAGAGTCCGACATCGTCGCAGAAGGCCGAGAAGTCGCGCTTGATGTTTTCATCGACGGAGATTGTCATGCTTGCCATGGTGAATGTACCTCATTTCGCTTGTGGATGCCGTATAGTATACGATAAAAATGGTTGGAATGCAATGGGGACAGACCCCGAAGGCCACTCCGCGTTCTCCGCGTCCTCCGCGTGAGGAAGATGTCGCACGCGGAGAATGCCGAGAGCGCAGAGGCTTTTCAGACGCGGTCCGTGTGGGGCGCCGACCGGTGGGTATACAATCGCGCGGGGACAGTCCCCAGGGATGAAGATTTCGGTGTGGAATGGTTCCGCGCCGTAATCTTCGCGTTGTCGGGCGTGAGAAAGTTTGATGGGGTGGTGGGAATGAAATTGCCCGTTACATCTCTGGGGTTTCAGGAAACTGGTAGCGTGAATATGGTTTTCGCCAAAACGCCGAACGGAAATGCGCCAAAACGCCGAACGGAAATACGCCAAAACGCCGAACGGAAATGCGCCAAAAGAATTTCATACCTTGAATGCCCATATTCGCTGATTTGTGCTATAATACCCTCCTCTGTAGAGAAGGTAGAAACAAAAGATGGCAACAATCAACGGTATTCGTCATTTCAAGGACGAACAAGATTATCGAGAACACTTTATCATTCCGTCGGAGATCAACAAATATCTTCCTGGCGGAAAGCACTTTATTGACGAGGATCTGATCAATCGGACGCTTGCGGAAGCGGATGCGACCCCCGTGGACCCTGTGCGCATTCGCGAGATCATCGCGAAGAGCGAATCCACCTGTTCGACGCTTGAGATCGAGGAGACGGCTGCGCTGATGCGCGTGACGGATCCGGACCTTTTCGAGGAGATGCGTGCGGCGGCCGAGCGCATCAAGAAGAAAGTCTACGACAACCGCATCGTCTTCTTTGCGCCGCTCTATGTGGCGAATCCGTGTGTGAACGGGTGCAAATATTGTGGTTTCCGCGAGGGCAACGCGCAGCAGAAGCGGCGTATCCTCACGATGGACGAGGTTCGTGAGGAGATCAATGTGCTGGCCGGACGCATCGGCCACAAGCGTCTGATCGCCGTCTATGGCGAGCACCCGAAGACCTCGACCGAGTACATCGCGAACACCATCCAGACGATCTACAACACGCCCTGCAAGGCGCCGAAGACGGGGGCGAAGGTCGGTATCCGCCGCGTGAACGTGAATGCCGCGCCGTTGCCGATCGACGACCTGCGCGTGCTGCGCGAGGTGGGCATCGGCACGTTCCAGGTGTTCCAGGAGACGTACAACCGCAAGCTGTACGAAGAGATGCATCCGGCGTGGAGCGTGAAGGGCAACTACGACTGGCGCACGACGTGCTTCCACCGCTGCATGGAAGCGGGTGTGGACGACGTCGGGCTGGGCGTTCTGTACGGCCTGTGCGATTGGCGTTTCGAGTCGCTGGCGACGATCCTCCATGCGCGCGATCTCGAACGCTGGTTCAACATCGGTCCGCATACGCTGTCCTTCCCGCGCCTCGAACCGGCGAGCGGCACGCGTGTGCCGGAGGAGAGTCCGTGGCTGATCGACGACGAGACGTTCCGTCGCATCCTCGTGATCATGCGTCTGTCGATTCCGTACACGGGCATGATCGTGACGGCGCGCGAGAGCGCCGAGAGCCGCAACCGGGCGCTCGGCTGCGGCATGACGCAGCTCGACTGCTCGTCGAACATCGCGATCAAGGGCTACAGCGACTTCGCGAACGAGGCGCAGCAGGAGAAGGACCGTCAGCAGTTCATGCTCAGCGACAACCGTTCGATCGAAGAGATGGTGAACTATCTCGCGCAGCACGACACGATCACGTCGTTCTGCACGGCGGGCTATCGCTGCGGCCGTACGGGCGGGTGCATCATGGATGCGCTCAAGACCGGGCGCGAAGGCAAGTTCTGCAAGATCAACGCCGTGCTCACGTTCCGTGAATGGCTGGACGACTTTGCAAAGGATCCCGCCACGATCGCGGCGGGCGAAGCTCTCATTCAAAAGGAACTCGAAGGCATCAAGGCCTGGGTTCCGAAATTCTATCCCTCCGTGCTCAAGCAGTACGAGGCAACCTGCCGCGGCGAACGCGACCTCTTCTTCTAATGCCGACACCTACGTGCTATACCTTCGAACTCGACGGCGAGCAGCAGGACAAGTTCCTCGCGATGCTCGCGGTCGGGAACTACCGTCCGAAGCAGGTGCCCTATTCCCTGGCGGCGGTCGAAGGCGATGGCTTCAACTGTGCGCTCTACCAGAAGGAAAAGCACGGACGGCGTAAGCTCTGCGTGCAGGGTTCGAAGGCGCAGGACTTCGTGGAGTTCTTCCTCGAGCCGAACGGCGTGGTGCCGGTGACGATGGGCGGCGGATGCGAGGCGTCCGTGCGGGCGACGGGTTCGGTGGTGGCGGTCTCCGGCGGAGGACCCGTGGAGTCGGCGAAGGGGGCGCATGGCGGCAGCGACGAATCGGGCAAGGGCGACTATTTCGGTCCGCTGGTGGTTGCGTGCTGCTATGTGGACGACGACCTGGCGGAGAAGCTGCGGACGCTGCGCGTGGAGTGGTTCGATGCGAACAACGTCAAGCATGTGGACGAAGGCGGCGCGCGCGACTGCAAGCTCATCACGAACAACGGGGTGCTGCTGCGCATGGGTTCGATGATCCGTACGCTGCTGGGACCTTCCCGCTATGCGGTGGTGAAGATCGGTCCGGCCGCCTACAACCGGCTCTACGCGAAGATCAAGAACATCAACCGTCTGCTCGCGTGGGCGCATGGCACGTGCATCGAGGAGCTGCTGGAAAAGCAGCCGGCGTGTCCGCGCGTGGTGGTGGACCAGTTCGCGCCGACGGAGACGGTGATCAAGCGGTCGCTTAAAGAACGCGGCAAGAAGATTGTGGTGGAACAGCGGCACAAGGCCGAAAGCTATTCGATCGCGGTGGCGGCGGCCTCGGTGCTGGCGCGTGAGACGTTCCTGCGCGCGCTGTGCGACATGGCGGCGGAAGTCGATCCGCACGCGACGGCGCCGTTGGGCGTGGTGCCGCTGGGGTCGAGCGACCCGCGCGTGCGCGCACTCGCCGAGCAGATGGTGAAGGCGCAGGGACCCGTGTGGCTGATGAACCACTGCAAAGCGCATTTTCAAACGACGGACAAAGTTTTGACCGCCTGTGGTCAGAGCCGTCAGGACCTCCCGCCGGAAGGTCAGGTGACCTCCGCGGTTAAAAACGGAGAATACGGACATGGTTGAGTTTTTCGCAAATTCGCTGTCGGCGGGTTTCTTCCTGTCGAGCGGAATGGGTAAGGGCATCGTGCTGCTCCAGCTGGGGATGAGCTTCGCGATGTGGGTGGTGATCATCGGCAAGTGGCGTGAGCTGAGGGATGTCACGCAGGTGACGAAACGCGTCGACTATGACTTGAAGCACAGCGCGCGTGTGCTGGACTACTACCTCGCGCGCAAGGACACTTCCAATACGCCGCTTGAGAAGATCTACGTCAAGATCTGCGAGCGCGTGCTGGGGTTGATGCCGATGGCGGCGCGCCAGCAGGTGATTGCGCGCACGCCGGATTGCGCGGTGACGCTCACCAAGTATCAGATCGGACTGGTCGATACCGTGGCCGATTCGGTTCTGGATGCGGAGTCGCTGCGTCTGGCTTGGGGCATGGGCATTGTGAAGACGATTGTCGCGTTGGGACCGATGCTGGGCCTGCTCGGTACGGTGTGGGGCGTGCTGGATGCGTTCGCGGATATGGGTGCGGCCGGATCGGCGACGATCGCCACGATGGCGCCGGCCATTTCCTCCGCGCTCGTGACGACGGTGGTGGGCCTGTTGGTGGCCATCCCCGGTGCCGCCGCGCATACGGTTCTGTTGGGATCGCTGCGGAAGGTTTCCGCCTTGATCGAGGGTGTCGTCAGTGAATGTGTGGAACGCATCCACCTCGAATACCAGGGTACGGGAGGTGCCGCCTAATGGGCTTCCTCAGAAGAAGACGGCACCGGGAAGGTGCGGCTGACGGCGAAGCTCAGATCGACATGAACTCGCTGATCGACTTGACGTTTCTGCTTCTCGTGACGTTCATGTTGACGATTCCGGCGCTCGAGCAGGGCATTACGATCATGCTGCCGCGGGCGAAGGCGGATACGCTGCCGAGCAAGAACGCGAAGGCCAATACGATTACGCTGGACATCAATCATCAGGTCTATCTGAACAATGCGCCGAAGACGATGGAGGCGCTGGAGGCCGAACTCAAGGAGATGGTTGCCGCCGATCCGGACGTACCCGTGCTGGTGCGCGGCGACGAGCGGCTTGAGTACGGCGAAGTGATGGGCGTGGTGAAGATCGTCTATCGCTCGAAAGTTCGGAAGATGGCGCTGGTGACGGAGGAGAAGTGACCGCCATGGGTGGAGGACTCCTCAAGAACTCGCAGGGTCCGATCAGCGGGCGCGCCATCGTGGGTGCGCTGCTGCTGCATCTTCTGGTTGGACTCGTCATTTGGACGACGGGGGTGTTGACGCGTCCAAAGAAGCAGTTGGTCATGCCAGTCGAATTGACTGTGGTGCCGCCTTGGGCGCAGCAGACGACCGATCCGGATCCCGATCCCAATCCGCCGCCGAAGCCGCAGACCAGGCCGAAGCCGCAGCCCGATCCCGCGCCGGAGAAGAAGATCGAGCCGAAAGTCGACGCGGTGGAGAAGGTGGTGGAGAAGAAGAAGCCGCCGAAGAAAATCAACCTGCGCGACGAGGCGAAGTTCGTCAAGACGCCGCCCAAGCCGGCCGAACCGGTCGACTTGCGCAAGGAGGCGACGAAGATCGAACCGCCGCCCCAGATCAAGACGACCGGCAAGGGCACGGCTGCCGAAAAGCCGCTGTCGATGGAAGAGTTCATGAGGTTGATGAACCAGGGTTATCGCGTTGGCACGCACAACCAGATTGCGGACAATGAGGTGTCGCGCTGCTACAGTCTGATCATCGCCGCCATTAAACGCGAATGCGAACGCGACGGCATTCGGTGGAATGTGGACCAGAAGCCCGTATTTGTCGAAATCACATTTGGCGCCGGCGGTCGTATCGCGGGCTACAAGTTGACCGGCAGTTGCGGCAACGCGAATATCGACCGTCAGGTGGTGTCCGCCGTCGGCCGGCTTGGTGCCATCAATGGCCTTTCTTCGACATTCCTTCAGCAGTATCCGCGCGTCCCCGCAGCGGTCTCTCCTTGATCCTCTCTACGGGATTTTACTTGCCCGCGCCGCGGGGTTGTGATAAGATTTTTAATGTCCGGGGGCATGGTGTCCGACGGACGATCGTTATCACTGTCGAAAAAGGAGTTGAACATGTTTGAATTCAGTCGTCGCAGTTTTGTGGCGAGCCTGGGGGCTTTCGCCGTTGGCAGCGCGTTTGGTGTCGATATCGCGCCGCAGTCCAAGTTCGAAGGCCAGGTGAAGGGACGTCGGCTCAAACTCGCGGCGGTCGGCTGCGGCGGCATGGGCGGTTCGGCGACGCAGAGCCTGATCGACGCGGGCTGCGACCTCGTGGCGGTGTGCGACGTCAACCCCGATGCGTTCAAGCGCTGGGAGAAGAAGTATCCGGGCATTCCGAAGTTCACGGACTACCGCGAGATGCTCAAGACGATGGGCGACAAGTTCGAGGTCGTCGAAGTCGGCACGCCCGACCACACGCATGCCTACATCACGGTGGACTGCCTGCTTGCCGGCAAGCACGTGTATGTGCAGAAGCCGCTCGCGCGTACGGTGGAAGAGTGCGAGCTCATGCTCAAGACGCAGCTCAAGACGGGCCTTGTCTGCCAGATGGGCAACCAGGGCCATCCGGGCGTTTGGCGCTACAAAGCGCTGTCGGATGCGAAGTTCTGGGGCGAGATCAAGGAACTCTACAGCTGGTCGGATCGTCCGATCTGGCCGCAGGGCATGAAGGAGTATGCGAAGCCCGAGCCGCTGCCGGCGAACTACGAGAAGAACGCGTGGGACTGCTGGTGCGGTCCGAGCGAGGACCACGGATTCTCCCGTGCCTATCACACCTTCAAGTGGCGCGGCTGGTGGGCCTACGGTTGCGGCGCGATCGGCGATATGGCCGTGCACAATGCGGACCCGGCATTCTGGACCTTCAAGCTCGGTCTGCCGATCAAGGTCAAGGCCGACACGTACGGGGAGGGTCCGGTTACGATCGCGTACCCGAAGAAGTCCCGCATCGAGATGTGGTTCGCGCCGAACAAGTTCATCCCCAACGGCATCAAGATGACGTGGTTCGACGGACGGCTCCTGCCGGCGACGGACCAGGTTCCGGGCCTGCTGGAATTCGCGACGGAAAATGCGCGGAAGAACGAAGAGCGCAAGGCGCGCGACGCCCGGAAGAAGGGCAAGACCTACACGCCGAACGCGAATCCGAAACCGCTCGTGCCGGATAACGGCCTCATCGTCATCGGTTCGAAGGCGACGACGATCGGCGGTTCGCATGCGGCGCGTCCTGACTGCATCGCCGGCGACAAGAATGCATTCGCCGAGGCGATCAAGCCGGGCGAGAAGCGCAGCCGCTACAATCACTATCGTGAATTCGTGGAGGCCTGCCAGGCGGGTCAGCCGAATCGTTGCGGGTCCAAGCTCGCCTACGCGGCGCCGTTGACGGAGGCGTTGCTCATCGGCTGCATCGCCCTGCGTTTCCCGGGCGAGGAACTCGCATTCGATCCGAAGAAGATGAAGTTCACGAACAAGCCCGAAGCCAACAAGTGGCTCAAGGCGCCGAAGCGCGGCGAATGGGACTTCAAGAAGCTGACGGCGAAGAAGTGAGGAGAG
>JAKSOY010000186.1 GCA_024405255.1 Kiritimatiellia bacterium
GGCAAGGACATCTGGTGCGAAAAGCCGATGACCCGCACGGTGGGCGAAGGCAAGCGCGTGATGGAGGTCGTGAAGGCCCAGAAGCGCATGTTCCGTCTCAACACGTGGTTCCGCTTCCAGTCCACGTACTACGGTTTCGGCACGACGGTGGAGCCGATCCGCCAGGTCGTCGAGAACGGCCTCCTGGGCAAGGGTCCGATCAAGTGCACGTTCGGTGCGGGCCAGGGCTTCAACTGGAAGTTCCAGTGGTCGGGCAAGGTGAACCTCATCCCCGAGGTGATCCCGACGTCGTTCGACTGGGACATGTGGCTCGGTCCGGCGCCGTGGAAACCCTACAACCGCCATCGCACGCACGGGACCTTCCGCGGCTACTGGGATTACGACGGCGGCGGCTTGGGTGACATGGCGCAGCACTACCTCGATCCGCTGCAGTATCTCCTCTGCAAGGACGAGACGAGCCCGGTGAAGGTGGATTACGTCGGCCCGAAACAGCATCCCGACGTGGTGGGTCGTTTCGATCGTCTCACGCTCACCTACAACGACGGCACCACGGTGGCGCTCGACGGTGACGAGACGCTCAAGGGCGAGCCGCTCCTGCGCGGTTCGAACGGCCTCAGCGTCTACAAGAAGGCGCCGAACGGCAAGACGCTGCGCATCAAGGACAACAACGGCTGGTGGCCGGAAGAGAAGGTCCTCAAGACCCTCGCCGAGCTGCCGAAACCCGCGAAGCAGCAGACGGACTTCATCGACTCCTGCAAGAACCGCAAGACCTTTGCGCTCAACGAGTCGAACGGCTTCCGTTCCTGCACGATGTTCAACATCGCGATCGTGGCCGAGCGCCTCGGCCGTGGCTTCAAGTTCGATCCGGAGACGCTCCACGCGGTGGACGATCCGGCGGCCGAGCGTTTCCTCTATCAGTCGATGCGCGCGCCGTGGCACAAGGAGATGTTCGGCTGAACACCTGCGAACGAAAAAGGAGTTTCTCATGAAAAAGATAGTTCTCATTGGTCTCGTCCTGGCTGCGGGCGCGTTGTTCGCGAAGGATGCTGAAATTCTGGACATCCGTCCGAGTGCGGAGTCGATGAAGGGTGCCCCCACGTCGGTGACGTGGCAGCATCAGAACAAGGCGGCGCTGAATGCGGCCGTTCAGCCGGCGGCGCTCAAGGCGATCGTTTCGGACGCGGCGAAGGCCGACGCGCTCTGCGCGGCGGTGCAGCCCGCCTACTACACCCAGCCGCTGAAGGCGTTTCAGCTGGCCGCGGCGACGCAGTATGTGATGACGCCGGGTGTCGACGCGAAGTACCGCAAGCTCTGGGCCTGCGCGCTCGTCAAGGCGGGCAAGAAGGCGACGGATGCGAGCGTGAAGCAGTTCTTCATGGACCAGCTGCGCTGGTGCGCGTGCGAGAAGTGCATTCCCGCCGTGTACGAGATCGCCGGCGCCGAGAAGAACCTGAAGGACTTCGCGGACATGATCGCCCGCGAGCTCAAGGGCAAGAAGTAAGTCGTCGTTGAACGGACGCATGGGAGAACCTCCAGATGCGCATCACGCGAGAACCTCTCTACGAGGACGCACCGAAAGGCCGTCTTGACGCGCTTCGCCGCCGCGCGGTGGCGTATTTTACGCGCGTGGGCGGCACGGTGCGCCTGGCGCTTGAGTCGCTCGCGTGCGTGCCGGGCGTTTTGCTGCACGGGGATTCCCGGGCGTCCTTCATCGAACAGCTCTATGTGACGGGCATCCGCACGCTGCCCGTCATATCCGTAGTCGGCCTGTTCACCGGCATGATCCTCGGTCTGCAGGTGGGCCTCATCCTCAGCCAGTTCAACCAGGAAGCCTATCTCGGTGCGGCGGTGATGCTCACGCTCATCCGCGAGATGGGTCCCTTCGTGACGGGCATCTGCCTGTCGGCGTGCGTGGGCAGCGCCATGGCGGCGGAATTGGGTACGATGACCGTCAACGACGAAGTGGCGGCGCTCGAGATCATGTCCATCTCGCCCGTGCGCTATCTTGTCGCGCCGCGAATCGGCGCTCTGGTGGTGATGTCGCCGCTTCTGGCGTTCTATGCCTGCGTGCTGGGCGTGATGGGCGGCGGACTCGTCGGCTATACGCAGTTGAACATCCCGTTCTCGCAGTATATGGCCGCGGCCGTGAGTTTCGCCGTGGTCAAAGATCTCTTTGTCGGCCTTCTGAAGGCGGCGGTGTTCGGCCTGCTCATCGGTGCGGTCAGCTGCCATGAAGGCTTCAACACGCGGCTGGGCGCGGTGGGCGTGGGACGCGCCACGCAGCGCTGCGTGATCGTGTCGTTCCTCCTCATCCTCATGGTCGGGTATATGATCACCCGCGCGTTCTACTTCGAGTTCAGCCTATGATCCGATTTGACAATGTGGTGAAGAAATTCGAGGGACGCGCGGTCTTGGACGGTGTCTCGTTCGAGGTGACGAAGGGCGAGATTCTCGTGATCGTCGGTCCTTCGGGCACCGGCAAGTCCGTCACGCTCAAGCATCTCGTGCGCCTCCTGACGCCGACGAGCGGGAGCGTGTGGTTGGACGACATTGAAATTTCTTCGGCCACGGGCAAGACGCTTGAGGCCGTGCGCGAACGCTTCGGCTATCTGTTCCAGGGCGGCGCGCTGCTGGGATGGCTGACGGTTGCGGAAAACGTGGCCTTGCCGCTGCGCGAACGGACGCACCTTTCCGAAGCCGAAATCGAGATGCGCGTGGTGAAGGCGCTCGACGCAGTCGAACTGCTGCCGGCGGCCGATCGCTATCCCGCCGAGATTTCGGGCGGCATGCAGAAACGCGCCGGCCTGGCGCGCGCCATCGTGCGCCAGTCGGACATCATCCTCTATGACGAGCCGACATCGGGACTCGACCCCGTCACCTCGGTGACGATCAACCGCTTGATTCGCCGCCTCAACAAAGAGCGCGGCATTACGTCCATTGTCGTGACGCACGACTTGCAGGGGGCGCTCCTCTTTGCGGACCGTCTGCTGATGCTGAAAGACGGCCACGTTGTGACGATCGCCACGCCGGCGGAGTTCGTCCATTCGCCGATTCCGGACGTGCAGGATTTTCTCAAGGCGCAGTTCATCACCCCTGATTTACTGGAGAAGAAGCTATGAGCAGAAAGAACAGAGATGTGTTCGGCGAGTTTGTCGTCGGTCTCTTTATGGTTGTCGTGATTGCGCTGCTCGCGTATTTTACGATTGTCATTTCAGGCGTTGACCTTCTTGTGGGACGCAAGCGTACGAAGGTGACGGTCACGTTCACCGATGTGGGCGGCCTCAAGGACCGCGACAGCGTCGTCTACCGCGGCATGAAGGTTGGTACAGTCGAGCATATTTCGCTCTCGCCGTCGAACACGGTTGTGAAGGTGAAGATCGACAGCGACGTCGTCTTGCGCGAGAACGCCTACATCAGCGTGGCGGCGATTTCGCTTTTGGGCGGCAACTATCTGTTGATGGAAGAGGGGTCCGGCAAGGTGATGCCGCTTGAGTCGACGGTGTTCAAGGGCACGCCGCCGGTGGACTGGATGCGCGACCTGGGCGACATTGCGCGCAGCCTCAAGGAAGTGACTTCGCAGGGAGCGGTGAAGAACATCGCCTCGAATGTCGAAGAGACGGTTCAGAACGTGAACAAGATCGTCGCCCGCATCGAACGCGGGGAGGGTACGGCGGGCAAGTTCCTCTCGAATGACGATTCGGTCTACAACGACGTCAAGAGCGCCGTGGCCGAGGCGAAGACGGCATTCGCCGGCGCGCAGAAGACGTTCGACAACGCGGCTGAAATCTCCGATCGCCTGGTGAAGGGCGAGGGCACGATGGGCAGACTGCTGTCGAAGGACGAGACGTTCTACGCGGATCTGAAGAAGACGATTGCGAATGCATCGGAAGTCTCCGATCGCATCGCGAAGGGCGAGGGGACGGTCGGCAAGCTGCTCTCTAAAGACGATTCAGCCTGGACCGACCTCAAGGCGTCTCTCGCGAGCGTGCGCGAGGCGACGGACAAGCTGAAGAAGGGCGAGGGCCTGCTTGGGCGCGCTTTCAACGACAAGCAGTTGGCGGACGATGCCTCCGCGCTTGTGAAGAACCTGCAGGCGGTGGCGGCGCGTCTTGAGAAGGGCGAAGGCACGCTGGGCAAGCTCACGAGCGACAGCGGCATGTACGACGAAGTCAACGCGCTGATCAAGGACGTGCGCCAGATCGTCGACAACTACCGCGATACGACGCCGATCACGACCTTCGGTTCCCTCGCCACGGGCGCGCTCTGATTAAAGCGCGAGCAGCTTGCGCGCGGCGTCGAAGGCTTCCGCGAGGTTGATCTTCTTCGCACCAAGAGCCGCGCACGATTCCGCGAACCGCCGGAACTTGTGAGGTCCCGGATTCAGGTTGTCCAGTACACGCACTTCGGCCGTGCCGAACGTGCAGGCTTCTGAAAGCATGCCCGTCGATTCGGCCGTCACGTAGAGTACCTTCGCGAGCGACACGAAGGCGGGGATCGGATTGAAGTGGTCCTTGGAGTAGAGGAGCTTGTAGTCGAATGGGAACGTGTCCACGACGGCTTCAACCTCGGCTGGCGTGCGCCGCGAGGTCGTCACCCAATGTTCGCAGTCCGGTGTGTCGGCGAAGAGCTTGGCGAGTTCGTCGCGCATCCAGTCGGCTGTCATCGTCGAGCACTTGTTGGGTCCGCCGATGATCACGCCCACGGCAGGACGCGTCGCATCGTATGCGTATTTCGCGCGGAAGGCCGCGGTGCCGTTTTCATAGAATGTCGCATCGTTCGCGACGAGGTTCGCGGGGATCTCGATGACGTTCGACGCCGGCGGCGGCTGGTCGAATGCCGGTGCGAGGATGCAGTCGAAGGTGGCGATCTTGTAACCGCGCGGATAGAGCACCACACCGCACTTGACCCCGAGCTGGCGGGCAATCGTCTTGGCGGCGTAGAACGTGCCTGAACCCGTCCCGAGAACGGCCACATGTCCATCGTCGGCGTGAAGATCGGGAAGGGGACCTTGATACAGAGAAAGCGTGTGAAGGCCCAGATGGTCGAAAAGATAAGAGAGCGCCTTCAAGACGGCGCCCTTGAAATGGATTTCCTTTATTTCGAAATCGTACCCGAGTGCCCGGGCAAACGCCTTCGACTGGTTTTCGTGGCCGGCCTTTCCGTCGGTCAGAATGAGAATCTTCTTTGCCATTCAATTACTCCGATTTCGGGCTTGGGGTCTTCGGCTCCAAGTTCCCTTTCAACAGATCCTTGACGGCCTTGCGCATCTGGCGCTTGGCGAGGGCCATGCTGTTTTTGATCGTACACCCGGCGGCGCGCACATGTCCGCCGCCGCCAAAGAACGTGGCGAGCTTTGTTGCGTCCCAGGGGGCGCGTGTACGGATCGACACGCGCGTCTCGTGCGTGCGGTCGGGAATCTGATAGAAGAAAAGGGCGATTTCGTTCCGGGCGACCTGACGCGGGATTTCAATCACGTCCTCGGCCTCGGCCTTTGTGCCGCGCACCTCGCGGAAGTCGTCGCGTGTCAGCGTGACCTCGGCGACCTTGCGGTTCTTCCAGATGTGGAGCGAACGCCAGGCGCGCCGCTTGAGCTCGATCGCCTTCGTGTTGAACGAACAGTAGAGGATGTCGTTGATCAAGGCCGTGCGTACACCGTACTTCAGCAGGTCGCCGGCGGCACGCAGCGTGCCCGGCTGCGTCGAGTCGTACGCGAAGCGTCCGGAGTCCGTCACGATCGCCACCCAGAGGGCCTCGGCGATCGCGCGGTCGAAAGGCCATTCCATCCACTTCGCAAAGCGCCACACGAGTTCGCCGGCGGACGACGCCGTCGGATCGATGATCGAAACGGCGCCCGTTTCCTGGCTCGTGGCGTGATGGTCGATCGTGAGCGTCGGCAGCTTCTCGGCGAACGGACGCACCTCGGGCGGCAGACGCGACGGCGCGGCGGCATCGACATAGATGAAGAGATCGAAACGACGACGCTTGAGCTTGCGCGGCGGAACGAGATCGGCCACGCCTTCAAGGAAACCCGGCTTGCCGAGCGCGTGCGGGTCGGCGGTCGCGACGGCGTCGTGACCCGCCGCGCGCAGCATGCGCGCGAGCGCAATCATCGAACCGAGTGAATCTCCGTCCGGACTTAGATGTCCGGAGATCAGAATGCGTTTCGGCTGTTGTAGCAAGGCCTTCGCGGCCCTATAGCGGGTACGTGTTGCTTCATTCTCCATGGCGCCTAATATTAAACCATAAAATTCCCCTCTTGACGAGAACAAAAAAGAAGTGTAAACTGTTAACTATCAACCCGCTACCAGGCGTGTGCCGGGTGGCGGTTCTGTTGAATCGTTCAAAAGGATGCTAGAAGATGGATATCTATGTTGGTAACCTCGCTTACGCGACGACTGACGATGGACTCAAGGCCGCGTTTGCGGCGTATGGCGATGTTACCTCCGCACGCGTGGTGACCGATCGCATGACGGGCCGTTCCAAGGGATTCGGCTTTGTCGAAATGCCCGATCGCGCTCAGGCGCAGGCGGCGATCGACGCCCTCAACGGACAGCCGCTCGACGGCCGCCCGATTCGTGTCAATGAGTCGCAGCCCAAGCCGCGTACGGAACGTCGTGGTGGCTTCGGTGGTGGCCGTCGTGATCGTGGCGATCGCGGCGACCGCGGTGATCGTGGCACCACCCGTTGGTAAACGAAAAAGGAAGCGCGCAAGCGCGAATGAGAAGAGTTCGGTCTTTCGACCGAGCTCTTTTTTTGTCTGTCAAGGAATTACACCCGTTACGACAGCCACGCCCCTTTAACCTTTAATCTTTAATCTTCCTCATGCTTTCGGCCAGAAGACGTCTGTGTACTTGGACGGGATACCGACTTCGTCCTTCTTGAAGCAGGCGGCGAGGATCTGCCAGCCGAGGTCGAGGGCGTCGATGAGTTCGATGTTGACGGAAAGGTCCATCATCTTGTCCTCGAACATTGCGCCGTACTTGAGCAGCTTCTGGTCCCAGGCGCTCATCTTGAAGCCCATGGACTGCTTTTCGACCGTCTCCTTGTAGGAGGCGAAGAGCTTGATCATGGCGTCCATCAGCGTCCGGTGGTCGTAGCGCGTGGTGTTGCTCTTGCGCAGCAGCTCCTTGTCGGTGATCTCGTTCGCGGGCTTGTCGATCAGCTTCTCCATCAGGTAGGAGCGCTGCTCGGGCTTGGCGAGGTCGACGCCCTTGTTGACCTGCTGTTTCAGACGCGAGAGCGAACCGAACGGTTCGATGCGTCCGTTGCGCAGGTAGAACTGGCCTTCGGTGATGTAGCCCGTGTTGTCCGGCACCGGGTGCGTCACGTCATCGCCCGGCATCGTCGTCACGGCGAGAATCGTGATGGACCCTGCCCCCGCGAAGTCCACGGCCTTTTCGTAGCGGGCCGCGAGCTGCGAGTAGAGGTCGCCCGGGTAGCCGCGGTTGGACGGGATCTGCTCCATCGTGATGGCGATTTCCTTCATTGCGTCGGCGAAGGAGGTCATGTCCGTCAAGAGGCAGAGAACGTCCTTGCCCTCAAGGGCGAATTTTTCCGCGACGGCGAGGGAGATGTCCGGCACGAGCATGCATTCCACCGTCGGGTCCGCCGCCGTGTGCACGAACATGACCGTCTTCGCGAGTGCGCCGGACTGGTCGAGCGTCGCGCGGAATTTCAGGTATTCGTCGTACTTGAGGCCCATGCCGCCGATGATGATCACGTCGGAGTTCGCCTGCAGGGCGATGCGCGCGAGCAGTTCGTTGTAGGGCTCGCCGGCGCGGGCGAAGATCGGCAGCTTCTGCGACACGACGAGCGAATTGAAGAGGTCGATCATCGGAATGTTCGTACGCACCATGCGATTGGGCATGATACGCTTCGACGGGTTCACCGAGGGCTGTCCGATCGGAATCAGATTCTCGTTGATGACGGGCCCGCCGTCGCGCGGCTCGCCCGAACCCGTGAAGGCGCGTCCGAGAAGGGCGTCCGAGAAGGGCACCTTCATCGTTTCGCCGAGGAAGCGCACAGAGGCATCCGTATCCACGCCGCGCGCACCGGCGAAGATCTGCAGGGTGACGTTCGGACCGTCCAGCTTGATGACCTGGGCGAGCGAGGTGCCCGCGCGGGACTGCACTTCGGCGATTTCGTTGTACGTCACGCCTTCGGCGCGCAACGTCGCAATGGAGCCCGAGAGGGCGTCGATGCGGTGATAGACTTTCGAATTGAACATGTCAAAAATTCCTTTCGCGTACGGTCGGTTCGTTAGCGGACCTTGGCGGCGTCGATCTTCTCGTTGAGCGTCTTCTGCAGCGCGTCGAATTCAGGCGTGCCCATCTTCTTGTCGTTCCAGTCGATGAACGTCTGCTGGAGGTCCATGAAGAAGCGGCGCATCTCGTCCTTCTCCGCGAACGTGTAGTTCGTGAAGAGCGCCTTTTCAAGCACGTCGAACATCTGCTTCTGACGGGCGATCGGCGTCGAGGCGTCGGAGTCCGAGAAGGCATTCTGCTGCAGATAGACGGCATCGAGGAATTCGGCCTTGAGGTAGCAGGTGAAGTCCTCAAGGGAGGTTCCTTCTTCGCCGACGACCTTCATCATCTGGCCCACTTCGTTGCCCTTGTGGAGGATGCTGCGCGCCCGCTCCACGCGATCGCCTTCAATGACGGACGTGTAGTGGCTCCAGGATTCAAGCGGGTCGATGGCGGGATAGCGACGGGCGTCCGAACGGGCACGGGAAAGACCGTGGAAACCGCCGACCACCTTGAGCGTCGCCTGCGTGACGGGTTCGTCGAAGTTGCCGCCGGCCGGCGACACCGTGCCGCCGATCGTGACGGATCCGATCTTCCCGTTGCGCAGCTTGACGCGGCCTGCGCGCTCGTAGAACGCGGCAATGCGCGATTCGAGGTAGGCGGGGAAGGCCTCTTCGCCCGGGATCTCCTCGAGACGTCCGGAAAGTTCACGCATGGCCTGCGCCCAGCGCGAGGTGG
>JAKSOY010000187.1 GCA_024405255.1 Kiritimatiellia bacterium
CAGTGTTTGAGTTTGCCAGTTAGCAAGTTAACCCGAACCCCCACCCCCCAACCCCTAAAACCCAAAACCCAAAACCTATTCCCTATAACCTATAACCTATTCCCTTCCAAAGGATTTCCCATGCTAGATCAATTAGCTTCCCATCTCGACGCCATCGCCGCACTCGCCCCGCTTTGGGGATACGCGCTGATTTTCTTCTTCATGGCCGTTGAAAGTTCGTTCATCCCCTTCCCGAGCGAAATCGTGATGATCCCCGCCGGGTTCCTCGCCGCACGCGGAGAACTCACCTTGCACGCGCCCGTGCCCGACCTCGTCCTTGCGTGCCTGGTCGGACTCGTCGGCTCCCTCGCGGGCGCGTATTTCAACTATTATCTTTCTCAGAAGCTCGGCGAACCGTTCCTGCGCCGCTACGGGAAATGGTTCTTCGTGAAGCCCGAAGCACTGGACCGCGCCTGCGAGGTGTTCAACCGCTACGGCGGCGCGACGACGTTCATCTGCCGCCTCATCCCGGTGATCCGCCAGCTGATTTCCATTCCCGCAGGACTCGCCCACATGCCGCTGGGCAAGTTCACGTTGTTCACGGGACTCGGCGCCGGCATCTGGACGACGATCCTCGCGTTCGTGGGCTACGGACTCGGACGTTCCGCCGGCGAAATCACCTACAAGGAACTGGTCCATCGCGGCAAGGCGATGATCGACGCCAACCTCATCTGGGTGATTCTCGGCGGCGCCCTGCTGGTGGGCGCCTACCTCGCGATCTCAAAGCTCGTCATGCGCGGAGCGCCGAAATCCGACTGCCAATGAACGGGTAGCGATCCGGCGGCAACGCGGCGGCGAGCCGCCCCAGCAGCGCCTCGACTTCGGCGCGCAGGCCCGGTTCGCACCAACGCCAGGCGAGGAACGGCTGCAACAGGCGCAGCGCATTGTACTCGCTGACCTTCGCATACTTGACGATCGTCTGTTCCATCCAGGCAAGGCCTTCGGGCGTCCACAGGCGATCCGCGTTCCCGGCGAACCCGCAGTAGAGCGCGCGCGACAGCGACGGATGCGAGATGCTCCAGGTCTTGCGCTTCTCTTCGGCCGCCATCGCCTCGAAGACGTCTTCGTGCGGATCCTGCGCCACCAGCCGCAGATAGCCGGAATAGCCGTTCACCGACTCCCGCAGCTTCTTGCCCTCGGCCGCCAGCACTTCCTTGCGCAGCGGCCAATTGCCGACTACCAGCGCCCGCAGCGCGTTGAGGCGTGCGGTGATGTTGGTGGCGCGGTCGAGATAGCCCTTGATCGCCGTCCAGGCCTGGGGATCGTCGATCTCGGAAAGCAGGTCCAGAATGCACTTCTCCCACGCACGACGGACAATCGCCGCGGCGTCGAATCCGCCGGTCGCCACCCCCGCCAACGCCACGATGAGCGTCGGCACACCGATCGCCTGAGCCGCAAGCCGACGCAGCGCGTGCATCTCCTGCGCGTTTTCGCGCACCCGCGCCCGACGACGCCGGTCGAGCGAGTCCGCCGGAATGGCGAGAATCTCCGCCTTCGCACCGAGGTCGAGCGACGGATCGGCGAAGACCTCCTGATACAGCTTCAACCACGTTTCGGTGGCGCCGCGATCGCGCAGCATCCGCAGCGCCTCGGCACGGTTGAACGCATCGGGGTCGGTGCGCACCTGGCAGGCGAGCTCTTCTTCGGACGCCTCGACTTCGAGCACACCGTAGAATCCGTAGCCGCGGTTCCACGAGATGTAGTCGGGCTTCGGACAATGCGCGCGGAATTCCTGTTTCGCGCCGTCGAGTACGAACGCGCCTGTGACGACGTCCTTGCCGTCCTTCACCAACGCATAGGGCACCGGCACCACGTAGTTGCCGTCGCGCTCCAAGGTGACGACGAGTTCGCCGGCGGACCACTTCCAGGCGGCGCGCACCGTGGGATGTCCGCTGCCGAAGAGCCACGGACGCATCAAGGCGCCGATGTCACGTCCGGAGACTTCACTGAACACCTTGAGGAAGTCGTCGGTGTTGGCATTGCCGCCGTCGAAGCGGCGGAAATACTCCTGCCAGGCCGCCTCGTAGGTTTCCTTGCCGATGAGGCTGCGCAAGGTATTCAACACTTCGGGGGCCTTGTCGTAGGTGATCGCGTCCACGACCTCGTCGGGATCGTTCACGCCTTCACGGACCACCGCCGAGGCGGTACCGCCCTCTTCTTCGGCGAGGGCGCCGCCGTTCATGCGCAGCCCCGCGATCTCGTCGCCGCGCGTGAAGGCCTCGCCGAAGGTCTTCGCCAGAAACGCGCGCTCGACATTGACGGTGTAGGCCTCGTTGAGCCACATGTCGAACACCGTCTCCATCGTCACGCCGCTGCCGCAGTGGCTGTGTTCGTATTCGTGCGGAATGACGCCGTGGGCATAGACGAGACGCGCGTCGTCGATCGTCGCGTCAATGAGCGCGGCCTGTGTGAGGATCGTGGTGTTACCGGTGTTCTCCATGCCGCCGTAGAGCGACTTCTCCATGCAGATCGTGCGGTAGGTTTCGTAGGGATAGACGAATCCCGTGAGCTCGTGCTGGAAGAGAATCGACTTCTTGAGGATCTCCATCGGAATGCGCGCGCCGTCCAGATGCCCCGGCGGCACGAGGTATTCGAGTTTCACCGTCTTGCCGTTGTCAGGGTAGGTGACGGAATCTTCGAGCACCTCCCACGTACCGGCGCAGGCGAGAAAGAGATAGGGCGCCATCGGCTTGCGGTTCTCGTAGATCCAAGTCTGACGATCCCCCTGCGTGGACTTCGCCACAAGGTCGCCGTTCGAAATCAGATGCGTGTAGCGCGCATCGCCTTCGAGCGTCGTCCGGAACGTGCACTTCGCCGTGCAGTCATCGACGATCGGCAGAATGCGCTGGAAGCCGAACTGCTGGCATTGGCTCATATACTGCTGCGGCGCGCCGGCCGGCGTGGTGTCGTGATAGATGCCTTCGAGACGGACACCATCCGGATGCGCCGTATGCGCAACCTTCACGGTGAAACGTTCGCCCGGCGCGTATTCGCGATCCAACGCATACGGCACCTTCTGTCCGTCGCAATCGAGGAAGACCTCCTTCATCGCCTCGCGCGCACAGAGGTGCAAGACGCCCTCGGCCTCCACGCGGTCCTCGAAAAAGCGAATCGTCGCCTCCACATGTTCGAGCTGCGCCGACGGACGCTTGAATTCACTTCGCTTGTACTTCCAATCCATAACCGTTCCCTTTCATCGAAATCAAGAAGCTCAGCAGACCGCGAGAAGAAACGCGAGCAACACAAGCACAAACGCCACGAAACGCCGCCAGCCCGGGACCGTCGGCTTCGCCTCGCCCGCATCTTCTGCCGGCTTACCAAGGTCCTTGCGCAGCATCTTCTTCAGTCCGCGCAAAGCAAGCGGCAATCGTCCCTTGACGGTCGCAAGCATAGCCGCGACTCCCAACAGGGCGATCACCGCGATAAACCGATACTGGTACAAGACCTGGGATATGTTTTCCGTTTCCATACTCTCTTTGCCTTAAGCGGAAGATATAGTACTGAGAATCATCCCTCTTTGCAAGTCTTAATTTCGGGTACGAGTCAGCAGAAGCCCACTCATGTCACCTTCAGCCGTGTTGTATTTCATCGAACCCCTCTTCAACCGTTCCGCAAATAAATCAAACTTACTCCTTGAACCTCCCCGCCTCCCAGACGACGGGAGATTGTTCGATTGTTCGATTGTCTGATTGTTCGATTGCAAAGACCGATGCGTCAACGGGATTAGACGAAACCGAGACGACGCGCCAGCGGCGGGCGATGTCGTCGTCGGTGACGGACGATGCCGAATGTAAAATTGAAAATGGAGAACGTAAAATTGTGGTGCGCCCTCCCGCATTCTCCATTTTCCATTTTCAATTTGGTTCGCGTCGTTCGTCTTGGCACCTGCGACATGAACGCTCGTTACGACCATTCCGCCAAAGATGAGAGAGCCAGCAAGTGACACTGCTGTAACGCACTTCATGCCGCCCGAAAGGGACTTCATTCCTCGCGCAGTGCCGTAGGCAACGGCGACAGCTCCTACGCCTGCTGCGCAGACATAGGCCGTGTTGATGCAAACTGAATGGACGTCCTCAATCATCTGTGCCTCTTGAGCTGAAAGTATTATACACGAAATCTTCCTCCTATGAAACCGTAATCAGAACTTGTCGCTCTTGCGGGCGTTACAGTCCGCACAGAGCATCTGGAGGTTTTCGAGCTGTGTCTTCCCGCCCTTCGACCACGGCCTGATGTGGTCGCCGCGCATGCCGAGGCTAAGGCCCCACCAATCCGTGAAATCCGTGGACAAAAAACGCCTTGGACGATCCTGCGCTCCGCGATCTCCGCGCCCTCCGCGCGAGACATCTTCCTCACGCGGAGAACGCGGAGTGCGCAGAGGCGGTCCTGTGCACGGACAACGCGATTCGCCGTCAACGAGTCTGAAGACCGGCGTGGATTAACGGCAACGCGAAATCCAATGCGCTCAGCGAAGTCCTATTCGTTTTGATGGAAACGTTGAAATAGAGATTCCCGTATGTGCGGAAGATTTCACTGCGATCCCATACCACCTCTCCACTTTCCCCTCGGCCATAACTTTTCAGAACGACATTTCCTTGCGGATCCCGATCTACTGGCCAGGCAGAGCGAACGGTTTCAACAGGCGCAGCACAGCCATACATCATACGATCGCACATGGCGTTAAGTGCCTCTTCTGAAGAAACGGCAATTTTCCCCGCACAATTGCCAAGCCTCGTTCCATCTGCACTTAAAAGATCAAAATAAAACATTCCCTCACTCTGCCAAATTCGCCCGAAAGTAAAGACTTGATTAGAGACTGTCACATTCGATGGGCAAACCCATGCATAGCGATTTGTCGGACCACTGAAATTTGCCAGTCGAAACGCTTCCTTGAGCTTCCGCCCATCGTTCGTCAGGCCGAAACAACTGGAACCCGCAAGTACCAGCAACGGCAAAATCGACAACTTGATTTTCATCGTCTCTCTCCTTTTTATGTCACTTGAAAAAACGCATGTCTGTGTAATCATAGACATCAGCAGTTGTCCCTGGTCGAGAACCAATAGGACTTCTGCTGGAATCCACACTCATCTGAATGTAGGCGTCGAGTCCGACCGTGCCAAGTACGGGACCCGCACAGCCGTCAAAGACCAAATCGCCGCCCATGGCGAAGAAATGCTTCGAGAATGAAGAGCGTCTTAAGGCCTGCACGTCGCAACATGCCTGCGACTCATAATTCGTACTCCCATAGAATGGATTGTTCGTGTACCCTCTCCCGACAAGCTGCGTTCGATTCAAGTAGCCAAAGGGCTCCATTTGCTTGACGTAGACATCTGCGCCAAGCAGATTCCCGAACAGATAGACTGCATGGGCCTGATCAAAGCAGTTGACTGGATCGCCGGAGCATCCAGAGAGATACTTCGTCAGATCAAAAATAGACGAACTGAATAAACAAGAAGCCCTTCCATCTTTGATGTCATATTTCAGCCCGCAGTTGTAGAAGATGTTCGACGTGACGGCGGCGAGCATCTCGTTCGTCGAGGTCGCGCCCTTCGCCCATGAGCAGGCCCTGTCGAGCGCGATCGCCCAGGCGCACTGCGGGTCGCTCGAAGTCCGCCTCCAGGGGTGCTGCGGCGTCACGGCGAACGCCCTGCCGTGCGGGCCATCGCTCGCGTCGATTTGAACTTGTTCATGACAAAACCGGCCCATCCCCACTGGTTATTTCACACCATTCGCCTTTTGTGATTCGGATATGTTTTTCTTCTCCCATTCATCCCACTCCTTTAAAATTTGATCCAACGTGCGAAGTGGTCGCCCCATCATACTTTCGAAATCCGTTTTGATGAGTTCGTATTCATCCGTTGAAAAATAACCGTTAGACGCCCGGCGGATGAATCGTTCTTCGTAAGGTCTCACTGCGAAAAGACTACCGTCTCCATGTTTCGGGAAAAGACGGCGCATCCGGCGTTCCTCGTCACGGTATTTGGCCAGATAGCGCCAGTACACGTTCCAACGCTCGCGTTTCGGCGCCTTCAGCTGCGCCAGCGCCTCGTAGGCGCGGCAGGCTGCATGTTCGAGATCTTTCATGGCAAAACCATAGACAGCCAACGAGTCATTCCGCTGTTCACGCGTCCCCTTGTCAAAAGGGCAATGCCGCTCGAGGTCCATTGAGAGCATGTTGCCCATGAATTCATGAACGTATCTCCTCCTCGGTCGATCTGCGGGGAGTTCGACGATCTGTCTAAGCACATTGTCGATATAAAAATGCGAATTCGTACAGGCGTGGTCGAAAAGGAACTCGGGAACCCGTCTCAATTCCCTGACAACGGCACGCTCGCCCCCTCCCGTCGCCGGACCTGGGAGCAGAAACCAGCCCAACACGCCAACGCCGACCAAGGTCGTCGCGGCAACTGCGTACACAATCACCTTGAATGTCTTCATTGCGCATTCCCCTTCTTAAAATTGATCGTGCCGTCGATCTTCCGCTCGGCCTCATTGCCCAGCTTATGAATCTTAAAATCTCCGGAGGCCGTGAGGGTGAAGACCTGTCTCGACTCTTCGGCAAACGTCCCCAGCGGCGGTGCGCGCATCGGCCACTTTATACTGCACAGCTGCCATCCGAAGGGAATCTTCCAAGTCAGCTCGCCTCCCAGCCAGCCATACTGCGGATCGTCCGTCTCGGTTCCATCCGGCTTGACGCGGGCTAGGGCGACGGCAACCCCCGCACAGTCTTCGCCGATCACCCAATTCCCGTCCGCGACTGGCCACAACCGTCCCGCCCCCGCCCTCTCCGTGTGCGTTCGCTGGAACTTCCCCGTGACGACGGAAAAATAGCCAGTCGGTTCAATCTCGTCGAAGCACGGAACCTCTTCGATCGAAAGCGCGGTAAAGGACACGTCAAGCGGCTTCACGAAGTACTGCTGGACCACACAGATTCCGCCCGCGACGCCGGGCGGCAGCCCGTTCGTCTCCCAGTGCTCGTTGCGCGTCTCGATGCCCGTCGGACAGACGACGGAGACAAGGGGGCGGTATCTGACGCCATTCCAGCTCGCCAGTACGGAATGTTCCTCGTCGCGGAAGCTCCAGATGACATAGCGGCTTTCGTCTTCATCACCGTCCAGATTGAAATTCTCCATGCCGCCTACAACGGAAAGCGACAAGGCTGGCAGGGGTGGGAATTGCCTAAAATTCATCTGTTCACCGATTCCAAACTTATGGCGAAACACAGATTTATTTGCTGGTGCCCTAATATGCGGAGAAAACTCAACACGTATCGAAGAGACTGCCGCCTCGTCCGACCGCATCTGTCCTGAAACAACATCTGTCACCGTCCCCGAAACCGACACGTCGTTCGTTGCCGAACTTTCCGACGCCCCTTCGCAGAGGTACGAGACCGTCCACCGTTCATACGGTGACAGCGGTACCCGCTGCGGCAGGGACAGCGGCCCGCAGGCGACGGGCGCAAGCTTGCCGAGATTCTGCGAGGTCAGGGTCAGCACACAGCCGTTCGGCCCTCCCCAGGCCGAAACGGTAAGGCGCGTACGCGTCGAGCGGAGCGGCTGCGTTACATCGGGGCGGTCGTTATAGGCAGCCTCGAAGATGACGGCGGGCGCGCTGAAGTCTATCGAGACGGACGGCTCGTCCAAAGCCCCCATGCCTGGCGTTTCGGCAGACGGCGGATCATCGAACCCGCAACGGCACACGCCGCCCGTCGCAGCAAAAAGCGCGTGTTCCAGATTGTAGGCCCCCACTGCAAGACAGTTCCCGCCGCAAGTGCAGGACGACGAGCAACCGAAGGTGACCGTGGTACCGTTTCCCGACACACAGCCACACGCACCACCGGACCCCTGCCCCCAGGAAAAGGATCCACCCGGATCGAAAGGCCCCACGCCCACCGTATAATAACGGTTCGCCCCCGCAACCCCCTCGACGAATGAAAAATCGAGCGGCCAGCGAACGGTCGCCCTATGCCCACCGTCCCGTACTACCCCTGCAAATCCGTTCACCGGGCACGCCACGTCAAACTGCACATCCGACGTGACCGAGTAGGTCGCGCCGATCAGAAGCGGCACGCGGTTCGTCTCGCCCGCCAATGCCACGACGACCGGCGAACCCAGCCGCCCCGGATGCGAGGAATTGAAGTAGATCGGCGCGGGGCCGCGTTCCGCCACCACGTCGACGAAGTAGTAGGCGTTGGTGTTGACATCGCCCGTGCGCGGCAAAAGCTCGATCCCGCTTTCGGATTCGACGGCGGCGTAGACATTCGAGCAGACGACATTGTACCACTCCGGGTTCGTTCCATGGGCATCGGGGCCTGCGACGAGCGGATCAGGGTCTGGCTGGATCTCGCCGTATGAGTAGACAATTGATTGGTTGACGCCACACATGACTCATCGAACAATGAACACAAAAGCATGGCGTGAGCGCCTGGCGTTAATTTGCACAGACGCGGCATCCGGGCCGCTGACGCGAACCCGGGCCGACGACCATTCCACCAAAGGGACATCGCTATCGACGAACTGTCCTTCTGCAAGAACCGAACCTGTACCTTGCGCATCAACCGACTCTAGTTTCCAAGCATCTGGGCGTTGGGATTTTGCTGGCTTCAGGCGAAGCACAAAACGATTGGCTCCCGTCGTTTGAGTGAACAGACACGTCCCGTCAACATCTCGTACGACAAGCGAAGCGCAATCGAGGGCGAAGGAAAAACGAGACTCGGAATCCGTCAACACACCGTCGCCATTCAAATGAAGAATGGAAAATGGAAAACGTATAATGCCGTTACGGGGGGCCAACATTTTACATTCTCCTTTTTACATTTTACATTCGAAAGTCCGTTCCGTCTCCGTACCGAACGAACTCGGCGCATTCGTGGGCGAAAGCGTCGCCAAAGCGGCGGCGAGCATGATTGAAGACGCGATCATTGTTCGTTCCCTTCCAGATTCA
>JAKSOY010000188.1 GCA_024405255.1 Kiritimatiellia bacterium
TGCCGTTCCAGTACCGCGAGGCCTATCCGCATCTCGTCCTTCAGGCGTTCCTCCAACGTGTCATCAACGGAGGCGGGCAGATCGTGCGCGAGATGGCGCTCGGCAGCGAGCGGCTTGACCTCGGGGTCCATTTCCGCGGCGCGGTCTACGCGGTCGAGGTCAAGAAACTTGCCTACTATGAGAAGTCGCACGAGAAGGCCTATCAGCAGATGGGCCGCTACATGGATCGTCTCGGTGTTTCGGAGGGCTGGCTCGTCGTGGCCGATTCCGACCTCACGAAGTCCTGGGATGAGAAGATTTCATCCACGGATATTCCGCAAGGCGACAAGACAATCCACCTCGTTCGCTGCTGAACGGTGACGGCCATGTAAGACTTTATCCCTGTCTCGATTTTCGTACGTTGAATTTCAAACTGACAACAAAGGAGCAAGATGAAAACGCAAATTGCAAGAAGAGGTTTCCTCAAAGGCATCATCGCCGCCGGCGCGGCGCCGATGATCGTGCCGCCGACGGTGTTCGGCGCAACGGCACCCAGCAACAAGCTGCAGATCGGCGTGATCGGACTTGGCCGCATCGCGCGCGGTATGGATATCAACGGAATCGCGCGGAACCAGGATCTGGCGATGCTGACGGCGCTTTGCGACTGCGACACGGTGCGTCTTGCGGCGGCGAAGAGCGCGGCCGAGCGCCAGTTCGGCAAGAAGCTCGACCATGTGAAGCTGGAGCAGGACTACCGCAAGGTGCTGGACGATCCGAGCATCGACGGCGTGATGATCTGCACCCAGGACCACTGGCACGCGCGCATGGTGGTGGAAGCCTGCTACAAGGGCAAGCACGTGTATGTGCAGAAGCCGATGGCGCTTTCGGTGGAGGAGAGCGAGGCGATCGTCGAGGCCGTGCGCCGTACGGGACGCATCTTCCACATCGGCACCCAGCAGCGCACCGATCGTGGCTGCGGCGACTTCGTGAAGGGCGTCGAGTATGTGCAGAGCGGCCGCCTCGGCAAGCTTACGAAGATCGAAGTGGGCATCATCGACAACAGTCCCGCGCAGGAATGGAATGTGCCCTCGATCGAACCGCTGCCCGACAAGAAGGACTTCGATTTCGACCTGTGGCTCGGACCGGCCCGCGATGACGTCAAGTATTCGCAGCTGCGCACGCATTGGCGTCCGTGTGACGCGAACGGCCGCCCCTACGCCAAGGTGCCGGGACAGAACGTGGGCTGGCTGCAGATCCAGGACTACTGCACGGGCAACGTTTCGGGCTGGGGCTCGCACCACATGGACATCGCCCAGTGGGGTATGGACAATCTGGGTCCGGTCTCGGTCAAGTGCGAGAAGGTGACCTTCCTCAAGGGCCGCCTCTTCAACGTGCATGACGACTGCCTCATCACCTACAAGTACTCGAACGGCGTCGAGCTCAAGCTCGGCACGCCGCGTCTCACCGGCTATCGCTGCGGCGTGAAGTTCATCGGCGAAAACGGCGACTGGATTTCCACCTGCCGCGGTGCGACCGCGATTCCGGAAGGCAAGCGTGTGGACACCGCCTACAAGCCGAAGGCCGATTTCTGGCGCGCCACCGAAGCGAACAAGAAGGAACTCATCACCGGCACGCCCGAGAAGAAGGTGAAGCACAATCTGCTCAACCACCACCGTCCGTGGTTCCTCGGCATCCGTGAAGGCCACGATACGCACATCTCGGTGGAAGAGGCCAATGTCTCGACGATCTCCTGCATCCTCGGCTTCCACGCGATGAATAACTGCGGCTATGAGATCAAGTGGAATCCCACCACGCGTCAGTTCGTCAATCCGGCGGACGCGGCGAAGTTCACGTGCTGCCACGAACGCGCGCCGTATTCGGTGCCTGCGATGCTGGCGGAAATCCGTAAGAAATATCCTACGAAGAAGGCTTGATTCCAAATGAAAAAATTGTTGATTCTTTCCGTGTTCGCCGCGGCGGCGTCCCTGTTCGCGTTGCCCGAGGGGTCGTTCTCCGACCAGGCCACGCGCTGGATCGCGGGGCACAAATGCGCCGACGTGGCGAATTTCTCCGCGCTGGTCGCGAAGACGGTCGAGCCCTGCGCGCCCGCAACCACGCTTGACACCACGGTGACGCCGGCCTTGAAGGCGAAGAAGGTGCGCGTGTGGGGGACACATCTCCTCGAGACGTTCAAATCTTGGGGACTCGACGTCGCCGAATTCGACGCCGACGCGGTGGCGCAGGGCGACATCCCCGACGTTGTCTTCATGACGCAGGCCCCTGGCTACTACCAGAATGACGTGGAAGTGATGTTCCGCGCGGCGGCGGAGGGCGTGCATTTCGTCTCGCTCTGTGGTACCGACCAGTGGAGCGGCGCGATCGCCAGGCGCCTGGGATTCTCGTACGATGGTGTACTCACGATCGGCCCCGCGTCGACGTGTGGCGCGACCTTCGTGAAGTGTCCCAAACTCTTCGCGGGCTTCCCGGAAGGGGCGCGGCTCGATGCGTTCTTCGCGCCGATCACCAACAAGGCGTGGATGCACGGCATGTATCTAACGGGCGACCGCTGCCTGATGGGCGTGGTGGACGTCGATAAGGGACGCGTGGCCACGGCGGTGGCGCAGTACGCGATCGGCCGCGGTGCGTTCACGCTCTTCGGGCCGCGTCTGTACGAGACCCCCAACGAGCCCGTGTGCAAGCGCCTGCTGTTGAACCTGATCAACCTGCGCGAGAAGCCGGCGAAGCCGCTCAACCTCCCGTGCGTCTATCACCCGACGCCGAGGGAAGGCAAGCCTTACTTCGAGCTCAACGTGCCCGGTGAGAAGTTCGAATATCTCACCCAGGCGCGTCCGGTCGACCACATCTGGCACCTCGGGTTCTTCTTCTCGTGGAAGTTCATCAACGGTGAAAACTTCTGGGAGCCCCGGAAGGGACGCACCCGCGTGGTCGCGCATCAGGAGACGGGCGACGGACAGGGCAATGCGGTGCTCACGAGCGAGCTCGCCTACGAGCTCGACGGCCGCGTGCTGTTGCGCGAAAACCGCACGGTGAAGGTGACGAAGGCCGCGAACGGCAACTACGCCTTCGACTGGACCGCCGACTTCACCGCCTGCGAGAAGCTGGACTTCACCTCGTCGAAACCCAAGTGGGACAAGGAGAAGGGGACGTCCAACGGGAACGGCTACTGCGGACTTTCCGCGCGCCTCGCCCGCAACGACGCCTTCACCTTCGCCTACAAGAATACGCTCGGTTCGCTCGACGCCCGTTGCTATGGCGACGTGGCGGATGCGATCGACGTGACGGCGAAGTCGAAGAAGACCGGCGCCACCACGCGCCTTCTCTTCAAGGCTGACAAGCCCACCGCCAACTACGTGCTGCATCTGCCGCAGACCTTTGCGCCGAATGGTTTCCACTTCGTGGCCTTCCCCGAGTGCTTCAACACGACGCTCACGATGGTCAAGGGCGAGAAGCGCAGTTTCCACTACACCGTTTCAGTCGAAAAGTAAAGGAGTCAAGTAATGAATGTAGGAGTGTTTCTCTGTCTCGAGCCCTATACCTCGCTCGAGAACAATCTGCGTCTGGCGCACGAGTACGGTTTCACGCATGCCGACATCACCGACACCCATTCGGGCGGCAGCATGTTCGCGAGCGCGGGCCTTTCCGCCTCGGTGAGCCTTGACGACAATCCGTTCGAAGTGCGGCGCACGTTCGAGCGCAACGGCATGAAGATCATGACCCTCAGCGCCCACGCGCTGCTGCTGGAGCCTTCGTCGCCCGCCAACTTCGCCACCGCCGAAATCATGAAGGCGATCAAGTTCGCGGCCGGTGCGGGCATCGAGTACGTGATCACCACCGAAACCTTCGCGAAGAGCGAATGGGCGAAGTCGCTCACCTACAAGGAGAAGGTGTTCATCGCGGCCGAAAAGCTCTACAATCCGTGCAAGATGGCGGCGGACTACGGTATCAAGCTCTGCCTTGAACAGCATGGTCCGCTCACCGACACCATCGACGGCATCGGCGACATCATGGACCGTCTCGGCAATCCGGATTCGCTCGGCGTCAACCTCGATACCGGCAACAGCTGGCTCGGTGGCACCAACCCAGTGGACCTCGCCAAGAAGTACCACGACAAGATCTACCACATCCACTGGAAGGATCTGGGACCGGAATGGCTGCCCAAGCGCGGCACGATCTTCGGCTGCGGCTTCTCGACGATCGAGCTCGGCACGGGCTGCATCGACGTCGCGGGCGTGATCGAGGTCCTGAAGGACAACAAGAACATCAAGTATTCGACGCTCGAGATCGGCGGCAACGCCGAGCTGCTCCGCAAGAGCGCGAAGTTCGTCGAAGACCGCTGGAACGCTTAAGGGTTCTGAAAGCGTTTCGTTTTTGGACGGTTCGGCTGTTTCGCCGAACCGTTCTTCTTTTCGTTCTGCCGTTGACGCCGTTTCCAGGCGGGGACGGAATTCTTCTTCCAGCCCGGATTCGGCTTCTTCCAGCCGCCTTGTGCACGAAGGAGGAAACTTTCCGCCGGTACGAGGTGTTTCCAGGCGAAGGCCTGCTCGTATTCATCGCAGGGGATGATCGGAACACGAACCGTTTTGCCGTTGATGACCGCCTGCGCATAGAGCGTGTAAGGCGTCATGTGGATGGGGTCGCGGGCAATCGACTTGAGTTCGGCCGTGACCCGATCGACGCCGGCCGTGATCACATTGTTACTGATGCTCGCACAGTCGGGCGCTTCAATTGTGACATCGCCGGTGAAACCGTCGGTGCGGATGACGCGGAAACCGACCTTGAGGGCCTGTCCCCGCAGAAGCGGCAGGGTGGAGCGCATCGAGTACACGCGGAAGCCGGGCTGGGGCTTGCGAATGTCAAGCCACCAGACATAGTCGGGTCCACCGTGGCGCGTGCGGTCTGTCACTTCGGCGACATACGTACCCGCTTCGGTGAAGGTGTAGGTGCCGATCGGGTCGCACTCGCCTTGGGGGACAGTCCCCGTGAAGACGGTGTTCGTCATGTCGTCCCACTGCGCGAGGATGGGACCGTTCGCCTCCTTGCGGAGCGTCAGCACGGCGTCGAGCGGCGACCCCTTGCGCCGCGCCGTCACTTCAAGGACGCGTGGCCCGGGCTTGTCGATGGTGAAGGTCATTCGTCCGATCTCTCCGGCCTTCGCAATCACGCCGTCGGCGGCGGGAATCTTCCGCGATTTTGCAGGACCCACGCGGACCGAATAGACGAAGTCGGCACGACCGCGATAGAGCACGTCGTGGATCTCCAGTAGGTAGTCGCCGTCCTTGGGCGGTGTGAACCGCAAGACGGGATCGGGACGGAACCGCTGTTCGTCATCCGCCGTGGCGAGGACTTTCCCGCGTGCGTCTTTGAGCGTGACAACGGGATTGAAGAACCCCGGTACGGCGTCACCGATGTACGGCTGCAGTTCGCGCGCCGTGACGGTGAACGCAATCGGACGGCCGGCCGCGAGACTCACGCGGAAGGTGTCGGTTTCACCGGGCATGATCTGTCCTTCCAGGTACACGGTACCGGTACGGGCCGAGACGTGGACCGGATCGGGTTGAGTCCGATGCGGCGGCACGTAGCGGGGTTCGGCGAAACGGGGGGCGTGGCTCACAAAGAAGGGTCGGGGCGCCGAGAGTCCGCGTCCGTTGACGGCAATGAGGGAACGCGCCCCCGGTTTCGCGTCGGCATCGACGGCGACGGTCACGAGAAGGCGCTGTTGCAGGGAAGGTGTCGCCTGAAGGGGATTGCGCGGAATGAAAAGTCCGCGTTCGACGATTTCAAGTTTGCCGGCATCAAGCGTGTTGAGCACGGTCCACCAGCGGTTGGAACGCCATTCTTCCAGATGCGGATTCGGCGGCAGCGGCGGCTCTTCAAGGTTGCCTTGGGCGATACGATCAAGCCAACGCACAAGGTGGCGGCGCTGGATGCTCTGCGGATTGGGGAAGTTGGGAACGTCCTCGATGTCAAGGACTCTGACGCCTTCCCCCGAAATCCGAATGGACTGAAGACCGCGGAGGCCTTGTCCGCCGATGACGAGGCGATTCGTCGTGCCCGCCTGGATGCCGGCGGGGTAGATGTAGCCCACATAGGGATCGGCGGCGCGCACAAAGGGGGACAGTCCCCCCAGAATGAGCAGGGCGATGAGTTTGGGGGACAGTCCCCCGAGATTAAAGATAGATTTCACGGAGGCGTCCTTCCTTCGAGGCAGGGGGCAAGATGGTGAGTTTACGTCCGGTGGGGTTGACGAGCGGGCCGTCGGGGTCGAGTCCCGCGCGTTCGTAGATGCTGCCGAGAAAGTCCTGAGGGCTCACCGGACGTTTGACGGGCTTGCTGGCCGTTTCGTCCGACTCGCCGACCACGCAGCCGCCCTTGAATCCGCCGCCGGCGACGAGCGCCGAGAAGCAGCGGGCGTAGTGTCCGCGTCCGCCGAGCCAGGGTGCCTCCCAGCCGACTTTGGGGGTGCGTCCGAATTCGCCGCACATCCAGACGATCGTCGAGTCGAGCAGATTCTTCTCCTTGAGATCCGTCAGAAGCGCGGCAACGGCCTGGTCGAGTTCGACCATTCGACGTTTGGCCGTTTCGAAATGGCGTTTGTGCGTATCCCAGCCGGCTGAATTCACGGTGATGTACGGAATGCCGTATTCGACGAGGCGGCGAGCCGCGAGCAGGCTCTGTCCGATTTCCGTCTTGCCGTAGCGCTCGCGGATTTCAGGCTTTTCCAGGGAGAGGTCGAAGACTTTGGCGGCATCGCCTTCGGCGAGTCGTCGGGCTTCAACGCCGGCTTGGTCGAACGACGCGGCGAGGGCGCGGTTGACCTGCTGCTGCGGACGCCAGGTGTCGAGTTCCGCGAGAAGGTCGTAACGCGCCTGGTTGATTTCCGGCGTGACGCCTTCCGGCGGCACAATGCCGTCGACGGCGAAGCGTGCGGAATTGGGCTTGCCGCCCGTGACAAGCGGGGCGGCGGCATCGCCGAGGAAGCCGACCTCGCTGAAGCGTCCTTTCGCCCGCGTGAGGATCACGTACGGCGGCAGATCGCCGTGGTAGTCCTTCTTCTTTGCCTGGGAAATGACGGCGCCGATGGCGGGACAGACGAGTCCGCCGCCCGGGAGTCGGCCGGTCTGCATCAGGTAGGCGGCGGTTTCGTGTCCGAAATGGGCATGCGTCAGCGTCCGTACGAGCGAGTAGAGGTTCGCGCATTTCGCGAGATTCGGCCACCACTCGTGGATTTCAATGCCGGGTACGTTTGTGGGAATCGCCTTCAGTCCGCCATTGTAGTCGCGGGAGGCCTTCGGTTTCGGGTCGAACGACTCAAGCTGGGAGGGTCCGCCCCACAGCCAGATTTCAATAACGCTTTTTGCGGGTTTCATAGTTAGACTCGGAAAAGGAATTCTTTGGTATTGACGAGGCACCAGGCGACATCGAGCAAGGTGCCGAACGGACGCGGCGGACGGAACATCTTGTTCCGGCGGTTTGGACCGGGAAGGCCGCCGCGCTTCCGCCAGAGGCGCATGATCGCCTGGCGTTCGTGCGGCATCGGGGGGCGTCCAAGCAGCTTCCAGTAGAGGTCGTTCACGCGTTCGCCGAAGGGCGGCAGAAGCGCGGGATTCGCCTTGGCGGGTCCGACGAGCCGGGCGAGCAGTCCGTGCAGTTTGCCGGAGTTGAAGAGGTAGAGCCGCTGCTTGGTGGTGACATCCGTGTTGCGTTCTTGCGGTAGGCCGGTGTCGCGTGCAGGACGCCCGAACAGCGAAAGGAAGGCATTGGAGATTGAACCGTCCTCAATGCAGACCGTGGCGCGCTTCCCGGGGAGGAACGTGAAGGGTTCCGGCGCGGGACTCTGGAAGTTGCGGCGGTCGCCGCACAGCGTGCAGAAGGCATCGTCAAGGATTTCGGCGTCGAGGCGGCGTGCCGGGAATCCACCCGTCACCGAACCGCGCGCATACTCGTCGGAAAGGACGATCTGGCGCAGAAGGCTCTTGAGACGCAGTTCGCCGGTCGGTTTCGCGGCGGCGGCCTGCGGTCCGAAGATCCAGGCGCGGATGCGCGTCTGGAAGGCGGCGGCGACTTCGTCCCGCTGGGCGCGGAAGAGCTTGTCGCAGAGCGCACCGCGTGCGTCCTTGCCCTCGACATAGACGATTTCCTCCTTCCACTCGCGCGTATCCTTGATACGGACGTTGGTGAAGAAACGGGCGAGGTCTGCACGGCGACCGGCGTCGAGCTTTTCAGGCGGAATGCCAAGGAAGGTCTGGGCGGTCGCTTCGGCCCAGCCGTCGGGATTGCGCTTGTCGGTCGCGCGGAGGAAGTTCACGTCGGCATCGCGGAAGTCGCTGCCCTGGGCGGTCAGAAGGGCGCGTCCGAACGCGTCCCAGGGTTCGTTCTTCGCCACAAAGGCACGGATGCGCGCGTGGTAGACGTAGACGGCATTCGGCCACAAGTTGATCGGGAACTCGCTTTTGACGCGCAGGATGTCGCAAAAACGCATCGCCCAGTAGTCGGCGAAGTCCGTCGAGGCGAGCAGGCGGTCCGCCAGGTCGGCGCGCTTGTTCGGGTCGGACGACTCGACATAGGTCTGTGCCTCCCATTTCGTGGGGATGCGTCCGGCCAGGTCGAGGTAGAGACGACGCGCCATCACGGCGTCTGTCGCCGTGCCGTCGGGCTTTTCCCAGGCCGAAGCGGCCTCGGCGGGGCGTCCGTCTTGTCCCAGCAGGTTCGTCGGCCAGGCCGCCCACGCGGCCACGCTGCCGAGGAAGAAACGTCGTGTTGTCAGAAGATTCGTGTTCATACACTGTAAAGTACGCACAAGGAACGGATAATCCACATCCATTTTGAAAATATCCGTATCGCGGGCGACGGTCCCACGCGAATTCTC
>JAKSOY010000189.1 GCA_024405255.1 Kiritimatiellia bacterium
AACGCCGTCAGGCGGACGGACTGGCCGTCAACGCCGAGGTTTTGCAATTACCTCTGGTGTCATCACCAATGGCGTCCAATTCGTGGACAATACCGTGCTGGCGCTTTGCTCGGCGACGGTGCCGCCGGAAGTGCCGATCACGATTGCCGACGGCGCATCGGTGCAGCTGTCGCGTGCGAACGGGGCGGGCACGGTGAATTCCGATTTCACGGTCGGTTCCGGTGCCACGCTGACGTTCTCGAGCCACAATTACAACATCGTCTTCAATGCGGCCTTCTTGAACGGCGGCACCGTGGTGAATCCGGGCGGCAACGTCTATTATCGCGGCACGGCGATGACGGGCGGCACCTTCTCCCATACGGCGGGTTACCACACGTGGTTCACCGGTGCCATCAACGCGCCGGAGGCGAACATCACCATCTCGGGTGTGGGTCCGTTCATGTTCGGCGACGAGAACACGAATTTGAAGTTTGGTCTGCCGACGTTCGGCTCGGTGACGCCGATTGGTACCATCGGCAACACGCGCTTCATGCCGATGGTGTCGACGACGGTTTCGAACAGCGTGTTCGATGCCGTCGTGGCGAATACCACTTCGGTTGATCTCGACAGCTTCAATGAAGCGGCCGTTCTTACCTTGAAGAACGCCACGTGGACGCTGCAGCAGGACTTCTATCTGGGCCGCTATTCGCGTCCGGGCAAGCTCGTGATCGGCGAGGGGGCGACGATGACGGTGCCGGGTCTCGTCTACATCGCAAACGAGACGACCTCGCCGGGTGAGACCTATCTTGAAATCGCACAGGGCGGTACCTTCAACTGGACGCCCCCGGCGGGCAGCAACGGTTTCCAGTTCGGACGCGGCGTCAAGACGGACGATACGACCCTTAAAACCTCTCGGGTGAAGGTGACGGGCGGTACGCTCAATGCCGCAGATGGTATCGTGCTCGTGGGCGTGGACCTTGCCTATGCCTATCTTGAAGTCGAAGACGGCGTGTTCAATTCCTACGGCATGGACATCCGCCATCGCAACAGCCTGCGGGCCAAGTGGGGTAAGGCGCATGACGAGCGCTATCGCCAGACGGGCGGTACGATCAACCTCGGCGGGCGCGGCTTCTACACGTCGTGGCTGAATTGGCTGCATCCGCACGCCGACCTCAAGAACGGTCTGCTGTGCGCGGCCGCCGACACCCAGACGCGCCACACTTACATTTCGGCGGCATTCGGCGAATCGCCGACGGACAAGGGAACCTTCACGATCGACCCGAACGAGCACACGATCGCGTGGAACGCGCCGCTGATGGGCGCGAGCGACGTGGCGATTCGCGGAACCGGTACGTTCAAGTCGGACCGCTTCCGCCAGTCCATTCCCGAGGGCAAGTGGACCGTCGGCGCGAATGTGACGGCGGACCTTTCGGGCGCGGCCGGCTTCGCGGGCGGTCTCGAGCTCGAAGCGGGGGCGCAGGCGAACATCAACATCGCAGGCGAGGCGCTCTTCGCGTGCGGGTTCTTCAACCTCGACCAGTTCTCGAACTTTGCCGCGCTGCGGACCTTCCCGAACAATCTGCCGTTCCTCGTGAACACGATCGACGAGGTCCATCGGACATTCGCGACGGAGGCCGAAAAGCCGATGGGCAACAGCGTGTTCTGCGTCTACAAGGGACAGTTCTACGTGAGCGCCGCCCAGGCGGGTACCTGGTATTTCGCCGGCGCCTACGACGACGGCCTTGCGCTTGACATCGACGGCGTGACGGCGATCGAAGTGGCGAGCGCGAGTGCGCAGGGGGTCGGTCAGGCGGACCTCTCGGAGGGCTGGCACGACTTCACGCTCTACACGCGCGACGGCACGGGTGCGCGTGGACCGACCGTGGCCGAGTGGAAGGCGGCCGGCATGGCGCTCGGCTTCTCGACGGAGAAGGATGTTGCGGGTGTGACGAATCCGAAGTTCTTCACGCGTTTCGATTCGCACAACCTCAAGATGCGCGCCCCGCAAGGGGCCGGCTGGCGTACGGGTGCGCGCTTGCGCGTGCTGGGCGCGTTGGGGTCGGGCAACACGAACACCTACATGAACGACGATCTCATCTACCTGACGAACGACACGGTGGTGACGAGCCTGAAGACGTTCAATGCCAAGGCCGGTAATGCCACCTGGTGCGGCACGAACATGCGTCTCGAGGGTGCGTTCTACGTGCCGGCCGAAAACGAAGGCACCTGGACGATCACCGGCCAGTACGACGACCGAATCACCATCTACATCGACGGCACGAAGGTCGTCCAGACGGCCGCGTACAATGTACCAGTTTCGGGCACGGCGACGCTGTCGGTCGGCTGGCATGCGTTCCGCTTCGATACGATGGACGGCTCCACGGCGGCGGGCACGGGCTACGGCGGTATGCTGACGGACGACAACGGCGTCTCGTGCGCCGTGCTGATGACGCCGGCGAACAGCACGCAGAAGCTTGCGTTCATCGAGGACAACTTCCGCATCGCGGCGAACGTCTTTGATTCGCAGAAGTGGTATCCGGCGGGCCTTGGCGGCGTGGTGAAGCTCGGTGCCGGAGCGTCGCTGGCGAACGACAGCACGTCGCCGGATCCGTGTCCGATCTACGGTACGCTCGCAGGTGCGGGCGCGTTGGACGGCGCGTTTGCCTTCACGGGCGAGGCGAATGCCTGGCGCGTGGTGGGCGGCGGCGCGGCGGCCCGCCTCACGGAAGTGGTCGATACGGCGTCGGTTGTGAACGGCGACTTCCTCGCGGGCTTGAAGACGATCGAGGCCCAGTTCCCTGATGCGAAGCCGATCAGCACGTCCTACCGGATGGGTTCGGCGTTCTCGTTGACGGCGGCCGACGCGGCGGCGATCGAGGTGCGCGCGACGGGTCCGAACGGCGAAGAGCTCGAAGGCTGGTCCGCTGCCGTTGTGGGCGGCAAGCTCGTCTTGCGCAACCCGCATCCGGCCGGTCTCACCTTCATCATCCGTTAATCCGTCTGTTTTAGTTGTTGGTCTGCCTTGACTGGCAGTGAATAGTTTGATACGATGTTAGCATCGTTCCAAACTGAAAGGATGAACAATGGATATGAATCATTCCTGCGCCGGGTGCAAGCGGCGTGAGTTTTTGATGCAGCTGGGGTTGCTCGCGAGTGCGGGCGCGATCTCGGGCTGCGGCGGACTGTTCTCCGACGACGATCTGTTGCTGGCGATTCCGCCGGCGGTCGACGCCAAGGCAATCCCCGATAAGACGGGGGCGGCGAAGGTGCGTGTGATCTTCGCGTACCACAAGGACGACGTGCAGAAGCGTCCCGACTGGCCGAATGTCGGTTTCGATTTCCGCCCGGTGATGAAGAACATGATTGACACGCTCAATCTGCGCGTGGACGGTGTCGAATTCATCCCCACGCACTGCATCGACCAGCACGATGCGGGCAAGCTCGTCGACGCGGACGAGAAGCAGGGCGAGATCCAGGGCTACATGTTCGTGCAGCTCAACTGCTGGAACACGTGCATCTACGCGTGGAACCGCACGAAGAAGCCGGTCTTCTACACGCCGTTGCCCTATGCCGGCGACGGTGGCTGGCTGCGCCACAATTCGAACCTGATGAATTGGCAGGTTCCCTATTGCGCGTCGTTCGCCGCCCTCGACTTCAACAAGGTCGTGGAGGTCGCGAAGGCGTTCGAGGTGCTGAAGACCCTCAGGGGTGAAGCCGCCGGCGTGGCCTTCCGCAAGCAGGCGATGGAAATCCGCAAGCGGCTTATTCCCGCCGACACGCCGCCTCCGGGCATCAAGGTGCTCGACGACAAGGTCGCGTGCCGTACGCCTGAGGCGGCCCTCGCGAAACTGAAGGGACTCAAGATTCTCTCCGTCGAACGTCCTGCGGATGCGAAGTTCGCGGCGGAGGTCAAGAACACCTGGGGCATCGAGATCATCCCCGTGCCGTTCAAGGTCGTCAACGACGCCTGCCGCGAGGCCGACAAGGCCGAGGCGAAGCGTGTGTTCGAGTCTTGGACGAAGAAGGCGAAGAAGATCGCGTCGGTGACGGACGAGACGATCTTCGGCTGCGCGAAGATGTATCTCGGCATGCGTGCAACGCTCAAGAAGTATGGGGCGCACGCCATTACGATCAACTGTCTGGGTGGCTGCTACTCGGGCAAGCTCGACGCATATCCCTGCCTCGGTTTCATGCAGCTGCAGGACGACGGTTTGATGGGCGTGTGCGAGGACGACCTTCGCGCGACGATTTCGATGATGATCGGTTCGGCGCTTGCGAACGATCGCGTCGGCTACGTGTCGGACCCCGTGCTCGACATGCCGAACCGCGCGATCAGCTACGCGCACTGCGTGTCGACGCGCCGCTTCTTCGGTCCGCAGGGTCCTGAATCCGATTTCGAGATTCTCACCCACTCGGAAGACCGCAAGGGCGCTTCCGTGCGCGCGTTTGCGCCGATCGGCAATCCGGTCACGACGATTCTCGTCAACCCGGGCTCGAAGCAGATCGTGCTGCATACGGGCGTTGTCACGGCCAACGACCGCGACGACCGCGCGTGCCGTACGAAGATCGTCGCGCGTGTGACGGGCGACTATTCGAAGATCGAGCACACCTGGATCTCGAAGGGGTGGCACCGTGTGACGTTCATGGGCGACTTCCGCGAGGGCATCGAGACGCTCGCCAAGAAGGTCGGCTACACGATCGACTACGAGAGCTGATCGCCTGCAGCGACTTCTCGTACAAAGCCTCGCCGCGTCCCTCGACGCGACGGGGCTTTTTGTTTTCCGTAACTACATCCAAACATTCTCATTTTTCGAATCTCCATTTTTTTTGAGAGATTGCGACATAGCTCATTATTTGGTATAATGACTGTGTTGGCATTCAACGGAGGAGTTATGGTTGGGAGAGCAAAAGGATTAAAGAAATTGTTGAGGGCGTATGAATCCGAATGCTCGGAGTTTGTGGCGCTTAGGTTTTGAAGAAGACAATTAGAGGGAATGTCTTATGCCTAATATTAACCGGAATAATGTAGATAACTGGAATACCGATATTGAAAGATCTGTTGACTTCTACAATGAATGGTTCTTGAACTTTGCACCTGATACTTACCGTAAGGAGCGTAGAAGCGCTGTGAAGCGCGTGCGCAAAGCGTTTAAGACGATTGCTGACGGTTTGAATCTAGCCCCTTCCAACGTAGACGAAACTCCAGAAATATTGGCAATATTGCGGCAGATGACTTGTCCTCCTTTGGCACGTGATCGGCTTGCCGGTTTGGCGAAGGTCTCGACAACTGTTGTTAAACATTTTGAAAACGGAGGTAAGGAGTCTCCGGTTTGTAGATGGGAGTCGATACTTGCGGTCATCAAAAGATTAATAGATGTGGATTTGCTCCCGTGGTTGGCAGAAGGTGGTCAGCCCAAAACAACCGCTCATCGGCGTGCAATGCTTGTGGTTGCGGACCGCCTTTGCGGAGCATTGTCGGATCCGGTTATTCGAAATGAACAGGAAAAACGGCAGTTCCGTGCAATTGCGGATTTTCTCACGGCAAAGGGTTATTCCCTTGCCACTCGGACGTCTTTTGAGACTATGCGTCCAGGTGAATTTTCTTTTCACTTGAATATTCCAGTGCGACACGGAACGCAAAGTGGGATGATGGTCAATATTCCTGTCGATGTTGCAATATTGCCGAGAACAGCGCGTCAGGGAGATTTGCCATTAATGATTGAAGCAAAGTCGGCGGGTGATTTCACCAATGTCAACAAGCGGCGAAAAGAAGAAGCGCAAAAAATGATGCAGTTGAGGAATACATATGGCAGTGTCGTGTTTATTTTGTTCCTTTGCGGGTATTTCGATAGTGGATATCTGGGTTACGAGGCAGCAGAGGGAATAGATTGGATTTGGGAACATCGTATTTCAGACATGGAGGCGCTGGGATTATGAACATAGAGGAAGTCGAGAGACAGCGCAATGCGGTACAAGTCGCCATTGATGAACGCAAGAGTATCGAAAGCCGACGAGCAATGGGGCAGTTTTCAACACCTGGAAAGTTGGCTCATGATATCGTCGAGGAGACCTTAACCTATTGCTCTGAAAAAGGAAAACCGTTGCGAGTATTAGAGCCATCGGTAGGGACAGGTGCTTTTGTCGTGGCGGCGCAAGAAGTTTTCTCAACACGCATTGAGGACGTTCGAGGGTACGAACTTGATGAGGATTTTTTCAATGCTTCGTTTGATTTGTGGAAGGGGTGGAATGTTGACATTCGCCAAGGAGATTTTACCCGTACGGAGCCTGACGCAGCGTTTGATCTCGTGTTGGCTAATCCTCCTTATGTGAGACACCATATGTTGGCTCAAGAAGAAAAAAAACGTCTTCAACGACTTGTAAAAGAAAGGGTTGGAATTGAGATTTCAGGTCTTTCGGGTCTCTATTGCCATTTCCTTCTTGGCTCTCAGTCGTGGATGAAACGAGAGGGCATAGGCGTTTGGCTCGTTCCGTCGGAATGGATGTCGGTTAATTACGGTGTGGCATTACGTAAGTTCTTGACAAGCGATGTCACGTTGTTGCGCGTTCATCGTTTCGATTCCGACGATGTGAAGTTCTCCGATGCTTTGGTTTCTTCCTGTGTCATTTGGTTTAAAAACACGCCTGCTGCCGTTTCTTCAGAAACTCTCTTTACATTTGGGGAGAATCTGAAAAAGCCGGCGCGAACGCTGCGTGTGACAGTGGAACATCTGCGTAAAAATTCCAAGTGGCCCCCACAGGGCCAAATGACGGAGAATTCGGACAAATGGCGAATTGGTGATTACTTTGATATACGTCGAGGAATTGCGACCGGTGATAATTCTTTTTTTGTAATGCCAGAAGAGGTGGCAAAGGGGAAAAAAATCCCATTCAAATTTCTAAAGCCCATTTTACCAAGCCCCCGCAATTTGCCAGTTAATCATGTAACAGCAGATGCAGAAGGCTTCCCTTCAAATGTTGCGCGGCGTTTCCTTTTGGATTGTTCTGGGTATGCCATTTCGGAACTCCCCCAAACTGTTCGTAACTATCTTGAGTCGGGCCTTCAAACAACAGCGACAAAAAGGTTGTGCGCTTCTCGAAATGTTTGGTATGAGCAGGAGCAACGTAAAGCAACGCCATTTTTGTGCTCTTATATGGGTAGAGGGGCGAAAGATTCCGCGCCTGTTCGTTTTGTCTTGAACGATACGCAGGCCATTGCTTCGAATTCGTTTCTCATGATGTACCCTAAGTCAGACTTGGCACGTGTGCTGCAAGAGGATCCCTCGTTGGCAGAAACGGTTTGGACCTTTTTGGCGACTATTCCTCGTGATGCGATCGTTTCTGCTGGACGCTCATACGGTGGAGGATTGCAGAAGGTGGAGCCACGGGAGTTGGCGAATGTCCCATGCGAGGAACTGCATTCCTGGATGATGACACGTGTGGACAAGGATGTGTTTCGTTATCATACTGACAACAAGGGGAATATGCTGTTGTTTGAAAAACCTAAGGAGGGCTATCAGGTCTCCACGTCCAAGAACGTTCTCCACTCTAGGAAGAAAGGAGGAAAATCGTGTATAATGCCCAACAAATGAAAACTGACTCGATGGTATTGCTTCTTCTTGCCACGACGTTCGCATGGGCGTCGGAGCCGGTGGCATTGTCGTTGCCGTCGGTAGCGCATGCCGACACGGAGGTAGTGACCAATGTGCCGTTGCCGTCGCTTTCTCATCGGGCGGCGAAGTTTGGGTTTTCGCTGGGTTGCCGTGCCACCCCCACGAACAACGTGGAAATAGCTTTTGGAACAGACACCGACTCGGATGGTGTGCTATCCCCGCGCGAGACACGACTGGTCGTTGGCTGGGACTCGGGTTCCTGGTTTGTGCGGCGAGGTTTCGCAGGCGAGCGGTTTGTGGCGTGGAGTTCATCGACCGACGAGGTGAAGACGCTTTCCTGGGAAATGACGCTTGGTTTGCGTGCTGCCCCGTGTCGCCTGGTTGTGCGCGAGGAGGTTGCACCGCTGGACTTCGAGCTTCCGACAGTGCCGCAGAATTGGCTCTTCAACTCGGACTGGAATCTGATGCGTCTCATAGGACGCGGACTCGATGTGCAGAACGAATCGTTTAACGTGCAGTTTATGCCTGAATCGTTCACTGTGATCTTGAGGTGATGTTGTGATGATTTTGGAATTCCTGTCGGATTGTCTCAACGTCCTTGTATGGATTGCCTGCGTTGTTGTCGGAGGTGTGTTTGTCGGCGTGGGTGTTCGCGTCGTCAGCGGGCTATTGTTGGCGGCTTGGTCGGAGGTGAGGGGCAAGTGTGGTGCCTGGGTCGCGTCGGTGTTTCTGTCGGTCGCCCTTGTCTGCACGGTTGTCGCGCAGAAGGACGGAGGCGCGTACACGAACGCGCCGTCGGATGACGTGTCGGGGACGAACGCAGTCACGCAAGTCGAGGGAGGAACCAACGACTGGGCGAACATCGAAGGCTCAAACTCCGTTGGTCAAACCAATGGTGGCGGAACGGACGGAGCGTTGTCGTTTACGAGCCCGTTGATGCTTAGGGTGCGGATGCGTGCTCTGTCATCGGGGTTGCCGCCGCAGGATCCGCCAACGGTGGAACCTTTTGCCGTACGGCCGGCGAATGCGGTCGAGAATCATTGGTGGCGTGGCCGCGGTGCGCATGTCGATGGATTCACCATCCCGGCGGAAGGGTGGAACTTCCGCACGCCCAGCGGCTTCCTTGGCGAGCTGCTTGTCTACTCGTACGGCGAGATCCAGCCCGATGTCGAGACGGCGTATTTCCCGAGACCGTTCCCGG
>JAKSOY010000019.1 GCA_024405255.1 Kiritimatiellia bacterium
GCCTGATCTCCGCCGCGACGAACTTGCCCGTCTGCGGCACCAGAGTATAGCCCCCCGTCTTACGATTCCACTTGTATGAGTACATGAATTATTATGACCTTATTTTCTGGGCGACAACTTACACAGTACGAGCACTATTCAGCACATTAAGCAGCGCCTCGATACCATCATTGACATACTCAATCATACGTGCTCCTTGCTCAAGTGGTGACAGTTCTCCTGGTATATTAACTTTCGCCAGACGTTTCGCCGCATCCGATCTTGACATCAAGTGCGAATCAATCTGACGAACTTCATTGATGTTACGCAGAAAACGCACGGACGACTTTGCGTCTATTGAAACATCCACCTTTGAAAGTGCTTTCTCAAACAGTCCAATACTTTTCAATTCCCTTGTTGCCACGTCATCAGCAATATACGCTTTCAGATTTGAAGATGACATCCGTTCTGATAACGCCTCAAGAATGTATTTGGCAAGTTCAATTAACCCTCGTTTGTTTATTGAGACAAAACGAGAAACCATCTCGACCGATTCCAGACCCGTATCAATATTCTGCCATAGCGCGAAACCTGTCCGATTTTTAAATGCCGCGCCTAGCTCATCAACATTTCTAGAAAATCTCTGCTCCGGAGATTCCTCTGCGCGTAGGAATTCACACATCATCTGATTTCTAAACAATTCATGTGTCTGATAATCTACAAGATCTTCTGGACGAATATTCTCTCTAAGCCAGAGATTCTGCGCCCAATCCTCTAATCTCGCAATGTCTGCTGATATTGCAAAAACATTCCCCTTAGCACTAATGCCACACAAAAACTTACCATGACTCGGGAATCCGACACGAAATACATCCCTTGAGGCCCATTCCAATTCAACACCAGGAGAATCTTGTAGATGCAGAAAGATCATTGGATCAAAAAACAAATACACATGGCCGTACGTATCGTCTTCCAAGGCGCTAATTTCGTGTTTGTCACCATTCGGAGAAACAATAAACTCATGTGCGCTCGAATCGCCTCCTATACGCGGGCTTCCGGAACCAGCCCCAACCCAATACTGCTTCCAGAGTTGTCCTTCTATCCGGTAAAATGCAGGAAGTGAAAGGTCGCCTTTCACCATGTCTGGTTCGATCCAATTGTCACTATTGGAATGCATAAACACCCATCCCTTCCAGACGTAATGTCCATTCTTGTGAAACTTTTCATCATAACCATGACACGAAGGCCAACTCACAGCAGGGCATTGAAGCGACTGCACTTGACGATGCCGAAACTCTTCAATATACAGCCCCATGTTCCGCGCACACAAATAATCTTTTAAGAACTCGGTCCGAATCTTGATTTCACGAATCATAGACTTCTCATCACGATCTATTCTGATGACGTCAACGCCACCCTCTTCCGGACGAACCCATTCGTCGCCTTGCCGAACAAGCCTTAGGGCGGCGATCATATCTTGACAAACAAAAGGCTCAACAACAGGACCGTTCGGGAAATAGATACTAAAAACAGGGTATTCACCTGAAACTAACCCAACACTTGAATCCTGATAATGCACATTTGGTTTGCAATAGTTTCCGCTATCAACAGTTGCATAAGTCTGATCAGGATTCAAATCAAGAAACGGTGCATTTATCAACTGGTTTTTATTTTCCAACGGTGCTAAAAGAGTACGTATCCTGAATATCTCTTCCTCATATCCAACCGTACGAGGATTGCCATTCTTGAGGACGTCATAACGCCAAAGAGGCGTCCAAGTCGAATTTCCATAGGTATTCTGGATGACATCAAACATCTCAAACCATCTTGAATCATGTTGTTGCATTCTCATGTCCCCCCTTAAACATTCCCTTGCTTTTGAACTTCACGAACAATATGTCCTTTGTCGGTCAACCTGTATTTTTGGAAGCGGCTGCGTGGCTTATCTGGAATCGTGTATTCAATCAGTCCCGCATCCATTGCAGGACGCAGATACCGACGCAGCAAATCAGTTTGGTGCTTGATTTGCAACACCTCCCTCAACTCTGCCGCACCCCGTTCGCTTGTCAGAGCGGACACCAAACGAACGAGTTGAGGATTAGCCTCATATGAGGCTGACTCATGTGGTTGACTTATCTGGTTCTCACCCGTCTTATGAGGTTTACATATGTGTTCGCGGCCTGACTTATGTGCTTTGTCTTGTCGTGTAGTTTCTTGTGTAGTCTCTTGTGCAGTCTGTTGTGTAGTTTCAATGAGATGACGTCCCTTGATCGCCAGCCGATACTTCTGGAATTTGGAGCGCTTCGCATTCGGCAGCGTGTGCTCAATAAGCCCACGCTTCAACATCGGACGAATATACCTCGCATGAAAGTCGGACACATTTCGTACGCACATCAAAGTTCTCAGTTCAGCTGCACTTAAAGAACCCGCCTGCTCAACAAATGAAAGAAACTTGCGCTCACTCGGTGTCAACGTCTCTTCATTGTGGGGTTCATTGTCGGATTCTTTATAGGCATCATTATAGGGGTCATTGTTGGCAACTGCTGTCTGCCGCAGCGCATCGGAGCCCTCATAAAACCCACCATGTTGCAGGGTTTGCTGGACACCCGCTAGTATCGTCTGCCGCTTCTGCAAGTGTCCCTTCTCGGGCGAATAGTCGTCGTCCAGAGGAACTGTCAAACGAAAGATGTCCCCCTCATCAAAGACCGGATCCGCGCCGGAATAGATTCGCACATAGTGATAGAGGTTCCGCACACCACTTCCCAATTCATCGGCACGACCGATCTGATGAAAGAAGTTGGCGATGATCGGATTCTTCGAGAACGGCCGCAGGTTCTGGGGCGTGATGATGCCCATGTTCACAGCCTTGTTGGCATTCTCCGTAAACATGCAGTCGCGTTCGATGACGAAACGCGCCGTCAATCCGCTTGTATATTCGCGATGGGCCAGTGTATTACCGATCATCTCGCGCAGGATCTTGGAGCGAATGTCGACACTGAGGCCGTTCTCAATGAAGAACTTGTTGTCGAGGTGTTTCACGCCGAAGGCCTCGATTTTGTCGTAGGCCTCGATCAGATTCCCGTAGACCGTCACCCGATCATCGTAGCGATCCATGTTGACACGGCGCAGAAGGCAATCCGTCTTATAGGCCGGGAAGAGACCGCCTATGCAGTCGTCCGTACCCAACAAGAGAACCGCCGCCGCGTTAAAACCTTCTTTGCCAGTCGTGGGATCCCGGCCAATGAGCTTGGCCGACCTCAGAATCGTATCGTCGTCCGCATTCAACCACGGATGATTCACACCATGCATCGAAAGGGCCATGTTGCGAATCCGCGGCAAAAGATCAAGTCGCAAGTCGGACTTCGCCACATATGGATAAACCCTTTGTTCGGTGTAGATGTCGAGCTTGCGAATGAACATCTCCGCAATGGCGGAGGTACTCCTCACCACGACATCGGAATCGTCCACGCGATCATAGCACTTCCCCTTGAAACGATAGACATCGGGGCCCGTCGGCACATGGATGTGAATAACCTTCTTTCCTTTGACTGTCAGCACTTCCGGGAAGAGCGCAATGCGCGGCTCCCACAGGTTGGGGTCGTTCATTACCTTGACGATGCTCTTGACCATATCGCCAACCCCTTTTGGCGGTAATCCAACAACCTTCCCATCATCCGTAACGCCCAACAGGACATCGCCACCATTCCGATTCAAGAACGCGCAAATCGACTCATAGGTGTCCCATTTCGGGCCATCCCCCGCTCGTTTGAATTCGATGACGATATTTTCCCCGATCGTCAAAAGCGTCTGCACTTCATGCGCTGTCATATCGCCGTCCTCCCAGGAACTCCATTATAGTCTTTTTCAGGGATTCCACAAAGCTCGAACTAACGGGTTTAGGCATTCTTAGAACCTTCCTCTTCAAGGGCTGCTTGAATCTTCTCTACCGGCGGCAAGATGCGATGGAGTTCGTAATCGTTTATCCCGAGGGGCGTCTTCAACTCGTCCATCATGTATTGCGCAAGAATGCGGTTGTGGTCACGGCAAATAAGCTGCTCGGCGAGGTCGCTTTCAGGCTTCGGAAGCGTCAGCTCAAAGTTCGTCTGCACCTTGCCCTCTCGTTCGTAAAGGTCGGTCGAGAGCATATTGAGAAGCATGTTGCGGCTCCAGCCGTGTTCATTCGTCCGGCACGCATAAAACCAGGCCTTCTCACTGTCACCCTTGCACTTGTCGATGACAACTATGTGATGTCCCCACGGAACATGAATCAATTTTGCAACAAATTGCTGCAAAATGTTTTCCCCGCAAAAAGAATCGCTTTCTGCATCTTTTCGCAAACTAAATCCGGTCGGAGATTTTGCAACAACTTGTTGCAAAATCTTCTCTTCACCTTTTCCCACAATATGTGGGAAAAACTCTCTTCCTGCATAGAGTTCAAAAAAATCAAGGCAATACCGAAGATTTCGAGGCGAATGACCTGCCACGCCTGGCATCGCCGCTTTTAAGTCCGCACTAAGCTGCGGGAAGAACTGCTTGCCGTAAATCTCCGACTTAGTAAACTCGGAATATTTCTCGCTGATGTCCCTGCCAAGCCGCCAATAATACTCGATGAGTGCAGAATTGACCGAGACCGCCGCCTTAATCTGAGTGGCACGGTAACGCTTCTTCAGCTCACCGATCCAAGCCCGATATTCACTTGTATCAAGCGCAGACAATTCGTTGTTCACTTCTGTTCCTCCAATTCCCGTAAACAGGCCAGCAAGGCCGCCCGACGGATCCCAGGACTCGACTTACCCCAGCGCTTGCGGAATTCCGCCGCGAGATCAGATCGTCGGCCTGCTTCTGTTCTCGCTTTGAAAGAACGCCACCCGCCCTGTCGAAAACGCCAACAGTGGATTTTGACGTATCAAATCCACACCTTTCACCAGCCATCCGTAGCGGAAAACGAATGTCTGATGTCCCGAAAACTTAAAATTACCCATCCTGGACTCCTATCTCCTCAAAAGTCTCCATTCACTTAATCAATTATACCAAAAAAATTGATTTTATGAAAGTAGGAACAACCAGAGGACAACCTCAACAAACTTGCATTCAACTCTGCAAACTTGTGTTTAGTTTTGCGGACGGCAACCAGAGGATGTCCTCAGCCCAGCACGTCTTTGTAGACCCTTAGGACGTTGCGGAACAGGACTTTTTCGATTTCGTCGTCGGTGAAACCGGCGAGCTCCATCGCTTCGGCGATTTTCTGCATGGGACCGCATCCGTTGATTTCGAGCTGGCCGCTGATGCCGTCGAGATCGGTCCCCAATGCCAGCACGTCGACACCACCGACATTCCGGATGTAGCGGAGATGCCGAACCAAATCGACGATCCGCGACAAACAGCTCCTGCGCCGAAGCTTGGTCCAATTCTCTTCGCTTACGAACATCGGGCAGAAGTTGAGTCCCGCGACACCCCCATGGTCCGCCAACTGACGGATCATCTCGTCGGTGAGATTCCGTTTGTGGTTGCAAACACCCCGCGCATTGGAATGACTCGCCACAATCGGCGTCGACTTCTTCACCGTCCTGAACACGTCCTGGATGCCCCTGTCATTGAGATGCGAAATGTCAATCAGCATCCCCATCGACTCCATCGCCTCGACGAACTCGAACCCGCGCTTTTTAAGTCCGTTGACTGTATCGATGGCATCCGGTCCCTTCGATTTTCCAGGATTTGGAAACGCCAGCTCGTTCTCGTAGTTCCAGGTGAGCGTGGACTTCCTCACGCCCATTTCATACCCTTTTTTGAGGAGCTCAAGGTCGCCTTTGTAGACGACACTGTCTTCCACCGTCTTGAGCGCGGACATCTTCCCTTCCCGAAAATTCCGTTCGATATCCGATCCGGTACGCGCAAAGCGAATCAGATCCTCATTCGCCGCCACCTCGCGATCCATGCATGCCGAAAATCTACACAGATAGTCAAACGGGTCCGACACATATCGACGGTAACTGTTCTGGTCGATGAAAATGGCGAAGCACTGGCACATGTAGCCCGCCGCCTTCATACGCTCGAGATCGACCTGAAGGTTGTTCCGGCGAAGATGCCTTCGAGCCTCGGGCTTCTTCTTGAATGTATCCTCAAAGATTTCCGAAACCGTGTCACAATGCATGTCAATGACCGGCACCATCATTCATCCCCCTGGATGTAGCGTAGACGTTCGGGATCGGGGACGAGGCGGCCGGCATGGATGTCGCGCTGGCGCGTGAGCTCGAATTCGAGCGGATAGGACATCATCCGAAAACGCCGCCAGTAGACGGACGTCTTGTCTTTCGCGAAAAACGTCCGAGCGGCCGTCAGGTCACGCTCGATCGCGTCGAGAACCGCCGGCGGATAAATGGACCCCGACCGGGCCTCGCGCACACTCACGGCAAGGAAGGCCTCTTTAAGCGTGCGATGGAGCTGCCGCAGGAGCGCCCCACCGGTCTCGCCGTAGAACAGCCGCCAATGTTCGTCGAGCGCCGCCTCGGCGTTGAACGCCGCACCGGCCCACTGCGCACGCAGCGCGCAATAGGTCTCATAGTAGAAATGCAGGGCCACCGAAACATCGGGTGCCGGCGACGGGAAGATGCTCGTTTCCACATTGATGCCGACATCGCCGAGCAAGTCGCCGAAAGCCGCAATCATCTCAGGCAGGAATTCGTTCGCGACAGCCTGTTCAAAGCACGTGTTACCCGCATTGTACGTCCAAATCTGGCGGACAGGGCGTCCTCCCAACGCCGCCTGCCAGCGCCTCAGAATGTCCACGCTCACGCGGCGCGCCTCGGGATTGCGGATGAACCGCGGCATCTTTCCCAGGCACACGCCCACCTCGACATTGTCCGGCAAACGCCGATACTGCGGCAGCAACGGCGGATAGACGCATCCACCGTACGGCAGCACGATCAGCTTCTTGCCCGGCAGAAGTTCCTGAAGACGCAAGGCCAGACGCTGGTAGAAGCGTCCGTACACATCCGCATACCAGGCCGTGGATCCTAGCGCCAGATGTTCGGCCGTGATGAGACCCTCGCGCTTGACCACCTCGTTTGACAACATCACATGCAGCGGACAGAACGAATCGCACTGGCCGAACACGCAATAGCGTTCATTGTCATAGTAAAATCCCTGCCGCAGAGTCCCCTGCGAATCGAAGAAGGCCTTGTGGGACTTCGCAAGTTCGTCGGCGAAGGCGAGCGAAGTCACATTGAAATAGTTCTTGTAGTGATTCGTCGGATTGAAGAAGACATGTCCCCGCAAGTTGCGCATGAACGCTTCGCTGATCAGGTTCGAATGCGCGGCAGCCCAGTCTTGCGGCACGGGCGAATGCATCGAATGGTAGGGTTCAGTCTGCGCCACGCGCGAGGCCGCCCAGTAGTCGGTGAGGTGCGATCCCATCAATTCGCGTTTGACCGTGCGCGAAAGGAACTCGCGTCCACCTGGCGTCCCGCCGCGGTTGCGGAAGCGCGGCGCATCCGTATAGGCGCACGGCGCCATCACGAGGTTCGTACAGACCGGACGCACCGCACCATCGGGTCCCGGATAGTAGTAGCGGCACCCCATGAAGCGCTCGAGGAAATCGTAGGTCCCCCACACGGTCGCCCGACGCGGCCCTAGCTTCAAGAGCGGCATCGCCTTCGGAAAATCCGGATCGATCGACGAGTCGTTTCCGACAATGGCCACGCCGTTCGAGAACGTGGACACCACAAACCCCTCCGGCGGCAAGGCCGCAGGCCGAATGCCCAAGGCATCGGTCAGGACGCTTTTACCGACCAGGATCAGCGGATGCCCTGCATATTTCTCACGGGCGGAAACATCCGCAACCGGCACATCACGGCCGGTGCAGAAATAGAACGCACGGCGCAACGTGCGAACAGCGTCGCGAATCGGACGGTTGACGAGTCCATACGGCGCATTCGTCTCCGCCTGAGAATCCCAGACAATGACGAACTGCGGCTCGCCGGCCTTCACGAGCGACACCGGTGCATGCACGGGTGTCGCAAGGGGCTTCACGGGATGGAGCGCCGGGTTCTGCAGATTCGCCGCAGCGGTGCCTGCGGCCAGCAACAGCAATCCGACAAGTTTCCTCCGCGTCATCGCCCAGTCTCCCTCATCGACTCGCGGTTAAAGCAAAATGTTCTGCTGGAACTCGACCGGCCCGCCGAGCTGGGGTCCGGCCGCCTCGGGCGGAACATCCGGAACCTCCTGTGCCGTCGCGGCATCAGCCTCGGCCTGCGCCTCCTGCTGAGCCTTCGCCCCGCGCTTGCCCTGTTCACGATCGCCGAAGCGGGTACCTTCACGGAAGAAGTTGAGGTCCACTTCACCCGTCTCGCCGTTACGGTTCTTCGCGACATCGACAATGGCGAGCAGTTCGTCGTCATGCCACTGCGCCGTCTTCGACCGGCACGGACGACGCAGCAGGAAGACCATATCGGCGTCCTGTTCGATCGCGCCCGAGTCACGCAGATGCGAGAGCTTCGGAATCTCGTCCTTGTCGCCATCCTTTTCATTCGCACGAGAGAGCTGCGACAAGACGATCACCGGCACCTTGAGTTCCTTCGCCATCGCCTTGACCTGGCCCGAAATGCGGCTCGTTTCAAGCTGACGGCCCTGCTTCGCGAATTCGCGGCAGTTCGCCAGCTGCAGGTAGTCGATCACGATGAGCTCGATATTGTGCATGCGCTTCATTCGACGCGCACGCGCACGCATGTCCGACACGTCAATGGCGCTTGTGTCGTCGATGTAGATCGGCGCGGCACGCAGCGTGCCGGCGGCCTTCATCAGCCGGTCGCTCGCCTCGATGCGCTGCTCCTTCGTGAGAAGTCCGCGCTGCAACCGCCAGGTATTCACCGCCGCACGACCGGCCAGCATACGCTTCGCCAGAGACTCGGTGCTCATTTCGAGCGAGAACATCAAGACGCCATGGGGACGGTTATGTCCACCCTGCATCGGCATGCCATTGATGTCCTGACCCAGCGCGATGCATTCGGCGATGTTCATCGCCAACGACGTCTTACCGACGGACGGACGCGCCGCGATGACGATCATGTCGCCCGGCTTGAGGCCCATCAGCTTTTCATCCAGGTACTTGAATCCGGTCGGCAGGCCATCGAACTGGTTGGCCCCGTCGAAGAGCTTGTCCATCGCCTTGAGCGTGTTTTCAACGGCCGTCTTCCACGAAACCTGGACCGTCGCGCCGCCACCGATTTCAAGGAAGTTCTTTTCGACTTCGCCGAGCAGGATGTCCGCATTCGCGCTCTGACTCTCGTCGAAGCACTTCGCCTCGGTTTCGCGCGCCCGCTGGATCAGCGTCCGCAGGAGGTGCTTCTGCCGCACGATGTCGATGTAGTACTCGGCATGCGCACTCGTCGGCGTGTTGTCCACGAGGGCTTGAATCGCCGCAATGCCGCCGATCTGATCGAGACGCCCGGTCGCCCGCAGACGATCGGCGAGCGTCACCGCGTCGATCGGCGTGGACGATCCGCTCATCTCGCGGAAGGTCTCGTAGAGGATGCGGTTACGGGGTTCATAAAAGGATTCCGGCGTCAGGCCGCGGGCCTGGCAGAGGTCAAGCACGCGCGCATCGTCCCCGAACTGCGTATCCAGGAGAATCGAGCCGATGATGCCGCGTTCCGCTTCCGCACTATGCGGCGGAGTCTTCAAATCTTCAGACATGACTGCAAACCTTGTTCTACCGGCTCGGCGCAACAGGCGGCGCCAAACCTAGCTTTTTCCACGCGAGTTCGGTCGCCACGCGTCCCTTGGGCGTGCGATCGAGATAGCCTTCCATGATCAGGAACGGTTCGTAGGCCTCTTCAATGGTATCCGGTTCCTCGCCGACGCTGACGGCGATGGTGGAAAGTCCCACCGGGCCACCCCCGAACTTGGCGCAGATCGTCTCGAGAATCTTCACGTCCATCTCGTCGAGTCCGTGCGGATCGATCTCCAAAAGCGTCAGCGAATCCACCGCAACCTGTCGCGTGATGAGATTATCAGCCTTCACCTGCGCATAGTCACGCACACGGCGAAGCAAATTGTTGGCAATACGGGGTGTTCCACGCGACCGACGCGCAATCTCAAGCGCACCTTCGGGATCGATCCCCACATTCAGCTTGGCCGCCGAACGCGTCACAATGGCCGCCAGATCCTCCGGTTCGTAGAAGCTCAACCGGTTGACAAGACCAAAACGCGCCCGCAACGGCGCCGCAATCAGACCAATCCGCGTCGTCGCCCCCACGAGGGTAAAGCGCGGCAGCTCCAGACGCACGCTTCGCGCGTTGGGTCCCTGGTCGATCATGATGTCGATGGCGAAGTCTTCCATCGCGGAATAGAGGTACTCTTCCACCGTCTTCGCCATTCGGTGGATTTCATCGATGAAGACGATATCGCCGGCTTCAAGCGAGGTCAACAGCCCAGCCAGATCGGCCGGCTTGGTGAGGACAGGCCCGCTGGTCGTCTTCACATGCACGCCCATCGCATCGCCGAGAATGTACGAAAGCGTCGTCTTGCCGAGTCCGGGCGGACCCGAGAAAAGCACATGGTCCAGCGTCTCCCCACGCTCCTTCGCCGCCTTGACGGCCAATTCCAGACGCGCACGGATCTTCTGCTGGCCCACAAAGTCAGTGAACTGCCCCGGACGCAGCCGATTGTCAAAGGCCGCATTCCGCTTGTTCAGCTCATCACTTGGACGCTCGTTCTTCATCGTATAAAGAAAAGGAAGGGACAAGCCTTGCGACCTGTCCCTTCTTCATTTCAGGCCATGCCCGTCGGTTTACTGCGCAGCAGCACCGTCGTCGCCGTAGCCCTTGCTCTTGAGATAATCGATCACCTTGCCGACATGCGTCAGCTTTTCAGCGTCCTCTTCAGGGATCGCCGCACCGAATTCCTCTTCAAAAGCCATAATCAGCTCGACCGAATCGAGCGAGTCCGCGCCCAAATCGTCGATGAACGACGCTTCAAGGTTAACCTGTTCGGCATTGACGCCGAGCTGGTCCACGATGATCTCTTTGACGCGATCTTCAAGCTTACCTGCCATTTGTTTTATCTCCTTTGGGTTGACACCAATTAGTTTACTAAATCTTTTTGATTTTCGCAAGTGGAAAAGCACCTGCGGACAAAAAATCAGCCGATCATGCCGCCGTTGACGGAAATAATCTGCCCCGTAATGTACGAAGCTTCAGGCCCCGCCAGGAAGGCCACACACTTGGCGATATCCTCCGCCGTGCCGAAACGCTTGAGCGGAATCGTCTCCATATATGCCTTTTTGACCTCTTCAGGCAACACATCTGTCATTTTTGACTGAATGAAGCCCGGTGCCACGGCATTGCAACGCACATTGCGCGACCCCAATTCCTTCGCCGTCGTCTTCGTCAGCGCGATGACACCGCCCTTCGAGGCCGTATAGTTGGCCTGACCGGCATTGCCCATAATGCCCACGACGGACGCGATGTTGATGATGACACCGCCCAACTGCGTACCATCCGCCGCCTTGTTTTTCATCATCGGACGCGAAACGGCGCGCGTGAAGAGGAACGTCCCCTTCAGGTTGACATTGAGCACCGCATCCCAGTCGGCATCGCTCATGCGCATCAACAGGCCGTCTTTCGTGATACCGGCGTTGTTGACCATGATGTCGACCTTGCCGAACTTCTCGATCACCGCCTTCACGCAGGCATCGACTTCAGCACTTTCGGCCACATTGCACCCCAGCGCACACGCCTCCGAACCGGTCGCCTGCACCAGGCCCACCGTCTCTTCGCACCATTCGGGCTTGAGATCCACCACGGCCACCTTCGCGCCTTCGCTGGCCAGCTTCTTTGCGATCTGCTGGCCGATACCGCGGCCCGCGCCCGTGACAATCGCGACTTTACCTTCAAGATTTCCCATTATTCTCTCCTCTTGGTCTAAATTCAGGCGAGCGCGGCCACCGTCGCGTCCAGCGAGGCGAGGTCGCCCACATTGCTCGTCGCCAGCGCCGCGTCGATCTTCTTGATGAGACCCGACAGCACCTTGCCCGGTCCGAACTCGATGAAACGCGTGCATCCCAGCGCCTTCGCCGCGACAATGTCGTCGGCCCAGCGCGTCGTTTCGGTGACCTGGCGCAGCATCACCGCCTTGATTTCGCCCGGATCGGACGAATGCACCGCACCCGTCACATTGGAAATGACCGGGAACTTCGGCGCACTGAATGTAATCCCGTCCAAAACGGGTGCCAGCTTTTCGCGCGCCGGCTGCATGAACTTCGAATGGAACGCCCCCGCCGTCGCAAGCGGAATCGCGCGCTTGATGCCGAGTTCCTTCGCCGTCGTCGCGGCGGCCGCCACCTGCGCCTTATCGCCCGACAGCACCACCTGCATCGCCGAATTGATGTTTGCGGGCGTGCAGCCCGTCTTGGCGCAAAGTTCGTCCAGCTGCGCCGGCGTGGCGCCCACAATGGCGATCATTCCGCTCGGCGTCGCCTCGCAGGCCTCCTGCATATAGCGTCCACGCGCTTCAAGCACCTTCAGCGTCGCATCGAAGTCAAGGACGCCCGCCGCACACAAAGCTCCCCATTCGCCCAGCGACAGACCCGCCGCCGCCGCAAAGTTCGTCGGATGCTTCTTCTGGAAGGCCTGATAGGCCGCATAGCTCGTCACAAAGATGGCCGGCTGGCACACATTGGACTTCGTCAGCTCTTCCGCCGGCCCCTCGAAGCAGATCTTCTTCAGATCGAATCCCAACACGGCATTCGCCTTGTCGAACAACGCCATCGCCGCCGCATCGGCCTCGGCAAAATCCTTGCCCATACCGGGCACCTGGGCTCCCTGGCCCGCAAACACGCAACAATCAGACATCGTAATTCCTCTTACAACTGAAACCGTTCTCTATTATAGCATAGATGGCGTTTTTCTTCCAATGGAAAGTCTATCAGACGCCTAAAATCCTGAAACTGAAAATCTGAGACCAAAGGTCAAAGATTTTCAAGATTCATCATTCCATCTCGTTTCCCAGATCAAGCGTGTCGAGGTCGATCTCGCCTTCGAACACACGCTTGACGGGACCCGTCAGCGTAAAGCCTGTCCCCTTCGCACGCCGCCAGTCGCCGTCGATCGTCAGGTCAAAACCCTGGGACGTATGCACATGGAGCGGCAGGGACAGTCCCTTTGTCTCCACGGCAACAACGGCCGTCGCCACCGCACCCGTGCCGCACGCACCGCTTTCGGCCTCGACACCGCGCTCATACGTGCGCAAGATGGCCTTGTTGGGCGGACAGAACTGCACGAAATCGACATTCGTCCCCGCCGGTTCAAATGCGGACGCCAGACGCAGCTTGCGTCCGAGTCCATTGACGTCGACATTCGCCACGCGTTCGCACGGCACCACGAAATGCGGCACGCCCGCCACGATGAAATCCCCGGCGGTTCCCTCGACGTTCAGACCATAGCGACGGTCTTTCGGTTCCGGCATCCACACTTTCACATGCCCCGCATCGAGCACTTCGGCATCGACAAGTCCGGCACGCGTTTCGAAGGTCATCAGGGAACTCTTCGCCGCACCGATCTCTTTCGCAAAAGCCGCCACGCACCGGGCCCCGTTCCCGCAGAGGTCCGCCTCCGTTCCGTCTGGATTGAAGAAGACCATTTTGAAGTCGGCATTCTTCGACGGCTGCACGAGGATCACGCCTTCGCAGGCAATTCCCGTGCGCGGAGCCGCCAAAGCCGCCAGCAGCAGATGGTCGTGAACCGGGAACTGCTCCGCGCGATCGTCGATCAGCACGAAGTCGTTCCCCGCGCCATGCATCTTGACGAAGCGGACGCGCTGCATCAGTTGTTTCCTCCCTGAAGCGCCCGCAACCAGGCCGGAATGCGATTGGCGGGCAGCGCAGGCGCTGAGGGCGCATCCTGACCGTTCGTGAGCCGCACAAGGTCCGCAAGAATGTTCATCGCTTCGGTCAGCACGATATCGCGCTTACGCGCCTTCGCCGCCTCTTCTTCGGTCGGGACCTCGTGCGTCAGCTTCGGATCTTCTTCATCCGCCGCATCGGCCTCGTCGGCCTCGTTGAGCACCGCACGATCGTCCTTCATCACTTTCTTGCGCGCCTCGCGCTGCAATGATGCCACACGACGTTCCGAAATGTCATGGAACAGCTTGACCACCTGACGCCGACGCGTCCATTCCGGCAGACGGCCCGTCCGCAGCGACGAACGCTCCTTCAGCTGGGGAACGAACGAAGACATGTTCCAGATCTCGTCATAGCTCGCCGGCTCGATGCGGCTCCACGGCAGCGCATTCGGCAGCTTGTCCTCGCCGATATCCGTACGGTCATCGAAGAAGGACGGCAGGCAGATGTCGCTCGCCACGCCCTTGACCTGCGTCGAGGACCCGTTGATGCGGTAGAACCGCGCCGTCGTAATCTTGATCGAACCATATTCGGCACGACCCATCGGCATCACGGTCTGCACCGTGCCCTTGCCGTGCGACTGCGTATCGCCCACAACGATCGCGCGGCCCGTATCCTGCAGCGCGCACGCGACGATTTCCGAGGCGGACGCCGAATGCCGGTCGACCAGCACGATCAGCGGCTTGCGGTAGGCAAACGTCGGCTGATTCGGGAAGGTCGGCAGCACATAGAGCTGACGCGTCTCGCGAATCTGCACCACAGGGCACGGACCCGGATTCGGCCGCACGAAGAGCGCGGTCAGAAGAACCGCCTCGCGCAGCGACCCGCCGCCATTGCCGCGCAGGTCGAGAATCATGCCGTCCGTCCCCTGCGTGTTGAACTTCGCAATCCACTTCGCCACGTCGAGCGAGCACGAACGATAGCCCGGCTGGTTCGGCTTTCTGTCCATCGTGCCGTAGAAGGCCGGCAGCTTCACATAGCCCATCGTACGCGTCACGCCATCCAGGGTCACGCGCTCGACACGCCCCGTCGCCGCCTGGTCTTCAAGCTTGATTTCATCGCGAATGATCGGCACGCGACGGCGCGAAGCGCCGTTCTTGTCCGTCACCTCCAGCACGACCTTCGTATCCTTCTTGCCGCGGATCTTGCGGATGGACTTCCGCATCGGCTTCCACACGATGTCTTCAATCGGACCGTCATCCTGACCGACGCCGACGATCTTGTCGCCTTCCTTGATGGACCCTTCGCGCGCCAACGGTCCGCCCTTCATGATCTCCTTGATCTCGAGCGCGCCGTCGTCAAGCGACTGCGACAGCACCGCGCCCACGCCCATGAGCGAGAGATTCATCTCGGTATCGAAGTCCTCCTTGCTGACCGGCGCCATGTAGGCCGAATGCGGATCGTAGGCCATCGCCGTCGCCAGCAAGTAGCGCTCCATCACCTTTTCCTCGTCGATTTCCGTGAGGATGAACGTGAGGTAGTGGCGGTACTTGTTCAGCAACGTCTCCTTGGGCGTCGGCTCGGGCTTCTCGGGTTCCGCCGCTTTCGCCACGTCATTCGTGGAGGTGGACGCACTCGCCACCTTCTTGTTCTTGCCCTTGCGGTCTTTCTTCTTCTTGCCCAGACGTTCGGCCTCGGCATCTTCCTCGGCGTCGAGCTCGCGACCGAGGATCAAGCCGAGCATTTCATACTTGATGCGCTTACGCCAGAGTTCGTTGCGCTCTTCGACCGTCTTCGGCCACGGTTCGTCCTTGCTGTTGAACGTGCAGGTCTCGTCCACCGAGAAATCGAATTCCGACTTCTCCAGCAAATTCGTCGCATACGACACGCATTCGTCGAGACGGCGCACGAAGACCTTGTGCAAGTCGTACGCGAAGGAGAGATCGCCCCGACGCAACGCATCGCCGATCTTCGTCTTCATCGGCTCGAAACGTTCGAGGTCGCTCTGCAGAAACACGTTGTGGCCGAAGTCGTACATCGTCACGAGGTTCGTCCAGGCCCGCGGCGAAAGCTGATCGTCCAGCATCTTCTGCGTCACATGGTAGGCCGGCAGCATGTTCGCCACCTTGCGCGCAATGTTCGCATAATGCGCCTGCGGCGCCAAACTCTGCGCATCCGTCAGTGACGGTGCATCTTCTGCGCCAACAAACGCCGAGGCGGCAGCACACGCCGCAATAATCAACCATTTTTTCATCATTTTCATTTACTCCGATTAAGTCTTCACACCATTACGCATACGTTTCCATCAACTGCGCCAACCGTTCGACTTCATTCGCCGACAGCGTACTGGGCCGCCCGGCAAGCCATTTCACCACAATTGAAGCATTCACAACGGCCACACGGCGCACCTCGCTCTGCGGCTCGACGCACGAGTCGCTCGCCATGCAGAGCACCGGAACAACAACGCCATCCCAGCCGGCGCGCTTCAAGGTCTCGCGGACCGCCTCGGCTTCGCGCCGCGTCTGGGCAAGCGGCGCACGATCCGGCAAGGTCCCATCGACCAGAATCTCGTTTTCCTCGTGGGTCACCCGACCGCGCCAGTTCTTCGTCTCGACGGCATAGACGCCCGTCGGTCCGACCACCACGTGGTCCACATGATAGCCCCCCGCCGCAAAATCATGGAAGATGTGCCACCCGCTCGGCAGGGTCTCCAGCAGGCTCGCCACATGCTCTTCCCCGCGCGCCCCTTTGAAGTAGGATTCGACACGCCGCATGCCCTTCCGCCAGAAGACCGCCGTAAACACCACCGACACGGCGAAGCCCCCCGCGAACCAGCCGGCGAAACGCCCCGACACCGCCGCCGCGGCAAAAGCCCCCAGCGCCGCGAAGCAAACGAAAAGCGGCCAAAGGGACATCACCGTTCCTTTGACCTTGGCCCATTCGCCGGGAATGCCATGTCGCGTTGCACTCATTTTCAAATTTTCTCCCGTTGTTGTTTTCGTATTTTAGCGCAGGATTGTTAACCCGCTGTTAGAACCTTCCGATTTTCAAACGAGACCGACGGAAGAGATCTTACGCGCGATCGATTCGGCATCGAAGCCATGAATCCGTTCAAGCTCCGCCACCGAACCGTGTTCCACAAAGACGTCCGGCCAGCCGAACCGCAGATCCGCACCGATCGCCTCGCCCAGGCCTCCGCACACGCTGCCGTTTTCAATGGACACGATCCGCGCACCCGCCGCACGCTGCCACGCGAGCATCTCGGCATCGAACGGCTTTACGAACCGCGCGTCCACAACGCCGGCGGCAAGGCCCCGTTCTTTCAGCAGCGCTGCGACCTTGAGCGCCTTCTCGACTTGCTCCCCCAGCGCCCACAACTGCAGTTTCGCTTCGCCGCCACACACTTGGGCGGCCCGTCCATAGTCGACTTTCGACGTCGCCTCGACACCCTGCGGCACCTTGCCGCGCGGATAGCGGATGACCCACGGGCCGCCCTTCTCGAACGCGCACGCGAGCATCGCCTGCAACGACGTCGCATCGCGCGGCTGGCAGACGGTCAGACCGGGCAGACACCGCAAAAGCGGAATGTCGAACATCCCGTGGTGCGTCCGTCCATCCGCCCCGACGCATCCCGCCCGATCGACGGCCAATACGACCGGCAGATTCAGCAGGCACACATCGTGCATCACCTGGTCGACGGCACGCTGCAGGAACGTTGAATAGATGGCCACGACGGGTTTCAGTCCCTGCTTGGCCAACCCGGCGGCAAACGTCACCAGATGCTCTTCGCAGATGCCGCTGTCGAAGAATCGCGTCGGGAACGCCTGGGCGAAGGCGTTGAGTCCCGTCCCGTCGCGCATCGCCGCCGTCAAGGCGCAAATCGTCTCGTCCTTCTGCGCCGCCTGCACAAGCGCCTGTCCGAACACCTCGCTCCAGCTGTCCGGCGACGACGCATGCCTCTCCGGCTTCTCCGCATCGAACGGACCCACCCCGTGCCAGGCCGTCGGATCCTCTTCGGCCGGCGAGAATCCCCGTCCCTTGACGGTGACGATGTGCACGACGACGCTGCGCTTGTCATCCCGCGCCACCGCCAACGCATTCTCCACCGCCTGCACGTCGTGTCCATCCACCGGACCAATATAGCGAAGCCCGAACGACTCGAAGAACGCATTCCCCAGCCAAATGGACTTCACCACCTGCTCCAGCCGATGGTACGCCTCGCGCAGGAAGGTCAGACGCATCTTGTGGCCCGCCCGTTCGGCCGCCGCCTTGACGCGGTTGTAGCGCCGCCCCGACAGCATGCGTCCCAGCAGACGCGCGAACGAGCCCACGTTCTTCGAGATGGACATCGCATTGTCGTTCAGCACAAGAATGACTTTGCCCTTGAGCGACGCACAGTTGTTGAGCGCCTCCAGCGACTCGCCGTTCGAGAGCGACGCATCGCCCACCACCGCCACCACATGCTCGGTACCGCCCTTGAGGTCACGCGCCGCCGCCATGCCTTCGGCCGCCGCGAGCGCACTGCCGGCATGTCCCGACACAAACGCATCGCAGGCGGTCTCTTCCGGATTGCAGAAGCCGGAAAGGCCGCCTTGCCGGCGCAGCGTGTTGAACTGTTCGCGCCGCCCTGTCAGCAGTTTCCAGGCGTAGGACTGATGCCCGACATCCCAGACGATGCGATCGGTCTCGGGCTCAAACACGCGGGCGAGGCCAATGGCGATCTCCACCGCGCCGAGCGAACTCGCGAGATGCCCGCCGGTCTTCGCCACAGAAGCGACGATCTCCTGGCGCAGACTCGCCGCAAGCGCCGGCAGTTCCGTCGGTGCCAGAGCCTTGACGTCGATCGGCTGACGCACATGCTCGAAAGCGGACGCGCTCATGCGTGGCCTCCTTTGCGCCGATCGCGCGTCGCATACGACGCCAGCGCCTGGTCGAACGCGGCCCGATCGAAGTCCGGCCAAAACGTGTCCGTGATGTAGAACTCGCTGTAGGCGCATTCCCACAGGAGGAAATTCGACAGCCGCAGTTCGCCCGAGGTGCGGATGATCAGGTCGGGGTCCGGCAGATCCGGCGCATAGAGACACGAGGCGAATCCCGCTTCGTTCTGCTGGTCGGCCGGCAACGCGGCAAATCGACGCGCGGCATCGACGATCTCGGCTCGTCCGCCATACGAAAGCGCCACGACGAGCTGACGTTTGAAGCCGGCCGTCTCAGCTTCCAAGGCCTCGATCTTCTTCTGCAGTTCTTCCGGCAAGTCGCTTCGCCGGCCGATCACACGGAACCGAACTTGGTCACGCAGCAGCTTCGCACGCTTCTCGCGCAGGAAGAGCCCGAGCAGCTTCATCAGGCCGCTGACCTCTTCGAGCGGACGCTTCCAGTTCTCCGTTGAAAATGCGTAGACGGTCAAAATCTCAACGCCCACTTCGGCGCACCAGGTGAGCACTTCTTCAAGCTGCTTCGCGCCCTGGCGATGGCCCGCCAATCGCGGCAGCCCCCGCTGCAGCGCCCAGCGCCCGTTGCCGTCCATGATGATGGCGATATGACGCGGAATGCCGTTCACTTCGCCGCCTCCCCTTTTTGCTTCCGGCGGAGGATGACGAGCGTCGTCGCGTTCTGTCCGAACTTCTCTTCCGTATCCGCCAGTTCATAATTCTTTTTCAAAACCTCAAAAGCCTTCTTCTGTTCCTCGAACGGAGCCTCCTTGCACGTCGGCGCCGAAATGGCGAACGCATAGCCGCTGAAGGCGGCGATCGGCGACGGCGCGGACGCCAGCAACTGCATCATCAGTTCGCGGTTGAGCACATGCGTGGCCTTCGCCTTGTCGGTCTCCAGGTCGGGGAAATAGCTGAACGGACCCATCTCCAGCCCGCGCGGCACGGTCCGTCCCGTCTCGATCGCCAGATAGAGATCCTGCGTCAGGAGCGTCGTGCCCTTCGGGTCTAGCGCTTCGATTTCACGCCCCATCGCCCGCAGCTTCGCGAGTTCGCTCATTTCCTTCTTCTGGCTCCAGAAGCGATCCTGATTGTAGGTCACCCATTCCTGCAAAAGCGGACTCGACCCCGAAACGAGCAGCGCGACGCACACGACGAACCATCCCGCCCCCAACGACCCGCGGTCTTCCGGAAGCCCCCGCACGAATCCCGTCGTAATCAGCACGGCCAGGAGTCCCATAATCGGCACCTGATAGTCGTCATACGGGAACGGCGCACTGAGCTGCAGCAGAAAGACTGCGGCGAACCCAAGACCCAGCATCCAGCAGAGGGTCCCGACAACCGCGTTTTCATCTGGGGTCTGTCCCCCTTCAGCCGAAACCGGTTCCTCTCCTCCCGCACACCGCAGGCGAAGGAATGCCAGCGCGAAGAGCACCACACCCAACGCCGCATAGCCACGCGCCAGACGACTGACACTGCCGAGCGCAAAGAACGGATCGAAGCCCCCGCGCGCCGCATGGTAGCTCTGCGCCGCCAGCAGACCCTGCAGGGACTGCGAGTCGAACGCGAACGGACCGTAGGTCAACAGCAAGCCCAACATGCCGCCCAGACCGTACCAGAGGAAATCCCAGCGGAACGTCCGGAACCGCGCCAGCAGCGTGAATCCCACCACGGGCAGGATCAACAGGAGCGAGATCCGCGTTCCCGTTGCAAACGCCAGGGACAGGCCCCCGCAGAAAAGTCCCGCAAAACGACGACCAAACGAAGCCCGCGCGGAAAGCCCCACCGTCAGCAGCAGGAAACCCGCCAGAACGAAAAGACTGCCCAGCGCATACGTCTTGGGGATCGTCGTAAAATAGAGATGATAGAGGTTGCATCCCAAAAGCGCGAATACCGCAAGCCCCGCAAGCGCACGACGCGGTGCCGGTACAAGACGCCGCACAAGCGCCACGGCACAGCCCGTCGCCAGAAATCCCAGCACGAGCGTGATCACGCGCCCGCCGAGCAAACCGTGGAACGGCGAGGTCGGACTCCAGAACGGCGCCAGCACCGCGTAGACAAACGGCATGGCAGGTCCCTGCGTGTAGAAGAAATCACGATACGGAAAATACCCCGCTTTCACCATCTGCGCCGCGTAGAGATACCAGCCCTCATCCTGATTCAGACTGCCAAACCACACGGCGACCGCGCCGAGGCACACGGCCGCCACCGCGGCCAGCAGCCCCGGTGCGGACAATGAAAAGCAAAATTGAAGTATCTTTCTCATGCGAAGAGTATATTTTACCATTTTTTATCGCACTTGGGGCAAATAATCCGCGACAGAATTACGCGCGGGCCCCCTCTCTGAAAACGGACACCCGCCGATCAGAGCGAATCTGACCGACGGGCGCAAGGAATCCATCCGGGATTCGATCTTACCGGAGGAAGATCGTCGTCCCCGAAGGATGCGCGTTACGGAGCATCAAATGCGCCCCCGAGACGAACGCCGTGAAGTCTTCGGAGTAGTCATTACCCTCCGCGTCCTTCACCTCGACCACGATCTGCCGTGCACCTTCCGTGGTAAGTCCAGGCGCTTCGCACACGTCGTAGGTCGCGCAACCCGGCTTTTGATCAAAAGTCGCCTTCACCTTCTTAAGCCCCTTGAACATCTCACCAGACGGCGAATCCAGGCGAATCGCCTTCTCCACCGTACGGCGCTTGCCCGACCCTGCGATTTCGAGTGCGTTGTTCTCACCCGCGAAGGCAAAGAGGCCCGCGAGCGTACCTTGCCCCTTCAGGGTGCCCCAAATCGGGCAGGCACGTGTCGCCGTGTTGTTCAAGGTCGATCCATCCGCGAGATCCGTCACGCCGTCGAGACCCGCGTATTCGGCCGGACGCGTGGCCGAGAAGTAGAACTGCGTCTCGTCGAACACATACTGCTCCCCGTTCACCGTAATGCGGCAGAACGGCTTGTTCGGATCAGCACTCCCCGACGTACCGCTCCACGGGCCCCAGTTGCCCGTGTTGTCAGCCATGCGCAACTCGAAACGGTGCCAGCCCGGCGTGACGCCCGGGATCGAACCGTTCAATCCGGCCGTCGTGTTCTGACCGTCCGCGCCCGAATCGACGCCATCGATGCGCAAAGACCCGCGGTCGTCGAAGTTCACATACACTGCCCAGTCGCCCGCGCGCGACGGATCCACGAACACCCAGCCGTCGAACTTATGTACGTTGCCGGAGATGCTCGGCGAAAAGACGGAATTGTAGATGTGAAGCCGCGAGAGTTCCTGGAACGTCCCGAGCGCCGTGAAGTTCGTGATCGTATTCCACGTATCCACATTGAATTTCGCGTACGACCAGTTCACTTCGCCGCCCTTCGCGCCGATCGGTCCCGACTTCATGATGAGGTTCGGCGCGTCGAAGCGCGTGAACTTGCTGGCGTCAGTATTGGCGACGGCGGTCTTGGCAAAGCCAAGGTTCATGACATTTTTCCACCCACCTGGATTAGAGCCGAGTCCGCCACCAGCCTGGTACTGGACGCAACGGAACGTGTGCCAACCAACCGCCAACTGGACCTGACCATAGGAACACGAATCCCAGGCCGTGCTTTCGACCACCGTCGCGCCGTCGACGACGAACTGCAGGGAATCATCATAACCGCCCGCAAACGTCCAGGCGCCCGCCGTGTCGGCATAGAACATGCCCTGCCACAGTACGTTGGCGTTCGAGAAGTCGGCCGAGTCACTCCGCGCATGGAACAGCGACAAGTCGTTCATCGCGAACGGGAACTCGTTCGTGTAAGTCTTGGCCGTCGCGAAAGTGCCCGAACCATTTTGAAGGAAGACACCTTCGACCAAGTTCGAGCCACCGATTTTGATATTGGCGACGACATCTTCCTCAAGGCGCAGACCACCAAGGAAACCAGCCGCGCCATAGAGGTCGTTGACACCCGTGTTGTCGATCGTCCATTTGCCGGTTAACACCCCCTGGCAACGCATATAGTCCTTGGTCCCGATGCCACTCTTGAAGGTACCCGCGCCCGTCAGCGTCACATCCGCCGCACCCGTAAGACCGGTCTTCCAGTCGACCGCCTTGCCATTCAGATCAAAGGTCACCAGCCCGCCCGCACGATCGCCGAAACCGACGGCGCGCAACTGCTCGACATTCCAGTTTTCATCGCAGACAATCGCCCCCACATTCGCCTGGAAGAACGGTTTGAAGTGCGTCCAGGCACAGAGCCCGTTGTTGCCGTCACGCGCAAGCCGTACCGTGCCACCCTCAAGCTTGAACACTTGATCATAGGTATTAGGATCAACCCACCCATTACGGCATTGGAACCATACCGTTCGGATTGTTCCGCTCTTGAAGTGGATCTCCGGCATCTGGTAGGAATTGTAGCCGATCTGGACTCCGTTCAACGACCAGTCGACATCCTCCAGCGTCAACACCTTATGTGCACCCTTGGTGCCGACCTGATCGACGAAAAAGAGATTTCCCGTACGCGTATGTTCCGCCTTGTTGATCGACAGGTTCTTTCCGTTGATCGTATAGTCGCTCACCAAATTGATACCCAATGTACCGCCGGTGTAGGTGACGTCGACACGGCCGTTCGGACCGAACTTCGGCATCTCGGTCGCAGATGACGACTTTTCCGCCCACCAAATCGAGCCTCCCGAAATCGTCAGATCGATCTGGGCGTTGAGGTTGGTGATGGAACCGCCGATGCCCGCACCGCCACCGGTGATATTCAACCGACCTTCACCTTCCCACGACTTACCAAAGTGCTGGAAGGTACCGCCAGAGACATTGATGTCGCCGTGCGTCACGGCCGCATCCGTGAACTTGGTGGTACCCGCCGTATTGACGATGGTGCCGTTGTTGGTCACGACGCCCGAGAGCAGCGCGGTCTGTCCGCCCTGCGAGGTGAGCGTGGCCCCCTCCTCGACCGTGAACGGTCCGTTGAAGGTCGTGGTGCCGCTCTGCTTGTCGAGGACACTCGTTTCGCCCGCGGCGCGCACAGGCACTTCGGCGGGATAGGTACTGCCGTAGGTGTGGAGCGAACCGTCCAGGATGTCAACACCGCCCGGGATCGTGAACGTGCAGGCTCCTTCGGGACGGAAGACGCCACCATCCTTGATGACGACCTTTTCAACATCGATCGCACCGGCGATAACCGCGAAAGAGCTCGGCGTTGTCTTCACCGTCAGCGTCTTCCCCTTGCCGAACACGCCCAGGGGTTCGGTCGAGGCCGTGTTCGCCAGCGCACGAACATCGAAACGCTTCGAACCGCCGATCGTCGCATCGCCGGTCAGCGTGATGTTGCGGAAAGCCGAGTTCCAGTTGTCCACCGAACCATTGTTCACCAGGGCACCCTGGCCATTGAAGCCCTCGCCTTCGATGATGAACTTCTTCTGGTGGGTGATTTCATTCTGAACATCGGCATTGATAAAGTCCGCGTTCAAATCAAACGTGCCCTTGTCGGCAACTGTGATCGGGCTACCGGGACCACCGAGCGCGGCCGCCGGCGCGTCGACGCCGAGGGTGAAGACGCCGTTCGTAATCACAATCGGCTGCTGCGTGAGGGTCGGTCCGTTCCAGAGCACGCCGCCGCCACCGCCCAGCACAAACGTACCGGCGCCGACGAACGAACCCGTACCGGTAAAGGTATAGGTGGACGGCCCCATGACGAGAATGTCGTTCAGGGTGATCAGTTCCGGCACCACCACACCGTTCGAGGTACTGTCGAACACGGCGTTGGCCGCGTCGATCCAGGCGACGGACGTACCGCCGTCCTTCGGCTGCCAATGAGCGGCACCGCGCCATTCGCTTGCCGGTGTCGCTCCGCGATAGCAAAGATACGGCGCACCATGGGACGAACCCGAGACCGTGCACACGAGGTCGCCGTTCTTGACATCGAGTACGGCATTCATCGGCGACCAGCCTTCGCCAACCTTGACGAGCGTAAAGCCTGCGAGATCATTGACCGTGAGGTTCGCACCCTCGATAAGCACGTAGTCGCCGTTCTCGACAGTCTCTCCGGCCTCGACTTGGACGGTCAGGGGTTCGGCAGGACGCGTAAATTGCGCTGTAGTGAGCTTGCCAGATGCCGTGCGCTTGAGCGCCACGGCGAACGTCGCACCCGCTTCCAACGCAACTGCGCCGGTCGCGGTGATGGTTCCATCCGTCATCGCCAAGGTTCCCTTCACCGTAATCGGCGATGGAATGGCGTGTGTGCCGGCGAGTTCAAGACGCGCCGCCGGCCCCACCGTGACAAGCCCCGTCGTCGCAAAGCCATTGCCACTGAAGCGCAACGTACCCTCCCGGATTTCGTACGGCGCGTAGTTGTCGGTGTTGACGTAGGTGAACACGACTGTACCCGGCCCCACCTGCACATACTTCGCGGTCGAGGGATTCGCGCTGTTGACGTGGCTGTTGATCGTAATCGTACGTGCCGTCTCGCCGTCCACCGAGTCGAGCGTATCGAAGGTCACGACGGCACCGTTCTGCGCATAGAAGCGCTGGTTGGCGGGATTGCTTCCAAGCGCCATCGTCCAGTCGGCGAACGCGCCCAATGTCAACGCGCCGTAGGCGTCGATCGGCGCCGTGTTGCCGTTCGAGTAGTGGGCGCCATAGGTAATGCCGCCCGCACCGAGGTTGAAGCGGCGACCGCGGAACTGCGATGTGCCGTCGGAGGACGAAAAGATCGCCTGGTAGTTGATCGTACCCGTGCAGTCATCGGAACCGAACACCGTCGCATAACCGTAGGAGTAGGCACGGTTCGTGATGTTGAGCACGCCCGACCCCAGGGAATACCACTTGTAGCCATAGCTCGACGTGTCGCCGCGGATCGTACCGATCGTCGCCGTGGCACCATCCTCCACAATAAAGGAACCCGTGATGCTACCGGACCCCGACTGCAGTTCGCCCGGGAAGTTGAAGGTCGACCCCGTGGGCACCACGTCATTCCCCGTCATCGCCTCCCACACGGATGCCGTGAGGTTGTATACACCCTTGTGGATGCGCGCCAACGGCGTGAGGTTTGCGCAGATCGTACCCGTCACCCCACCCTGGAAGTCGACGTTCATCGTAACAGCTTCAAGATTGACCGGGCCTTCGAATGCCACCTCGGCCGCCATCACGACTTCGTAGGCGGACTGGTTGGAGATCGTCCCCACGCCCGTGATCGCCTTGCCGCTCACGGTACGCACGCGGCTGTTCGGACCGAACGTCATCTTTGCGGGACGGAAACCGTCCGCATTGTTCTCGATTGCCGTCGTTGTCGGCGAATCGAAAATCACATTCACGCCCGCCCCCGGGATCGTGTTGTTCTGCCAGTTGCCAGGCGTACCGATCTTACCGTCTCCTGCCGCACCGGTCCACACGAAGTCGGTCGTCGGCGCCGTCGGCGTCGAGGAGGACGACGTCACCGTCAAAACGAGCGCCGTAGCCGTTGCCGAGAGCGAACCCGTGAAGTCCGTGAACGCCGATACATCAAGCGCGAAACGCGTCGCATCGAGATTCGGCGCGCAGACGAGCGGATAGGTACCCGGTACCGGCGCCACACCCGTCAGCTTGACAGACACCGCGCCCGAGGCCGGCAGTGTCACCGCCCCCGCATCCACAAACGGAACTGAAGTTTCCGTGGTCTCAAAAGAAAGCATCGCACCTTCCAGCGCCAGCGATCCGACCACCGCAGGCCGCGCCAGAGCAAGCGTTCCCGCTGTCGCCGTGAACGGTTGCGTCGAGGAGAAACCCTTCAGCGTGAGCGTGCCCGCGCCTGTCTTCGTGAACGGCCCCTGCACGGACCAGACCGAAAGATCAAGACCGACGTTCTTGCCATTCGTGTCGAACACGAGGCCATTCTCACCGATGCGGAATTTCTGCGGATTCGCCGGGGCGCCGGTGTTGTCGCGCGCAAACCAGGCGTCGGTATTCACACCCGCCTTCACCGTATAGCCGTCCATCAACCAGTCGACCGTCGTGAAGAGTCCATTCGTCACCGAGCCGATCGTACCCGTGCCGCCCAGGAAACGCCACTCCTGCGAGTTGAGCTCTCCGCCGATCGTCGTGTTGCCGGCGAAAATCTTCCACGTCTCAAGCGTACCGCCCGTCTGCACATATTCGCCGTGCGAACCCGTCCGCCACCCCTTCGCGTACTGCAGCGGCTGCCAATCGGAAGTCATGATGATCGTTGCCACTTTCGCGGAACCGGTGACGAGCGAAACGGTACCGGTTGTATTGTCGTAGCTGCCACCCTTGCAGGCGATCTGGAAGCCACCCATTTGTGTGCCGGAGTCCACGGCATCCGCATTGATCTCCACCGTGCCGCCGTCGATCGTAAACGTGTTGCGGGTACCGCTCTGGTCCAAGCCGACCAGCGTACCATAAAGCGCCGCGTTGGCCGAGGCGGGACAGGTCTGCACATACTTCGCCCCCGTCTTCACGGTGACGTTCGCATTGTTGAGCTGCACGCGGTGCGCGTTCGACATCGTCGTACCCGTGTCGAGAATCCAGTCCTGTTTCAGATTGTAGTCGCCCGCATTGGTGAGCGTCGCATTGCGGTAGATACCGCACACACCCGCCGTACCGGCCGCCGGCCAATACGGGATCGTGGCACCGCCCACGTCATAGAGGTTCGTGCACACGCCGCCATGCGAATAGAAGACCGGACGCCCCGGCGTGCCCGTGTAGGAATCCACTATGAGCTGGGCACCGTCGTAAAGGTCGAAATAGGCCGTATCGCCGGAGGCCTGCGTCACATGGAGAAGGCCCGGGCCCGAGATCAACGTCGTCTGCCCCTGCAGGAAACTCACCGGCACCGAGATGTTGACCGTCGCGTTGCTCACATCGAAGAAACGCGAACGGTAGGCAATCGCGCCCGATCCGGAGATCGTGGTCGTGCCCTCAGCGAAGTCGTTCGTATGCGAATACTCGCCGCCGATACGCACCAGATCATTGACGGTGAGCGTTGCCGCCGCCGGGAACTTGGCGAGCGCCCAGTCCTTCCAAGCCGTCGTCGCGTTATCGGACGTACGCCACGCTCCTGCGCCCAGCCAGTCACCGCTCGTTCCGCCGGCCCAAGTGTAGAACGCTCCGCGGTCGTAGGTCAGCGGCTTGTTCTTGAAGATCGGCGAAAGGCAGAAAACGCCATAACCGGTCGCGGATGGAGACGTGGCGATCGTCTGATTGTTGTGTCCGCTCGCCATGTTCTGCCCCAGGATATTCGTTCCCTTGTTCGAGTAGGCCGCGCGTGTGACGCGCCCGAGCACATCCGCACCGCTCTGGGTGAGCGTCACGCAGCAGACCTTCGTATAGGTACCATCCCAAATCTGGATCTGGCAAGTCGCCGAAGTCGTCGCCGCCGCATAGGACCAGAAGTAGCACCCACCCATCGGTGTACCCGTAGCACTCAACGACCCGCCGTTCATGTAGGCATCCATGCCCGCAAGATCGGCAAGATTGACATTACGCCAAATCAGCGTATCAGCCGTAGGCAACGTATTCGGATAGTAGGCCCCCGAATTCGCCGCCTGCAGACACCAACCAAGGCATGCCACCACGACACACACAAACCAACTCTTAATTTTTTGCATAGTTTTTCCTTGTTTGAGGAACAAATACTGAAACAAGCAACTAAGATTCTACCATAAGATCAGACAGAACTCAAGAGCAATCAGCATGTCACAAACGGGGACAGACCCCTCAGGAAATGGGGACAGTCCCCTTCGGAAACGGGGACAGACCCCCTCGGGAAATGGGGATAGGCCCCTTCGGAAACGGGGACAGTCCCCTTCTCCGATGCAGGACGAGAATCTCGTCCCTAGCATTGCTATTTTGGTAAAAAAAGAACTTGCGCGCGATTTCGGGTGAAATCGCACGCAAGCTATGGTCGGATCTACCGGAACCGTTACTTGGTTTCAGCCGGCTTTTCCGCACGCGGACCACGACGGCCCTGACGCTCGCCACGGGGACCACGGCCCATGCCCGGACCACGACCACCCATGCCAGGGCCCATACCCGGACCCATGCGACGGCCTTCCATCATGATCTTCTCGATCTTCTCGGCCGTCTCCTTCGCCTTGGCCTCTTCAAGACCGGCTTCCTTGAGCGTATTGACGATCTTCTTCTGGGTCTCCTCGCGACGCGCCTTCATCTGAGCGAGGAACTTCTCACGGAATTCCTGACGCTGAGCTTCCGTCAACGGCTGACGAGGCGGGCGCTGACCCATCTGACGACGCGCAGGCGCCTTACCTTCGGCCTTCGGAGCCGCTTCATCCGCCGAGAACGCGCAGAGCGCGCCCGCGAGACACATCGCAATCATGAGCTTCTTCATTTTGTTTTCCTTTTTTTGTTTTGAAACTATCCTGTTTCCGTACTCATAGGTACGCGAAACGGACGAAAAATCCACACGCAATTTTCAAATTTTTCAAGAAATCTTCTACCCGCACATCGACAAAAAGGACACGTCCGGCCACATCGACCAGAATGCATCCTTTTCTAGGCTGTCGAACAGCATCTTCCTCACGGAATGACCACAGCAGGCTGCGTGACCACAGGCGCCGTCACCACGGGCTGGGTGACCACCGGCTGCGTCACCACGGGGGTTGTCACGACCGGCGTTGTCACCACAGGAGTCGTCACCACGGGAGTTGTCACCACGGGAGTCGTTACAACAGGCGTTGTCACCACAGGGGTCGTCACCACCGTCGTCGCCGCATAGCCCGGATAGTAGTACGCATAACCATAGGCGTCATACCACACATCGCCATACCAGCAGCTCCGATAGTAGGGATGGAGCGCACCACGGCGCCAGCCGACCAGGCTGAGCGGACCGGGACCGCGATGCAGGCCGGGACCATATCCCCAACGATGTCCACCGTGGAAAGCCGGTCCCGGGCGATACCCGCCACCATGGAACGCCGGACCACCATGATGAACCGGCGCGCTCACACGGCCACCACCGACGTGCCGCGGCCGCGCCGGCGCACAGCCACCGCCACGAGGACCGCCGCCATGATGAACGCCGCCACCCGGACGCGCAAAGACCGTCGTCACTGCGGCCACCGCCGCAACCAAAACCACCATCATTTTCTTGTTGTTCATGTCATGCCTCCTTCTTTTTCGCTTACAGTTGGTATGGCAAATCGGCCGACCGATTCTGACAGACTTTTTTAATTTTTTCACATCGGATAGTCAAGCGCCTCGGGAATCATCACCGTCGTGAGGCATTTGGCCGCCCGATCCTTCGCCAAACGCGTCCCGGCCTGCGCTTCGTCGAGCGTCGCACGCAGGGCCGCGAATGCCGCCTTGTCCTCCGCCGTCGCCGCTCCGAATCCGTAGACCACGCCCGTGCAGATCTTGGCCGCTTCACCCGCGACATCCGCAACGATCGTTCCAAACAGGTCATTGAATGTATTGACCGTTCCGTCGAGCTCGGGTCCCACCACCGGATGGTCCTTGCCTTGGACCGCGAGGAACGCGATATCAGCCTGGAAGCTCGTCGCCGCCATGAGCCCCGCAAGCGCATCCGCCAGCGGGAACACCACGCCGTGACGCTGCGAACCGCCCAGCTTCTTGCCGTTCGGATCCTTCGCCGTCTTCGCGAAGTTCTGCGTCCAGGCCCACAGCCGCAATGCCGCCGCCAACGCCGAAGCACCTTCCACGGACTGCGCCGCAAGCGTCTTCGCCCAGGCCTCGACCTGCGCGAGGAACACCGGATTCGCCATCGTTTCGCTGATCTGGCGGCGCTGAACGGCTTCCGGTCCCTCATAGGTCGCATCAAGCTGCATGTCCGTCCACTTGTAGAAAAGGAACCCCGGACAATCCTCCGTAATGCCGTAACCGCCCATGAGCGTGACAGCCTGGCGCATCACATCCGCGCCGTGACCCGTGTTCCACAGCTTGCAGCTCGGACACAGAATGTTGCAAAGCGCCTGCAGATAGACGAAACGCACGGTCACGTCTTCGTCCGTCATCGGGTCCATCCCCTCCGCCAGCAGCTGAACGGCCTTTTCCATCGGCGCTTTCATATTCTTCAGCATCTCGCGGCCCTTGCCAAGCTTCGCCTTCGCCTCGTCCTGAATCAACTCGAGCTCGTCGAAACGACGCGAAATGTCGAAGCCGAGCGAACTCGCCGCTTCCGCCGTCGCCCACACATCGGCCAGACGCTCCGTCACGTCTTCCTTCATCTGCAGTCCCTGCTGGTAGCGAGGGGACGACTCTTCCACGCCCACCGCACCGCGGAAGCGCGTCCGCTGATAGCGGATAACCGGTTCAATCGCACTCATCAGCGAACCGGCCCCCATCACGCCCACACCGACACGCGTCTTGGAAAAGACCTGCGCAATGATCTCCGAATGCCCGAGTCGCGGCACAACCTGTCCGTCCACGATGTCATAACCGCCCACGATGCGCGAGGCCGGCACCACGACATCGATCACAGGGTCGCCCGTGTTGGACAGCTGATGGACGCACTTGAGCGTCTGCGCCCCGCGGTCGAACTTGCCCGGATCCGTCGCTTCGACAATGATCATGCACGAACCCTTGATGCGGTCGTCGCCCGAATTGGCCGCCACCGTCACATAGTCGGCGATCGCAATATTCGTAATGAAACGACCGCGCTTCTCGACGCGGATCATCGGCTCTTCGCCGTCCTTCCACTCTGCGATCGACACGCGTCCGCACAGCACGCCCGTGTCGACGCCCACATAGGGCAGCGGCTCGGTGAGCGCGAACGAACCGCGCCACGTCTTTCCGCTCGGATTGCCCGGTGCGCAGAGCGACATATAGCGCTGCTTCTGTTCGGGCGTACCGAGTTCGGCGATCGGCCCCATCGCCAGCGCATTGACAAACGAGCTCGTCGCCGCTCCGTTGTCCACCCAGGCCGTTTCGTACGTGAGCAACGACTCGGCGAGATTGCGCGGACCTTCAAACAAGCCGCCGCAATCGGCATTCAGCGTCGCCGCCGTCACACCGCTCGCATCATACGCGTCGAACATCGCCTGCTTCTCCGCCGTCCATTCGTGCGTCTTGCGCTGTCCATCCGCCACCAGCTTCGCGACAAGACCACGCGCCACACTCCGGGCTCCGGCAACTGCCATCTGAATGTCAAAACGCTCGGCAAAACGCCACATGATCTGGCGCACTTCATCACCCGGCAGCATCTTCATTGTGGGACGTTCATTCAACTCCATGATTTCTCCTTTAGAATTCTAAACTCTGCACTCTAAACTCTGCACTCTAAACTGTTAGGACATATCGGTGATCTGGGCACCCTTGAACATGCCAATGAAACTATTGAGCTTGGGATCGTCCATGATCTTCCGCTGTTCCTCTTGCGTGAGTACGTGCTTGGGGGCCTCGGCCTCCTTCGTCGGCGCCGGCGTGGAGACCGGTGCCGCCACTGATGTCGGAGCCGGGACGGAGGGAGCAGGCGCCGCCGCAACGGCAGGCGCGGGAGCCGGTGCCGCCGGCGGAACCGGCGCAGCACCAGCCGGCGCGACGGGTCCGCGCAAGGCACGCACCGCGCGCATCAGCTCTTCAATACTCGCCACCGTCGCAATCCGCGAGGCACGGATGAGCGTAATCTCGATCAATGTCCGTACGCTCAACACATAACGCAACTTGTCCTCCATCGTCGCCAGCTGGTCGACGACACGAAAGATCCGCGACGCATCGCACATCTTGGCCTGTTCACACAGGGTCTTGATCTGGTCGGGCGTCGCCTCGATGCCGGCGGCATTAGCCCCCAGCGTCTGACAGACGAGCAGATTGCGGAAATGCTGCAGCAGTTCGCCTGCAAGACGGCGCATGTTCTTACCGGCCGAATCAAAGGTCTCGACGCTGCGCAGGATCGTCGCCGCATCGCCTTTGAGAATCGCCCCGGACAGATCCTCCAGCGCCGCACGCGAGACGAGTCCGAACACGCCCAAAGCGTCTTCTTCCGTGATCTTGTCGCCCTTGAAAGAAATGAGCTGGTCGAGCGAACTGAGCGCATCGCGCATGCCGCCTTCCGCACCGCGGGCAATGGCCAGGAGCGCATCCTCTTCGGCCGTAATGCCTTCCTGCTCGCAGATGTGGCGCAGACGCCCCGCGATCTGGTGCGTCTGGATGCGACGCAGGTCGAAACGCTGGCAACGCGAAATGATCGTCGCCAGCAGCTTGTCGCCTTCGGTCGTCGCGAAAATGAACTTCACGTACGGCGGCGGTTCCTCGAGGGTCTTGAGGAGCGCGTTCCAGGCCGCGTTCGTGAGCATATGACATTCGTCGATAATAAAGATCTTGTATTTGGACGCCACCGGCTTGAACTGGACGGCATCCATGATCGGTTTGACATCCTCGACTTTATTGTGGCTCGCCGCATCGAGTTCTGTCACGTCGATCGACCGACCCGCCGCGATCTGCCGGCAGTTTTCACATTCGCCACAAGGTTCGACGCCCTTCGGATTCGTACAATTGAGCGCCTTTGCGAGGATACGCGAGGTCGTCGTCTTGCCGATACCGCGCGGCCCGATGAACAGATAGGCATTGGCGATGCGCCCGCTTTCAATGGCGTTGCGCAACGTGCGAACGACATGCTCCTGCCCCACCATGTCGCTGAAGTTCATCGGACGGTACTTCAACGGCAACGCAATATG
>JAKSOY010000190.1 GCA_024405255.1 Kiritimatiellia bacterium
TGTCGTTGTCGTTAAATTATAGCATAGCCCGCCCCCAACGGCAAGCCGACGATTTTCACTTCGACTTGTTTTTGAGACGAAGTTTCATTTCTTCGAGTTCCTGGATGTCGGCCATAATCCGACGGACGTCTTTCGTCTTGCCGGCTTTCACCATCCGCCGCGCGATCACGCGCAGATCGCGCAGCTGCTCGTTGATCTGGTCGATCTGCTGGATCTTCAGCTCTTTGTGCCCGGCCGCGACTTCCTCCCGTACATGCGAGATGATGCCGCCCAGACTGCCAGTCGCCGCCTCTTCGCGCGCCGCACGGTCGCGCGAAAAGGAACAGCGCAGGTCAAGGATGCTCAGTACGATGACGACGAGGAGCGCGAGGAGCGTCCACCTGATGCCGCGGACATTGAAGAACATCCGTCACCAACTTTCACTTGATGACGAGTTCGCCCTTCGCCTGCGGGGGCAGATCGAAAATCAGCGCGCGCGCCGAGGCGATGTAGGCATGCGACAGCGGCCGACCGTTGAGCGTCACCTGCCGAGGCGCCTCAACACGCGTCAGCACCGCACGCGACGGTTCTTCCGGCCAGGCTTCAATCCGGCAGCAGTACGCGCCGTCCTTCGGCGCCAAACGCGTCACCGCACCCGCGAGATGCAGCAGCGCCGGACGCAGATCGCCCGCCTTCCGCGCGAGCGGACGCACCGAGTAGAACGGCAGGCCGAGGTGTTCGGCGAAGTTCTCCTGCACCGTGCCCGGATTGATGGGACAGTAGTAGCGGTCCTGCTTCTCGAGGTTCCACGAATCGGGCAGCAGCCCCTGGTTCTCCGTATCCGACAGCGGATGCGTCTGCCGCATGCCCGAGGTGGTGATGCCGTCCGCGATCTTCCGCCAATACGCCCCCTGCGGGTCCATCACCGAAAGATCCCACAAGGCCGCCGCATAGACGAGTCCACACCACTGCACGGGCCGTCCGATCCAGTTCGGTGCCACCCAATGCGTCGCGCCCATCACGCCGCAGGTCGCATACAGCCCCACCTTCTCGCCCGGACGCGCCGCGAGCGGCGGCGGTACGAGATAGACCATCGAAAGGCCCGAATAGGCCCAATGGCGCGCTTCGCGCAGATACGCCGGATCCGGCTTGAGCATATAGGCGTAGGTGTAGAGCTGCGCCAGACGCGCGGAGGCCATGATGTCCGGCGTATGCAGCGGCATTTCCCACGGCTGCGCGCCGCGCGGCACGGTGCCGTGATAGTTCGCCGTCAGCTTGTCCACGACCTGAAGCGCCAGCTCGATCGCCTTTTCATCGCCGCACCAGACGGCGCGCTTGAGCAGGTCGTCCACGCCCATCGACGTGTAACCATTGCAATGGTTCGCCCCCAGCGTCTCGCCGAGGTCGACGTTCTTGTTCGCCGGCTTCGTCCAGATCCGCTTCGCCTCCGCATACGCACGTGCGAGCGACGCCGTTTCCGCGGCGGCACGCTTGACCTTGTTCGTCACATCGCCGCCGAGGAGCACCGGCGCCGGACGGCGGATGTGCGAGACCGTGGCATGCGCAATCTGCGACGGATTCATCTGCGCGAGCATCTGGTTCGCGACGTCCTTCAGCCGCGGCGGCAGGGTCTTCCGCGCCGGTTCCGTGCGCGAGAGCTGCGCCGCGAGATACTTCATCAGATAGGCGGCATCGGCCGCCAGGCTGTACGGGAACGTCGGCGTGCAGGCATGGCGCACTTTCAGTCCCTTGCGTGCGGACGAATCCAGCCACCCGTGCGCGAGCAGTTCCAGCGCATCGCCGCGCGAAACTTCGTCCGGCGGCGGCAAACGGTCCGGCGGAATCAGCGTCGACAATGCCGTCACCACGTCATCGCCCTTGCCCGCGCGCAGCGTCACCGCCTGCGTCGTTTCCGTCAAGGGGACCGGCGAGTAGATCGAAAGGCTCGACTCGCGGCGCGACGGACCCACCGCCGGCGCCCAGAATGCGAGGAGGTGGCCACCGCTCGCGAAGAGACGATCGGGCGAATCGAACACCGTCGCGATCGGCGAGGGACCCGCCGGACGCGCGACCTCCACGCCTTCGGCGAAACGATCCCACGCGAAACCCAGCCAGTTCGCGGGATCCGTGAACACCGCCAGCGGCGCCGACAGACGATACTCGGCGACAATGCGGCGATTATGTTCCGGCGTGCGGAATTCCTTCCGGTTGGACGACGGTTCGTCCTCCAAGTACTCGACACCGGCCAGCATCGCCTGGTGCTTGTGTCCGCGCGATCCACGCTCGATGAAAAGCGTCAGGAACGGAACATGGAACACCTTCGCCGTCACGGGTGCACCCTTTTCCGTACAGTTGAAAGTCGTGGAGATGGTGAGCGCACGGCCCTCGTCGACCGAACGGAAGAGACGCGTCAGCGTCCAGTCGCGCCCGTCGGCGTCTGTCGTCTTCACCGAAGTCACGAGATCGGCGCCCGTGCGCGTCACGGACATTTTCGCGGTCTCCCAATCGAGCGTGCAGACCTTCCCCGCCTTGTCCTGGTAGACGAGCGGTTCGGACGGGTTGTTCTCCACGGGCTTGCCGCGGACGATGACGCGGAACGCGCCAAAGCGGTCCGGATCGTGGCGCAATTCCCACTCGGTTCCCGTCAGCACAAGCGGCGTGGACGCCGGGATCACCAACGGCGGAACCGGCTTCGGTTCATAGCGCCACCTCGGAAGGACGAAGTCGATCTCGATCTTCTTCACCGTGTAGTTGCCGTCCTTGCCGGGCGGATCGAGGCGAAGGGCCCCCTGCCCCCGCGGAAAGACCGAAGCATCCATCTCGCCGACGAACCGCGTGTAGGGCGGATCGCCCACGGGCTGGAAACGACAGCTCTGCACCTCGTTGAAACCGGTCTTCTCTCCCCGGCAGAAGAGCTGCCACTGAAGGTTCCCGGCATTCATCGGTTCCGTTGTCAGTGTGAACGTCAGACGTTCCGTCGTTTTCGGAAGCGCCGGCATCGGCTTCATCGGCCCGATCACCCAGGGATCGTCGCCCGTGACCGTGAACGAGAATCCCTTTTCAGAGGTCGTCAGGTCCTTCGCATGGCTGTCGACCCGCCACCCGTGCGCCGGTTCCTTCGTAAAATCGACCAGCGTCTGAGCGGCAAAAGCGGAACAGCCCGCCCATGCCACCGCGGCCAATCCAACGACTTTCAGCACATTCATCGTACTCATACAATGACACCTTCTTTTTTTATCAGACTTCATCACCTTGGTTATCAAAATTTCAAAGGAGGAATGTCGGCAAGGAACGGGGGACAACGCATCGACAGACCGCCTGGGGATAGGCCTTCGTAAAGGTCTGCGGCAAGCGCATGTTTTCTTTTTTATTACTCCACTTGAACTCAAATCCGCGCAAAACAGACGCCCCCTCTTCCACAAGATCGACTTCCTGCTGTTGCGTCGTCCGCCAAAAGAACTCACGTGTATCCGGTTCGTTGACAAGTCGCCATTTCGCCCGTTCCGCAACCAGATAATTTTCCCAAAGATGTCCGATCTCGACCTCTCCCCGCTGGCTCAACGGGCGCCAATCGCCAATCACATAATTCCTTATACCACAGTCATTGAAATAGATTTTTTTTGATTTCTTCAACTCGTTTCGCAAGTTCCGTGAAAAGCTTGTAACCTTTCGAACAATGTAGGCCTTTTCAAGAATATCGATGTACTTCACAACGGTCTTGTCATCCGTACCAACCGTTTGAGCCAATTCCATTGAAGACACTTCCTGCCCAATCTGAAAAGCCAGCGCCTTGGCAAGACGGTCAAGCAATTCAGGCCGCCGGATTTCCCCCATCTTAAGAATGTCTTTGTAGAGGTATCCTTTCCCAAGCTCCCGTAGACGAACCGTCTCGTCACCTGGATGGGACACGATGTCGGGGTAGGATCCGAACATAAGACGCCGCTCCAATTCCCGCATCTCATCAAGCGGCGACGTCCCATTGGCAAGCTCCGCGAACGACAACGGCATAAGTACATATTCAAATTTGCGACCGACCATCGGTTCCTCGATCTTGTCGGACAATTCAACACTTGACGACCCCGAAGCAATGACCTGGACATCCTTCAACTTGTCCCATGCCCGCTTCAGGGCCAATCCGATGTTGTCGATTTTATGTGCCTCGTCAATAAAAAGGATCTTCTTTTTCCCAAGCAGCAACTTCAGCCGTTCACTCGAAATATCCGAAAGAAGTTCACAATGCGCAGGCTCGTCGCCATTGAATGTCACGGTCACGTCGAGGAGACCTTGCTCCCTCAGGTAATGTTCAATGCTCGTCGTCTTGCCTGACTGACGCGGACCATAGACAACCAATGTCTTTCCGTCAAACATCCTTTTTTTCAAAAAAGACTCTATATCTCGTCTAATGAACACTATTTTCTCCTTTAAACGGGCATGCACAAATAGAATAGCATATCTCCCTTCCGGCATCAACCCGAAATTATTATGTTTTTTTCGGGTTACAACCCGAAATTATTATATCTTTCTCGGGTTACGGTTTCAACCTCGTCTGTTCATCCCCTAATCCGAAGTTCCAAGCGCCATTTTCTTCGCTATCGCTGCGAAAATGGCGCTTGGAACTTTAATATCTGTAAACATGGCGAGGTCTAGACCGAAGTTTCGCGAAGTAATTTCGTAGCGTTAGCGGAGAAATTGCTTCGTGGAACTTCGGCCTAATCCTTTTAATCGCCATCTCGCACGAGACGTTCTTTTTTGGTAATGTCGCATTGTAGGGGACGGCGTAACCGGTAGGGCGCGCTCTTCGAGCGCGCCCTACCACTGCGGATTCCTATCCCCCAACTTTGCGACAACACACAGAAATTCCTTCGAGATTTGCCTGCCCTTCGTAGTCGTCTATCCCTTCATCTTCACTCCGTCTTCTTCATATTCTTAGACACTTCGTCCAGCGTCGCGCGCACGTGGGGATTTTTCGGGTCCGCCTCCACCGCCCGGCGGGCCGCGGCGAGCGCCTCGTCGTGCCGCCCGAGGCGCGAAAGCGCCAGCGCCATGTCGTTGAGGACGGCGGCGGACCTCAGGCCCAGCCGTTCGGCATTCCTGAGGAAGCGCAGCGCCGAGGCGCTCTCGCCCCGCATGAGCCGCGTCGAACCCGCCAGCGCGCTCGCGAGCGCATGCCCCGGTTCGCGCCGCAGGATCCTGAGCGCGTCGTTTTCCAGCGTGTCCTTGTCGCCGAGCGCCATGTCGACCGCCAGCAGCCGGTTGAACGCCAACTTGACGTCTCCCTCGCCCCGGTCGACGACGGACTGGTAGCGGCGCTGGGCTTCGATCAGGCCGGCGCCTCCCCGCAGCTGCGCGAGCTGGCCGAGGAAAAGGTCTTTCACCCAGGCTGCGACGGCGCGGTCGTCGAGCGCGGGCCTGGCGGCCTTCGCGATCGCATCCAGTTCGGCGAGACGGGACTTCCCCTTCAGCTTCTCCGCCGCCTCCAGCCGGTCGAGCCCCTGGCGCAGAAGCTGTCCGGACGGCGTCTCCCAGAACGCGCGCTGGCGCGCGCGCACGTTTTCCGCCAGGCGGCTGCGGACGTCCTGCGGCACGAAGAGACGCCCGCCTTCCGCCAGCTGGTTGCGCAGCGCGTGCAGCCCCTTGATGTCCGAAAGCTCCGTACGGACCTCCTTCGCGACGAGCTTCGCGACCGCGTCGTCGCCTGCGAGTCCGCGGCGGGCCATTTCGTCCATGTTCAGGAGAAGCGACAGATTCTTCCTGTCCACCTCCTTGCGCACGAACGCGTACGTCGCCCAGGCCCGCTCCTTCTGGCCTGTCTCCTGCAGGAGCGTTCCGACCGCGTTGCCGTGCGCCGAGAAACGACACCGTATCAGATCCGCCGCCCGGTCGCGTCCCCGAAGGAGCGGCGCCGTCTTCGACCAGGCGTCGCGCCAGTGCCTTTCCGCCGACGCCGCGTCGACCTCCCCCGCCTCCGGCCGCCAGCAGAACGCCAGCGGACTGACCGACCGCCTCTGACCGTCCGCAGCCGGCGGCTCGAAGACGGTCGCGAACACGCAGTTCGTCGCCGCGTCCGGACGGGTCATCCAGAATTCCACAAAACGCGACGGCCCGAGATCGGCCACCAGCAGCAGGTCGTCGTCCGCCTCGGGCCGTTCCTCGTGCACCCACCGCGCGATCTCTTCGCCGTGCGCCCTGTCGCTTTCGCGGCCGAACGTCACGAGATGCGTCATGGAGGGGAGATAGAACCGGAGGAGGGCGTCGAAGACTCCGTCGCTGACGAGCCAGCGACGCCCCTCGGCCTCCTTCACGAGACCGCGCACGTATTCGTCCGCAGCCCGCCCCGTCCCGCTGCGGCGGACGCAGACCGACGTCTGGACGCCCGCGATCGCCAGCGTGACGGCGAGCACGACGAACGCATCGCCCGTCACGCTCCACCGGCGGACCACCCCGTAGACCAGCGTGGCGACCGCACCCGCGAGGAACAGCCAGACCGTGCTGAGGCGAACGCCGGGCAGCCTTGTCGGGATCGACCACCCGAGCAGAAGCCCCAGCCCGACGGCGAGCGCGAAGCCGAGGGCGAACCACGCGACGACGACCGTGGGGCTCATCTGCCGGCGCTTCACCGAGTCGAACCAGGTCCGCGCGACGACAAGCGGAAAGGCGACGAGGCCGGGCGTGCCCTCGACCGCCGACAGGCCGGCGACAAACCCCACCGCCAGGGTTCGCAGCTTGTCGGGAACATCCGTCTCGGACAGGCGGATGCCGCCGAAAGTCAGCGCGATCGCAAGCATCGCAAGCGCCAGCTGCACCGCGTAGGGCCCGACATGCGTGGCGGCCGCGAAGACTTCGGGCATGGAGGCGAAGAAGAACGCCGCGACCGGTCCTACGAGGGCGAGAAAGGTGCCGCTGTACGAGCTGTCGTCTCTCGTGTTCGCGACAGCCCACATGAACGCGCGGCGCACGGAAAAGGCGACGGCGCCGGCGGCGATGCCGCCGGCGAGCGCCGAGACGACCCCCAGGCGAAAGGCCGGCGCGCCGTCGAGGAACGTCCAGCAAAGGCGGACAAGCAGCCCCCAGACGACCGGAACGCCCCGCCGCGCGCCGAAGACGCACTCGGCCGTGTATGCGCTGTCGGCCCCGAACGGAAGCGTGTCCGCGAGGCAGAAGTAAAACGCGAGCGAGGCCGCCAGACCCGTCACGACGGCCGTCAGCGCCGTCAGCCGATCCGTCTTCCCGCGAAAGGACAGGCCTTCTTCTTCAGACATGGCGCTTTCTTCTCAAGCTCAGGAGCGCGCCGCCCAGCAGCAGCAGCATCGCGCCGGACGGCTCCGGGATCGAATACGCGCCGCCGTCCCAGGCGGACCCAGCCGGCGCCGCCGTGGCACTCATCTGCTGGATGTGCTCGGAGAGCAGCGCGCTGTAGTCGGCGAGCGTGCCGTAGGCGAGCACGGTCCAATCGTCGACGTTGCGGTAGGCGCCGAGCTCGACCATGAACTGGACGCCTTCGCGCGCGTAGCTTTCGCCGAGACCCGCATAGAGCGGCTCAAGGACCCAGCCGTCCTCGCCCTCGCTCGGCATCGCCAGCGCGTCGCCAAGCGAAATGAATTCCGAGCCGTTGCTCGCGTAGAGCTGGAGGTAGCTCGAAGTGTCCCCGTCAACCGCCTTCATGCGAATGGCGTTGATTTTTTCTCCTCCCGGGCCTGTGACGTCTTTGGCCTGATAGGTCTGCTCGTTCGAGCCTGTGATTTTCGGATCGTTGAAACACCAGAGCAGGGCCTCTTCGGCCTTCCCCGTCCGACTCGCGAAACAGGCCGAAACCAGTACCAAAACAGCAAACAATCTTTTCATTGGAATTCCTTATTGAATCTACATCTTGAATAATGCACGTCGTCCCAAATTCACTCGCCGGCCTTCTTCCAGCTGAACGAAAACGCCTCGCCCCTGCGCACGTACCAGATGGCGGCGCCGGCGGAAACCTCTGCGGAGGTGTCGCGCGCCTTCTGCCTCATGAGCCCGGTCGCGCGATCGGTCACCCATCCGCCGCCCGTGCCCCACTTGCCGTTCTTCCAGGTGAAGATCTGGTGGGCGCCGTCGTTTTTCACCACGGCGATCTCATCGCCCGCGAGTGGATTGTCATTCCACTCGATGTCGTTGAGCTTGGTCACGGCCGTACGGTCGGGATTGGCGAGCAGCGTCCAGGCCGACGCGCCCGACCCGACCCCGGCGACGGTGACGGTTTCGGACGCGGCCGCGTACTGCCCGCTCACGTAGAACGGCTTGGACAGGTCCGCGCCTTCGCCGCAGCGCACCAGCCACAGCCCGAGACCGCGTTTGAGGGTGCGCTCGTTGGCCGCCGCCGCCTCGGCAAGCGTCTGCGCGCCCGGCACCTTCGCAATCGTCGTCACCGGCACCCACGCGCGTTTCTCGCCGACCGACCAGGCCTCGTAGTCCCCGTTGGGCTTCACGGCCATCACCGTGTCGCCGACCGCCAGGTTGCGCGTCTTCACGAGCGCGGCAATGTCGATCGGCGTGGCGTCGTTCTCGGCGAAGCCGACCCACGGCACGTTGACGATCGTGTTCGTCGCGCTTGAATTGATCTCCAGAAGCCCGCCGATGTTGGCGCTCTCCACCGCCGAGACGGCAAAGGCCATCGCCAGGGGTAATGCAAGAGACGCGAGACGCGAGACATGAAACATAAGACTCTCCTTTTTCAATCAGACAATCAGTCAATCAAACAAACCGAACAACCGAACAATCCGAACAATCCAAACAATCGAACAATCCGAACAATCGAACAATCCGAACAATCGAACAAT